>FR899742.1 GCA_000437355.1 Firmicutes bacterium CAG:460
ATTTTCACACATTTTGTGTAAATAGTGCTTTTTTTATATTATTTTACAAAAAATACAATGTAACTCAAGAAAGCAAGATATAAAATTAATACAATCCAACCATTAATCATATCTTTTTTCTCAGACTTATTTTTTATACCAATCGCCATTGTAGTTAAATAACCACCAATTAAACCACCAATATGAGCACCATTATCAATACCAGGCATCATAAATCCAATAATTAAATTAAATAATATAACTGGAATAATTTGAGTTTTAATTGCATCATTTAAATATAATCTATAATGGTAACCAAAATAAAGTAAAGCTCCCATTAAACCAAATATTGCTCCACTAGCACCAACAGATACAATATTAGAATCCACAAATACTAAAGACATTAAACTAGCACTAATGGCACTAATTAAATAGATAAATACAAACTTACCTTTTCCAATTAAACCTTCAACACTTGGTCCAATAACTCTTAAGGAATACATATTTACAACTAAATGAATTAAACCAACATGTAAAAATGCACAAGTAAGAAGTCTCCATATTTCTCCATTTTTAACAAGTAATATATTATTAGCACCAAACTTAGCTAAAACATTAGCATCAAAATTAAAGAAATTATTACCATAAATACCTACAATAACATACATTAATATACAAATTAAAGATATTATATTTGTAAAAATAATTCTTTTCGGAGAAAAAACATCATTAAATTTTTCATTTTCTTTTTCAGTTTTTTCATTTATATCATTAGTAACATTAATAATTAATTCTAAACCATCATCAGTTTCTAACAATTCATTTTTTATACTAGGAAAGCTCTTTACAATCTCACTATTAAAAATATCTTTTATATCTTCAACTCTAATAGTTTCAATATTTTTAATATTACCTTCATCAACTTTTTTACTTAAATCTAAGCATATATTTAAAGCATTTATTTTAAAAGACATTGTTTTCTTCTTAATTTGTCTCATTATATGTTTCATTTTAAATATATCAAATTCAAATTGTTCTTCATTTATAATTGAATTACAACTAATTCTAATAATTCTATATGGCCCATTTAAATTTTCTAACCATATTTCATCTTTAACTCCTTGAACATTTATCGGAGCATAATTTTCTTTTGTAACAAAATAATGAACTAAACTCATCATTACTTGGTCACTTTTTCTAATTAACACATTAGACATTTTTCCATCTCCTCGTCATAATATTTTACAATAAATCATATATTTAGTAAAGAGGTGTCATATGATAGAATACCTATTTTACATAATAAGTCTATTTTTATTAGTAACCATCTTACTTAAAATAAATAATTATCATTTATTTAATGAGGCTTTAATATTTTCAACTGCTACAAACTATTTATTATGTTTTTCAACATCATGTTTCTTTTATTACTTTCATAATTATTTATTTGCACTAATAAGTTCTATTCTTCTCTTACTTGCATCAATTCTTTTACTACATGATATTAAAAAAGTACTCGGTTACATCCCTCTTACATCAATACCTTACTTATTAATTAACATTTATTACTTCTTTAAAATATTTATAAATTATCTATAAAATCTTGAAATTCTTTTGGTAAATCACTATTAAATTCTAACAACTCACCTGTTATTGGATGTTTAAATCTTAAATATGCAGAATGTAAAAATTGTCCAAAATCTGTACAAGATTTATTAGAATAAACTGGATCATTATGAACTGGATAACCAATATATGCTAAATGAACCCTAATTTGATGAGTTCTTCCTGTTTCTAAAACTAATCTAACTAAAGTATAATCTTTATATTTTTTTATTACTTCAAGATTAGTTATAGCTTTTTTACCATCCTTACATACTTCCATTTTATCAAAATATTGTTTACTTCTTCCAATCGGAGCATCAATAACTGCCTTTTCTTGGGGAAATACACCATCTAGTAATGCAATATATTCTCTATGAATTTTTTTATTTTTGAAATCATCTGCTAGTAACTCATGAGCTTTATCATCCTTAGCAATAATCATTAACCCACTAGTATCTTTATCTAATCTATGTACAACCCCTGGTCTAAATTCTTCCCCTTTACTTAATGTTTTATTATAATAAAGTAAACCATTTACTAATGTATTATTATTGTTACCCGCACCAGGATGTACAACAACCCCACTATCTTTATTTATAACCATTAAATACTCATCTTCAAAAACTATATCAATATCCATTTTAGTAGCTTCTAAAGTCATTTCTTTAACAAAACCATCTTTAATTAATATTACATCACCCATTTTAACCTTATATGATGCTTTAATACTTTTACCATTAACTAAAATATATTCTTCTGCTAACATCTTAGTTATGGTTTCTCTACTAAAATCTATCTTACTTGCTAAATACTTATCTATTCTTATATTTTCTTCATCTACTATTACTTCCATACTTATCTTCTCCCTTAAATATTGCATATATTATAAGGATAAAACCTATTACCAATGCAACATCTGCTAAATTAAATACTGGATACTCATAACCCCCAATATAAAATTTCAAATAATCTATTACATAACCATTAACTACTCTATCAAACAAATTACCTAAAAGTCCACCATAAACAAGACTAAATGCTACTACGTTTCTTCTATTATCCAAGAAGTTTTTTTGATAAATCATCAAAAAAACAAATGATACTACTGCAATCCCAATAAGTAAAAACCTGCTTCCTTCAAACGTACTCCACGCAGCTCCTTCATTATATACTTTCGTTAAATAGAAAAATTTAGGAATAATACTTTTTAAAATTCCATAATAAAATGACTTATCAACTATATATTTAATAAGTATATCAAACAAAAAAATAATAATAGCAATCAATAAACTTTTCTTTCT
>FR899743.1 GCA_000437355.1 Firmicutes bacterium CAG:460
TCTTAACTCAGATGTAACCTATGTCTCAGGAACAGGAACTCAATCTGACCCAATTAGAATTAATTAAACCAAAGCAAAAGGCCTCGATTGAGACCTTTTTAGTTTTTATGTCTTTGCATAAATTGTTCTAATGCCATTTCAAATTCATTTTTATCATTTAAACTTACTAGATATTCTTCATTATTTATAATATTTATTTTTCTTATACAAAATGTTCCAATATCTCCTTCAAGAGTTAGGTATACATATTTTACACCATCAATTAAGAATTCATCTGTAATAATATAATCTCTTCCATCATCTAAAGTAATTATTTCTAGTTCTTCCATTATCTTGAACCTCCATCTCTAGAGCCTGCATCATTTAGTTTTGAAAGTAAGCTAGCTACTTCTTCTTCACTTTTATCTTCTTTAGCATAAGCTTTAATAACTTTATCCATAAGTTCTTCATATTCTTCTAAAGTAATATTTTTACTATCTAAATAATCTTGAAAAGAACTATGTAGGGCACTTTTTATTTCATCTTCACTGTAAGATGCTGGGTTACTAGCAATAATTCTTGACATTTTTGAAAATAATTCATTCATATAACTTTCTTTTTCATATTCATTTAAAGCTCTAAAGCAACCATAAATTCTTGTATCAATATCATATTCTTTATTACTATTAAGTACATCACTAGCAACATTATCCATTTGATACCACCAGTAAGGGCGTTGTTCATTTTTATTATAACCAGCTATTTCTGTGTTTTCTGTTACAGCAGCAGCTAATTCATTTTTAATTTCTTTAGCATTTTCTCCAACTTCCATCGCTTCATGAAGTTCATGAATACCTACAGTTAAACCAGCAGATAAAGCCACTAAAATAATTGTTTTTGTAGCTATTTCTTTAATACCCATCGCTTTTTTCTTTTTAGTCCTTCTATTTTTTACCATTGGTCTATTAACACTTAAATTATAAGCGTTTTCATCTCTAGTTACTTTTCTTGTTCCATCACTATTAAACATTCTATTAACAGTATAATCTAAATCTTGAACATTATCATTCATATATATACCTTCTTCCTATTATTATTTTACCTTAAAAATTTAAATATGGCAATATTTTTTGAAAAAATTGACAACTGTTATTGCATTGTAATTTTAAATTTGGTATAATTTATGAAGAATAGGTTGGTGAGACGAATTGTGAGCTTAAGTGTTATCGATAAATATGTAGTAAAAAAAGAAAAAGACCTACTTGAGTACGCAAAGATACTAGAATCAATAATAAGTATTGATGATAATAAAATGTGGCAAAACAAAAAAGAATTTGCTCTTTATGCCAAAGAAATAATTGAAATTTATGCTGATACATATTACTTTCAAAACAACAAACATAAAGACAATCCAATAGAATATTCCAATGATAATATTAATTTTGTATTAAAATCTATTATTGAATATTGTCGCCTTCATGATAAAATGGGACTAATTAGAACATGGAAGAATGAAACATTTTTACTTTCTGTCATAATTTGTACAGCTTGTTATGTAGATTTTGCAAGTAACGTAGTAGATGGTGATTATCAAGATACTAAAAATAAGTTTAAATATTTATTAAGTTATTTAAGAAAAACAAAGTTATTAAATGTTAAAGATAATAAATACTTTATAAATGATTTATTTGAAGCAGTTAAGAAAAATGCTAGTGAAGATAAGAAGATTTTGGTAGGGCTTGAAAGTGATAACTATCGTAATGAATATAAAATGATTAGTAATAATCCTACTTATTATGAAGTTAAGTTTAGTTATGAAATACCAGGTTTAGAAGAATTTGATGAATCTTTAGTAAGTGGTGTTTTAAAAGATTATGAAACTAAAATAAAAGAAATATCATATGACTTACTAGCAAGTAGAGTATTAACAGAACTAATAAGTAATAAAGATATGGATAAATATGTTGTCCGTATTGATAAAGGTCTTAAAAAAGCTGGTTTAATTAGATTATTTGATAATAAGTATTTAAAAGAATTTGTTAAAATACTAATTCCCTATGAAGAAGAAGTAAAATATCAAAGTATAATAAATGCTTATAAAGAAATAGGAATGAGTTTTATATATGATTATGATGATATAGAAAATGTAAATCCAACAATCTTTGTAGATGATACGGAACTATTAGTAAATAAAGAATTTATTAATAACAATTTAGACAATAATATGAGTTTTGATAAAATGAACATAAAACTTGTTGTAAAAATTAAGGAGGAATAAAAATGAGTGTGTATGGTGAATTTTTTACAAAATTTATGGAACCATTATTTGAAGGTTTCGTAAGTATTTTTAAAGGGTTAGGTTCAGGGTTATTTCAAATGTTTAATATTGTAAATTATATTACAGTAATAAATGATTATAAGAGTGATTTAACAGGTATTGGTTTAGTAATAATGATTTTTTCAATTATTTTCTTAGTAGCAATATTTGCTTTAATAGTATTCTTAATTTATAAATCAATTAGAGTTTATGTAAGATACAGAAGAAATGTTAAAAAAGAAGATATGTTAATTGAAGAAATAGACTCTTTAAATAATGAAATATTTAAGTTAAAAAGACAAAATGCTAAAATTAGTGAACTTACTAATGAAAATGGTGAAATTGAATATAACGAAGATGGAACTGTTAAAAATGAACTTAAAGAAGGAGAAAGTAGATTCTTTAAACTTAGTAATGTTGATGCTAAATATGAAAATATGACACCAGAAGAAATTCATAATACATTTACACTAGAAGAATTCTGTGACCAATTTAGAAATTATTCAGCATCTAAATTACATTTATATTATGATATTAATTTAATACGTTTATTTATTGCATCATTTGCCTCAAATAAATTAATTATCCTTGAAGGTATTTCTGGTACTGGGAAAACATCACTAGCATATGCTTTTGGTTCATTTGTAGATAATGAAACAACTGTAGCAAGTGTTCAACCATCATGGAGAGATTCAACAGAAATATTTGGGTATTTCAACGAATTTACAAAGAAATTTAATGAAACTGAAATACTAGAAAAAATGTATGAAGCTGAATATAGTGATCAAGTATATATTACCTTACTAGATGAAATGAATATTTCTCGTGTTGAATATTACTTTGCCGAAATGTTATCTATTCTAGAACTTCCAAATAAAAAAGACTGGGTTGTGGAATTAGTTCCAAATGTTTGGCCTGGCGACCCTAAAAAGTTACAAGATGGAAAATTAAAAATTCCTGAAAATATGTGGTATATTGGTACAATCAACAATGATGACTCAACATTCATGATTACTGATAAGGTTTACGATAGAGCAATGCCAATTGCAATCGATGATAAATGTGAAGTATTTGAAGCACCAGAAACTGATAAAGTTAAAACAAGCTTTAAGTATTTAGATAGTTTATTTGAAAAATCAAGTGAAGAACATCCAGTTAGAGCAGAAAACTTAGAAAAGATTGCTCAACTAGATAGATATGTAATTGACCACTTTAGACTTGCTTTTGGTAACAGAATTGTTAAACAACTAAAAGACTTCGTTCCAGCATTTGTAGCATGTGGTGGAGATGAAGTAGCAGGTATTGATTACCTTATAGCTCACAAGATTTTAAGAAAATTTGAACAATTAAATCTAGCATATATTAAAGATGAAATAGATGGACTAGTTAATTACTTAGAAAAATTATTTGGAGCAGGTAAAACTCCAGAATGTAAAGCATATTTACTTCGTCTTAAGAAAACAATTTAGGTGATATTTATGGATATTGTAGAATACCTAAATAGTATAAATAAAGATAACGCTAACAAATTTATCGCATCAACATCATCAAACATTACTGTTAAACGTGATATTGATGCGCGTGTTAGTGACACATCATGGATAGATATGGTAGAAGAATGTATACCATATCTTGATAATATCATAAGAAATCCAAGAAGATTTATTGTTCAAGAAGAAAATATTGTACCAATCGAAAAAGCCAAAGTTGTAACAGAAGAATCAATTAGACATCTTGCCCAACATACAAGTATGATACAAGAAGTACAAGAAGATGGAACAGTTATTCCTCTTAAATTATTAAATGTATATCGTGAAGAAACAGTAGATTTATATGAAAATAGATTTATTAAATCTTTAGTAGATAACCTTTATACATTTGTAAATAATAAATTAAATGAATCAGACCAAAGAAGTTATGCTAAAGTAGAAAGTACTGTTACATATCAAGGAATGATGAAGAAAAAAGGTGAAGATGTTGAAGTAAATCTAACCCTAAAAAGTAAGAAAGATACTGAAGTAGATGCATCAAAAGATGGACATAGCTTAGAAGAACGTATCGAACATATCAGAGATATTGTTTCATCTTTCAGGGGTTCGACATTTATAAAAAGCTTAAAAGAATCTAGTCCAGTAAGAAGTCCGATTAGAAAAACTAATGTTATTCTAAAAGAACAAAACTTTATAAAAGCCCTAGAATTATGGGAATATCTAGAAAAGAATAATATCAAACCAGTAACTAGTATTGATAAAAGAAGTGAAGTTATTAAAAGTGGAGATATTAAAACTAAATATGATTTAGCATTCTTTATAAATACTGATGCTATAGATATAAATAAAACTTCTAACAAGAGTGAATATAATTCTGCAATTGTATCTAAACTTGTAAATGATTTTGTTTTTACAGGAAATATAACTGAAAAAGAGTTTAAAAAGTTAATGGAAAAAGAATTTAAAGAAGCTAAAAAACGTAAAGATAAAGCAACTAGTGGTATTAAGAAAACTATTGAAGATTTCTTAGATAACTACAATAATAATAAGAAAAAAATAATATCAATAATAAAATAAGTGAGGGATTAAAATGACCAAAGAAAATAAGAATAAGGAATTTTTAAGAAATAAAGAAACTATTAATATTAAAGAGTTTATGCTTCAAAAAAGTGGAGAACAAGATAAGTTAATTACTGATACTTTAGATAAAATATATGAAGGTAATGTTGAAGTAACAAAGAAACATTTAGAAAAAGTATTAAATGTTGCATTTGATAATAAGGATAATGAAACATATTTACCTCATAGTTTATGTGTTAAAAAAGATGGTAATAAGTTAATATTTGCTTTTAAAAAGAAAAATACAGCTTTAATTATTTTGTTTTTACTAGGGTTCTTATTTATCGCTGGGTTTGCAACATTTACTGGGGTTCAATTTTTAGCTAAAGAAAAGTTAAATATTGACTTAAATGGTGATGGAATTGCTGATTTAAATATTGATTTAGATGATGATGGTTTATGTGATATTAACTGCGATACAAATGATGATGGAAAACCAGATAAAAATATTGATTATCGTGGTAATAGAAAACCAACATTTAATGTTTTAGTAGAAAATAAAGATACATTATTTAATGAAATGAACCAAATGGATGAAAAAGGTAAATGTAAATTAAATTGTGATACAAATAATGATGGATGGCCAGATACAAATATTGATATAGATGGTGATGGCAAAGCAGATTTAAACATTGATATTGATAATAATGGTTTACCTGATTTAAATATTGATACAAATGGTGATGGTGTAGCTGATATTAACATTGATGATGATGGTGATGGTAAATGTGATAGATTATGTGCATCAGTTAGTGACAATAAAGGTGGAATGACTACTATTGGTGGTGGAAATGTAAATATTGATACTGCAGCCTTAATAGTTGCCTTTGAAAGTGGGGCTGACATTAATGTATCAAATCTTTATCCAGATGACCAAAATGACCCAGATGTTAATACAACAGTTCCAGATGTTAAATTTACAATTATAAATACTACATCTAAAGCACTTCATTATAACTTAGATTGGATAAATGTTGAAAATACATTTACAAGTGGAAATTTCATGACAAAGATTTTTGGTGATAATGGTGGATATAAAGCCGATTGGGCATCAGCTCCAACCACAAATAATCGCTTTGCAAATAACATTGAAATTCCTGCTTATACAACTCAAAATTATGTCTTATCATTTAAACTACGAGGCATTGGTACTGAACAAAACTTCGACCAAGGTAAGATATTTAAAGGCCGTGTGGCAGTAGATATAATTGAAAATAATAATAGATAATAAAGTGTCCTTGTAATAGGGACATTTTTATTATGTAAAGAATAAAATATTTAGAACATAAATTTGTCGAAATATCTTGACTTTTGTCGAATTTATGGTAGAATAAAAAACATTATTACAGAAAAATTTTTGTAATAGTGAGGGGGAATTGGTATGGCTACAAAAGCTACAAAAACAACAAAAAATGCGGTGGTAAAAAATACACCAAAGAAAGGTTCTAAAAGTGTTACATCTAAAAAAGAAGAAGTAGTAACAAAAAGTAAAACAAATATCTTTAAAAATATTTGGAATTTTGTTATGAAACATAAAATTATATTTGGTATTTTTCTAATAATAATTCTTATTATAATCTTCACATTATTATTTTTAAAAATATCACTTAATTTTACTGTACTTTCCATTAATGATGATAAGTATTCTAAGGCAGATATGAATATGAGTTTATATAATTTGAAATATAATTATTTTGGTAAAGATGCAAGTGAAATACCTGATGCAACATTAGAAGAACAATTATCTTCAGTTAATATGACTGTTTCAGAATATTTAAAAAGTGAAGCAGTTACAGAGTTAAAATATCGCAGTGCCATAAAAAAAATAGCTAGTGATAATAATATAACATTAACTAAAGAAGATGAAGAAGAAATAAATAGTGATATTAATAGTGTTATTAAAAGCTTTGGTAGTCATGGTGAATTTAATAAGTTTTTAAGGGAAAATAAAACTAACAAAAAAGCTTATGAAAGTTACTTAAAATCAAATAAACTTTATGAAAAAGTATTTGAAACACTTTATACAAGTGGTAAGAAAAACTACTTAACAGATGAAGAAATAAAGAAAGAAACAACTAATTACTATAATGAATATTACAAAGTAAATCAAATAGTATTAGGAATAGTTGATACAAGTACTTTAGAAAGTTTAAGTGAAACAGTAGTAAATCAAAAAAAGGCTTTAATAGAAGCAATTCTAAAAGAAGCTAAATCAGGTGTAGACTTTGAAGAACTAGTAAAAAAATATAGTGAAGAAGCTAGTAGTGATAACAATCTATATTTTACTAAAGATGGTGTTTTAGAAGAAGTTTACAATGCGGTTGATAGTCTTAAAGAAGAAGAGATAAGTGATATTATAAAAACTAAATATGCTTATTCAATCATTAAAAGATTACCATTAGATGATAAGAAATTAAATGATTATTTAGAAAAGAAAGCTAAAGAAAAGTATAATAATGATATCACAACAAAAGCTGAAGATTATAAAGTATTTTATGAAAATGCTTATAAAAAAATTAAGTAGGAGAGGTAAGAAATGAAAAAAGGAAATAAGAATAACATAGTTTATATTGTTATAGCTTGTATAGTTGCTATTATCCTTTTATCTTTAGCGGGTGTATCATTATATAAAGTAATAAATATTGAAAATGATAGTATTCCAGAAGTAATCGGTGAAATTGATAATAGTAAGAAAAATACAACTAAATTAGCAAATGAAATTACAGATAAAGTTAATTCATTAGATGAAAAAACATCTGAAGAACTTGCTAATATGAACAAAACACAAAAAGATTTAAATTCTGCCACAAACAAAAATATTAATGAAAAATATGAATCATTAGATAAGACAATTAATGATGCTATTGAAAATACTTTAAATACTGTTAATACTCATTACAATTCTTTAGTGGAATTAAATAATAAGAATTATAACAGTTTAAAAGACCAAATCAATGATTTTAGTGATGAAACAAGAACTAATTTCATTAATGTAAATCAAAAAATTGATAGAGAATTCTTGGCATTAAATAAAAAGATTGATACATATAATGAAAGTTTAAATAAGAAATTAGATAAGAATAATGAAAATATT
>FR899744.1 GCA_000437355.1 Firmicutes bacterium CAG:460
TAACCCTTATGGGTTGCTTTTTTTCTTTGTTTGTGGTATTCTTAATCTTAAGAATAGGAGATGTGATTTATGGATAAAAATAAATCGTTGTTTTATACATTAATGGTAATATTTTGTGTGATAATAGCAGGTATCGGAGGCTTTTTATTAGGAACAAACTTTGGCAAAGACCAAGCTAGTGATACAAATATAAGTGAGGTTCAAAATGGAGAAAAATAAATTAAATTACATAACATACTTAGTAATATTTTGTGTTATTTTATCTTTTGTAGGCTGTTTTTTTCTAGGAACATATTTCGGTGAAAAAGAAACTGTTACTAAAACTGAAGAAAAAAATCCTGATGAAGAAATATTTAAGAGTGCTAAAATAGAAGAATATAGTATTTATACATTAACAGCACTATATAATTTTACTCAAAGTAGCCAAAGAGATTTTAATGAATATTTAACAAATTTAAGTAATAGTCAAAAGCTTTATGTTGCTGGATTAGTAAACTATTTAGATGAAGATAATAAATACAATAATAAAAGTTTTGATACTTTAAAAGAAAATTTAATAAGTGTTTTTGGAAGTGATTTGGGAGTACAACCAGAAGATTATTATATGATGCCAACAGATGAAGAACCATTATTTAAATATAATAAAGATACAAATGAATATGTTTATAATGAAAATACAATTGGAACAGATGTGTTAACTGATTTTCAAAATGCCTATGTCTATAATTTTAAATTAGCAAGTGAAGAAAAAATAGATGACAACTATGTTATAACATATTATGGTTTATTTGCATTTCAAAATGAAATCGGCCCAACAAGTGCTACAAATTTAACTAATATAAGTAGATTATTAAATTATGATAGTGATTATGATGGTTTAAGTGATAAAGAATATCTTGAAAATGCTTTTAAAAATAATAAAGATGACTTCTTTAAATTAATTTATACTTATAAACTAGTTGATAATAAACTTATTTTAGTAGATTTTAAACAAGCTTAGGCTTGTTTTTTTGACAAAAATTTGACACAAATTTACCTAGCTACTTTATAAATATTAAATTATTTGGTAAAATATAGATGGAGATGCAGTTTAAATGGAAAAAATATATATTAAAAATAAAAAAATGTTTAAAAGCAAAACACAAATGGTTATATATATAATAATATTTTGTTTACTTATTTATGCTTTTATATATTTAGGTAAAAAAGAATATAAAGTTGAGTTACCAGACAATGAAAAATTTTCATCAATGTTTAGTATGGTATCAACTGACAATGTATTTAAAATAGTTAATGCAACAGAAGCTAGAATGATATCTCGTGGTGCCAAAGGAATAGTTTTATTTGGAACTGAAAATGAATGGGTAAATTATTATGCTTATATAGTTAATAAAATTGCTAAAGAAGTTGGAGTAGAAGAAATATATTATTATGATTTTACTAAAAATAGAAAAGATAATAATGGAACGTATGAAGATATAGTTAAAAATTTAAGTAATTATGTAACATATAATGATAAAGGAGTAGCAGAAATATATGCTCCATCACTACTAGTTGTTAGTAAAGATGAAGTATTATTATTTGATAGTGATACATCATTTATAAAAGGAAAAACAACACCGAGCACATATTGGAACAGTTTTACTCAAGGAGAGAAAGAACAAAATTTAAGGGCCGTATTTACAGAATACCTTAAGAATTAGGAGTATATATGGATAATACAAGAAATAAATTTGGTGTAATAGTTCTGGGAGTAATTTTATTATTCTTTATAGTTG
The DNA here is from genome assembly GCA_000437355.1 of Firmicutes bacterium CAG:460. Classification (GTDB taxonomy): domain Bacteria; phylum Bacillota_I; class Bacilli_A; order RF39; family UBA660; genus Onthocola_B. Next base: position 1,779 of record FR899744.1, read on the forward strand.
GAGGTTATTTCTTTATGGATTACATGTTAAAAACTCCAGATAAAGATAAGAAAAATAATAAACAAGAACCAGAAGTAGTAGATTTAAGAATAAATAAAAGTAAAGATTATATTTATTATGATAATGAAACAGAAATAATTGATGATATATTTAAAAGAGATGTTATAATTAACATTGAAGGTTATGAGATTATAAATGATACACTTCATAGTGAACTTGAAAGTATAAATAGTAATCAAGTTAAAGTAACAACAGAAGAAATACCTGAAGGTACAACCTGTGAAAATGATTTATATAGTTTTTCATATCGTGATTATGAAATAATGGAATATGGAGATTACAAATCATTAGTAATTAAAGATTATGATTATAATTGTGTAACATCATCTTTACCAAAAGTTGTAAAAAGTTATGTTATAAATATTACTGATGGAAAAAATCTAACAAATGAAGAATTATTAACAAAATTTAATTTAAATGAAGATAATATTTTAGAACAAGTAAAAAAAAGACTTGAAGATACACAAATACTTGATGAAGATGTCCAAGTAATTGATGTTGATGGAACCTTAAATGATATTAAAAATAGTACTTATGGGACAAATAAAGCTTTAAGTATAAGCAAAAATGGCAAATTAATGTTAAATTTTATTGTAAAATCTAATAAAATTAATTATAATGATAGTATAGAATTAAATTAAAGGAGAAAAATTATGAATTCAGAGAAGAAAATGATGGCTACAATTGAAGCATTAAAATCAAAATTAGTCACAATCAGGGCAGGGAGAGCTAATCCAGCAATGTTAAATGGTATAATGGTAAGTTGTTATGGAATGCCTACACCAATTCAAAGTGTTGCAAACATCACAGTGCCTGAAGCTAGAAAATTATTTGTAAAACCATTTGATCGTAGCACATTAAAAGACATTGAAAGAGCAATTAATGAAGCAAATTTAGGAATAGCACCTACAAATAATGGTGAAATGATTATTTTAACAATTCCCGAACTAACAGAAGATAGAAGAAAAGAATATGTTAAACAAGCCAAAAATATTGGTGAAGAAGCAAAAGTAGCTCTACGTAACATCAGACAAGATGCAAATAATGAAATTAAAAAAGAAGAATATCCTGAAGATGAAGAAAAGATGTATTTAGAAGAAGTACAAGAATTAATAACTAAATACAATAAACTTGTTGATGATGAAATAAAAGCTAAAGAACAAGAATTAATGCAAGTATAAGTGTAACATTTTGTTACATTTTTTTTATTAGAAAATTTTTTTGAAAAATGATATAATTTTTCTAAGGAGTCAAAATGAAAAAATATATCGTATATCGAAAAGAAGTATGTAAAATTATTAGTGAAAAAAATGGATTATATCATTTAGAACCAGTCAGTGATAATACAATTAAGTATCAAGTACCTATTTCATCACCACTATTAAAAGATGTTATAACTAAAGAAGAAATAGATAAATTGTTATTAGAAATACCAGAAATAAATACGATTAATCTTGAAGAAAAACAAATTGAACAAACATATAAAGAACTAATGAAAAGTGGTACACATGAAGATTTAGTAAAAATAATTAAAACTACATACTTAAGAAATCAAATGAGAATATTAAACAACAAAAAGATAAGTGAAAAAGATGATGAATACTTTAAAAGAGCAGAAAAGTATTTATATGAAGAAATCGGTGTTGCTTTAAATATGGATTTTCTAGAAACTAAAAATTATATTATAAATAAATTAAAAAAATAAACTAGTCTTTAACAACTGGTTTATTTTTAATTTCAAAACTATAAGTATTAGTATTATTTATTAAATCATATATTAAACTAGTTTTTAATTCATATTGATAAATTAAAGAATTAGTATTAACATTACTTGGTATATTTAAATTATTTTTTATTTTATTTAAATAACTTAATCCTTTTTTATCAAAACCTAAAATTTTAGTATAATCTATAACTTTTAAATTATCGCATTTCTTAAGTCCAATCAAAATATGAATAAACATTCTATTTAATTTATTATAAGTATATCTTTTAGTTTTAATTAAATTAATATAATCAAAAAAATTATCTACATCATTAATATATTTTTTTAATCTATATTCAATACCTTCATCAACATCAACATAACTGCTTAAATCACTATCAGTAATAATTTTAGATTTTAATAATTTAAAAAATATACTATAATCAATTCTAATTAAACTATTAACAACTTCATTTGGTAAATAGTTAGTTATATCAATATTTTCTTTTATTTTTTCTCTAATATTTGAAGCACTAACAATTTCTTCGTTACTAGTTTTATCATGATAACTATTTGTTCTTTTTATTACATCAGCATCTATATTAAAATTATTATTTATTATAGCTTTAATATAAGATATACCAAGTAAATCATTAGGATTAAAATCAAAATTAACTTTACAAGCCCTTGCTAAAGCAGTTGGATAATTACAACCTTCATCCATATAATTTTTTACTAATTCATCAAAATCATCTTTAAATTGAGCTTTAGCAATATTAGTTAACATATTTACATCATTACATTCACTTCCAAAGATAATTTTATTAACATGATAATTATTAAGTATTTTAATACTTGCATCAGCAAAAATATCTGCAGATTGACTACCCATTAGAAAGGGAAGTTCTAATACAATATTAACTCCATATTCTAAAGCAATTCTTGTTTTTTCTTCTTTAGTTAGTATAGATATTTCTCCTCGTTCTAAAAAGTATCCATTTAAAACTAATATTAAAATAGCATCTGGATATTTTTCTTTTATCTTATTTATATGATATATATGTCCATTATGAAATGGATTATATTCTGCAATAATACCAATTATATCCATAGTTTCCTCCTTATTTTATATAAAAATATGTTCCATTCATAGTTGCCACTAATTTACCCAAATCATTTTTAATAGTTGCTTCCATAACACAAGTATGACTACCATTCTTTATAACTTTAGCATTAGCTATTAAATATTTGCCAACACCAGGTGATATAAAATTAATATTAGCATTCATAGTTACAGCAGTTTTACCTAAACTTTTAATTTTAACTCCCATTGCAGTATCTCCAAGGGCAAAAATTAAACCACCATGAACAATATGAAATGGATTTAAACATTCATCTTTAATTTCAACTTTAACAAAAATATCACCATCATTTATTATTTCCATATTATTATATTTTATAAAATCATTCATTTTTTTCGCCTCTTTTTGATTATACCATTTAAATATCTTTAAGTAAATGATATAATGTTAGTGGTGTTTGTGTTATGAAAATATTTATAATGGGACCTACTGGAGTAGGTAAAACAAAATTAAGTATAGCCCTGGCTAAAAAGTATGAAGCATATGTCATAAATTGCGATGCAGTACAAATTTATAAGGGTTTAGATATTGGTAGTGCTAAAGTAACAGAAGAAGAAAAGTGTGGCATTAAACATTTTTTGTTTGACATAAAATCTCCGAATGAAGAATATAGTGTCAAAGACTATCAAGAAGATTTAAGAAATATTTTTGAAAAATACAGTGACAAAAACTTAATTATTGTGGGAGGGTCCGGACTTTATGCCACCGCCGGAGCATATGACTATAGATTTAATGAAGAAGAAAAAAAAGACTATAGCAATTATTCTTTAGAAGATTTATATAAACTTGCAAAAGAAAAAGATATTAATTGTAATATCGATAAAAATAATAGAATACGTTTAGAAAGATTTTTACAAAAAGATTTAACATCTTTAGTAGAACCAACACTTTTATATAATGATGCTATCTTTATTGGGCTTACAACATCTAGAGAAAATCTTTATAACATTATAAATAAAAGAGTAGATAAAATGATTGATAATGGTTTAGTTCAAGAAGTAAAAAATCTTTATCAAAATTATCCAGAAAGTAAAATATTAAAAAGAGCAATTGGTTATAAAGAAATAATTGATTATATAGATAATAAAATTTCTCTAGAAGAAGCTATTATACAAATTAAGAAAAATAGTAGACATTATGCTAAAAGACAATATACGTGGTTTAACAATAAAATGGATATAAAATGGTTTGATGTTGATTTTAATAATTTTGATAATACTATAAATGAAGTAGAAAAATATATTGGAGGAAGAAATGAATAAGAAAAAAAGTGGAATATTAACAATATGGCTTAGTTTATTTATGTTTTTTACATTTTTAACATTTTTTATAATTGGTACAAATAGTGATTATTTAGTTAAAAACGTTTTTAAAAATATATCTTTATTATTAATGATGATAAGTATAATTAGTTTAATAACAGGAATAGTTTTAGTAATAAATTATAAACATCATAAAATATTTTCTAAAGTAGTAATGTGGATAATTTCTATATTTGTTACTATTTATATGCTTGGTTGTAGTGGTTTTCTAACTATTTTATATGGTTCATATAATGGTTTTAGAGACTGGCTTATTACAACTGCCATGGCAACAATGAGGCATCAATATTATTGTAAATGGTTTTATAATAGTGACCAAATAAAAGAAGTTTTGGATAATAACTTCATTGATGATAAAGGGATGGAAACAGACCCATCGCTCATAAACCATGAGAAAGTTACTGATTATAAAGATGAATATGAAAAAGCTGTATTAGATAGAAAAGATAATGAATTATATAAAGTTATTAATTTTGAAGTTAATGGGTGTAAAGCTTATCTTGGAGTTGTTTATGATGCTAGCAAAATAAAGGTTGGTTATTCAAAATGGCTTGGTAGAAGTGGTCAATATGTTTATGATATGGCAAAAGAACAAGGTTCAGTTTTAACAATTAATGGGGGAGGATTTTTAGACCCGGGACATAATACAAAAGGGGAAAATCCTGTTGGAATAACAATAGCAAATGGTAAAATAATAACTAATAGAACATTAGAAGGTTCAAGTTATGGTCTTATTGGGTTTAATGAAGATAATACTTTAGTGTTACTACATAATGTAACAGGAGAAAGTGCTCTAGAAATGGGAGTAAGAGATGCAGTTACAATGGCACCATTTTTAATAGTTAATGGAAAACCAGCATTTACAAAAGGCAATGGTGGCTGGGGATATGCTGCTAGAACTGCAATTGGACAAAGAAAAGATGGAATTGTTTTATTCCTAGTCATTGACTCAAATGCTACAAGAACAAAAGGTGCTTCCATGAAAGATTTAGTGGAAATCATGCAAAGATATGGAGCAGTAAATGCTGCCAACTTAGATGGTGGAACATCTTCAGCAATGGTAGTGGAAGGCACAATGATAAACGACCCAATTGACTCAGTAGGAAGACATAGAACCAGAGGTATACCCACAGTATTTAATGTAATACCATAATAAAAAACTAGCTCAGGCTAGTTTTTTTCAG
>FR899745.1 GCA_000437355.1 Firmicutes bacterium CAG:460
GCGGGTGTTAAAGCCCGTGCCGGTTCAAGTCCGGCCTTGGGCACCAATTAATAAATTAAGTTCTTGTTATAAGAACTTTTTTTGTTAAAAAAATAATGATATTTCTGTTATTTTATGATAATATTATTGTATGGAGAAATTAATATGTATATAGAAAAATTAAGGAATTATCAAAAAGAAATATTTGATTTACAACATTGTATTAATGTTATTGGTTGGGATTTAAGAATATCATGTCCCAAAGATGAAAAAGATGAAGTAATAAAATTAATTGGTAGTTTAGAAGATAAATTATTTAAGTTACAAACTAGTAGTGAATATGGGAATATTTTAAAAAATGCAATAGATAGTGATGAATTTAAGGCTTTAGAAGATAATGAACAACAATATGTAAAGGCTTTGTTAAAAAAGTTTGAAAAGAGAGTAAATATTCCTAGTGAATTTTATGTAAAGTATACAGAATTTGTTCATAAGAGCACAACTGTTTGGGAAGAATCTAAAAAGAATAATGACTATGCATTTTTTAAACCATATTTAGAATATATGATAAAATTAACTAAAGAATACTATAAATATATTGATAATGAACATGATTTGTATGATGTTATGTTAGAAGATTATGAGGCTGGTCTAACAAGTGATGTAATTGATAAATTGTTTACAGAATTAAAAGAGGCATTGTTACCAATTATACCTAAAACTGGTGGAAAAGTTCCTTTTGTTAAAATCAATGCTAGTGAAAATGATATTATGAAATGTGCAGAATTTTTACTCACTTATATTGATTTTGATATGAATAAAGGTGCTTTAGGAATATATCCTCATGGTTTTACTGAAAAAATTGGCAATAACGATATTAGAATTGCTTTTAAAAGAAATGATAATGCTTTAGATTTTGTAAGTACTATAATACATGAAGGTGGACATGGTATTTTAGAACAAAATGTAAGTAGTAATTTATCTAAATATGAATGTTTAACATGTGATGGAATAAATGCTTTACATGAAAGTCAATCTAGGTTCTTTGAAAATATTTTGGGAAGAAATATTAATTTTTGGTTACCAATATATGATAAAGTTAAAAGTATGCTTGGTTTAGAAGTGGATGTATATGAATTTGTGGATGGTCTTAATAAAGCAATACCAAGTTTAGTTAGAACTGAAGCTGATGAGTTAACATATTGTATGCATATAATATTAAGATATGAGATTGAAAGGGATTTATTTAGTGGTAAAATAAATGTAAATGATTTACCTGATATTTGGAATAAAAAAATGAAAGAATATTTAGGTGTTGAAGTAACCAGTGATAAAGATGGTATTTTACAAGATGTTCACTGGGCTGAAGGTGATTTTGGTTATTTTCCTTCTTACTTAATTGGTTCTATTTATGATGGAATATTTTTAGAAATTATAGAAAAACAATTAGGAAGTATTAATGAGATTTTAAGTAGTGGAAATATTAAAGTAATAACAAAATTTTTAATAGATAATGTTTATGTAAATGGTGGTGCTTATACGGGAAGAGCGGTCTTGAAAGCCCTTGGTGTTGATGAAATAAGTATAGGGCCTGTGGTGAATTATTTTTATGGTAAGTATGGAAATAATCATGGGTTAAGAAAATAGTTTTGAGGGTGTTATGAAAAGTAGTGAGAAAGTATATTATTTATTTTGGATATTTATAATTGGTTGTGTAGTTGGTTATGTTGTTGAAGGAATATTTTCTTTAATTAAATGGAAAGAATTTATTAATCATTCTGCAGTTGTTATTGGACCTTTTAATGCTGCATATGGGTTAGGGGCTTTGATGCTTAGTGCTTTATTATATAAATTTAAAGATGATAAAGTGTGGAAAATATTTGTAATTGGTTTTATAGGTGGTTCTATCTTAGAATATATTATGAGTTTAGGTATGGAATTGGTATTAGGTTTTACTGCTTGGGATTATTCAAGAAAGCCTTTTAATATAAATGGAAGAATTTGTGTTAGATATTCATTATTTTGGGGTGTTTTAGGAGTTATTTGGATTAAATTTATTTATCCAGAGTTAATTAAATTTATTGATAAAATTGATAAAAAACTAGGTAAAAAGATTGCTATTGGTTTGAGTATATTTTTAGTTTTTGATGGAATACTTACTGGTGTTGCTATAAATAGAGCTAGAGAAAAGGAAAAAGGTGTACCAGCAAAATATAAATATGAAGAAATACTTGATAAAACATTTAATAAAGAATATTTAAAAAATATGTATAATGATAGTTGGAGTGATTAGATGAAGATTGTAGTATTTACATGTAATACTGGAGGAGGACATAATAGTTGTGCTAGATATATAAGTGAAGAATTTAATAAATCTGGTATAGATTGTGATGTTTTTGATTATATGAAACTTTTTTCTGAGAGCGCAAGTAAAAAAGCAGAAAAGTTGTATTTAAATTCTACTTTAGGTAAAGGTAATATATTTAAAACAGTTTATAAACTTGGTGAACTTTATAATAAAATAGGAATTAAAAGTCCAGTTTATGGTTTTAATAAGATGGCTGTTAAAAAGTTAGATAGTTTTTTAAAAGAAAATGGATATGATTTAGCAATTTGTACTCATGTATTTCCAGCGTTAGCTTTAAGCGCATTAAAGAAAAAAAGAGAAATTAAATTTATAAATGTTGCTACAGATTATGAATGTATTCCTTTTTGGAATGAAACTAACCCTGTTTTATTTGTTATTCCTAGTGAACTTTTAATAAATAATTTTGTAGAAAAAGGAATAAATAAAGATATATTGTTACCAATTGGGATACCTGTTTCAAGTAAGTTTTTTGAAGTTGAAAAGTTAAATTTAGCACATGATAAAGATGTTGTGCTTTTAACATCTGGTAGCATGGGTTTTGGTGAAGTTTATGATGTTGTAGTAGAAATACTTAATAATATTGATTGCTATTTATATGTTGTTTGTGGTAGTAATGAAAAATTAAAAGAAAAATTAGATTTAATTGATAATAGTAATTTAAAAGTTTTAGGGTTTATTAATAATATGAATGCTTATATGAAGGAAAGTGATGTAGTCATTGCTAAACCAGGAGGACTTACATCAACTGAAGTTACTATGATGCGTAAGCCTTTAGTGTTAATGATGCCAATACCTGGGGTTGAAAATCATAATGCTAGTTTTTTTGAAGAAAATGGTATGTGTTTAAAAGCATCGAATGTTTTAGAAGTGGTAAATAATACAAAAAAATTGTTGGAAGATAAAACTTTACAACAAAATTTAGTAGAAATGCAAAAAAAATATATAAATGATAAATCTGCAGGAGATTTAGTAGATTATGTTATTAAAAATTGGTATAATAAATAGTGTAAGGGTGATATAAATGAATGAAGAAAAAATAAGTATGTTAGAGCGTTACGGAATTGATTTAACTTTAGAAGAATATATAACTGACCCAGCGATTGCCAGAGATGAAGAAATTAAACAAGTTATACTTACTTTGTTAACTCCAGAAAAAAGTGCTTTGTTAGTTGGTAAACCAGGTATTGGGAAAACTGCTATTGTAGAAGGCCTTGCTTATAGAATACAAAAAGGTATGGTTCCAGATGCTTTAAAAAATTATAGTTTAATTAAAATAAATATTACAAGTTTAATTGGTGAAACTGTTAGTGAAGGTAATGTTGAAAATAGAATTGATTTGTTAGTTAGAGAATTAAGTGATAGACTTAATACAATTATATTTATTGATGAAACACATTTACTTGTTAATAAAGCTGGTGGTATGGATTTTGCTAATATGTTAAAAGCTGGTTTAGATAGAGGTCAAATTAAAATGATTGGTGCTACTACTACAGAAGAATATGAACAATATATTTTAAGAGATAGAGCTTTTCTTAGAAGATTTCAAAAAATTGATGTTTTAGAAGCTGATAAACCAACTGTTGTTAAAATATTAATGGGAACATTACCAAAACTTGAAAAAAAGATTGGAGTTAAAATTAATTATCAACCATTTGTAACTGAAAAGATTATGGCTTTTATTGTAGAAATGACTGATGAATATAAAAGAGTTTATGAAATTGCTAGTAGATATCCTGATATATGTTTAACTATTGTTGCTAATGCTTTGACATTTACTTTATATGATAATAGAAAAATAGTGTCAATATTAGATTTTTATAAAGCTATAAAAAATACTAAAAATATTTATGAAGATGTAAAGATAAAAGAAATAGTTAATTTTAAAGAAACTTTTAAGGAATTATTTGAAATGGAGGGAATTGATATTAATACATTAGACTAGTTGGAAGTAAAATAATCTTCCCACGGGTCTTTTTTCTTTAATCTTTTAAATACATTATTAATTGTTATTTCATTTGGTTTTATTTTATCAAGTTCTTGCCATGATATTGGCATTGAAATAGGAGCATTTTTCTTAAGTCTTATAGAATATGGTGCTACAGATGTGGCACTTTTTTGGTTTCTTAAGTAATCTATAAATATTTTGTTATGACGATTTTCTTTTCTAATATTAGTTGTAAAAATATCAGGATATGTATTTACTAAAATATTTGCTATATCTTCAGATATTTTATAAAATTTTTTCCAAGATATTTTGGTTCTAAAAGGAATTACAACATGATATCCTTTTCCACCGCTGGTTTTTAAAAATGATTTTAAATTTAAGTTATCAAGTATTTCTTTTAAATATTTTATTCCAAGTCGTAAAGTTTTTAAAGGTAGTTTTTCATCGGGGTCAAAGTCAAATACCATCATGTTTGGATAATTATTTTTAGAAGCATTTGATCCCCAGATGTGGAATTCATAACTATTCATTTGAACTTCACTTAAAAGAGCAATTGTATCTAATATATAATAATAGTTACCTAATTTTTCTAAAAAACCGTGAGAATTTTCTAAATGTTTTTTATAAAATACTTCTTTTGTTGTTCCGTAAGGAGCACGGATTGTACTAATTAATCTATTTTCTAAATAAGGCATCATTCGTGGTGCTATTTTTTCATAATAAGAATATATTTGTTGTTTAGTAATGTTACCAATTATTTTTTTTGATGGGTTTGTTATGGTAATAGTTTTTTTCTTTTCATTATTTGTAATTTCTTGCATAGTTCTGTTAGTTTTAATACTTCTTTTGTATTTTTTGATATCAATATAGTTTTTAAAATAATCTTTATCTTTAATAAGAAGCCAGTTGGTGTTGTTAAAATGAGTTAGTGTCCACATTCCTTTTAGCCGATGACCATGAAATATCACTTTAATTAAATTTTTTTCATATTTTATTATTTCATATGTTCCAATATCAAAAAGCATTACAGTTCCACCGCCATATTCACCCTTAGGTATGGTACCTTCGAAAGTTTTATATGATAAGGGATGGTCTTCAACTTTTATGGCAAGGCGTTTGTCATTTGGGTTGTATGATGGACCTTTAGGTATAGCCCAGGATGGCATAGTTTTATTATGTTCAAGTCTTAAATCATAATGGTCTTTTCTTGCTAAATGATGTTGGATGCAGAATGTTAATTTTTTTCTTTTTTTAGATAATTTACCAATTGGTTCTTTAGTTTTATTAAAGTTTCTTTTACTATTATATTTAGTTAATTTATTCATGAAAATCACCATTTATAGTGTGGTTTAAATTGATTATTATATGTATTTAATATATAATGAGAAAGGTGATATTGTGAAAGTATTAAGTATTAGAGAACCTTATGCAAGTTTGATAAAGATGAAAATAAAAACTATTGAAACAAGAAGTTTCAAAACTAATTATCGTGGGGAGTTATATATTCATGCTAGTTTAAGTAAAAGTAATGTGGATGATGAATTAAGTAAATTGGTTACGCCGATGTATGGTAAAATTATTTGTAAATGTAAGTTAGTTGATTGTGTTTTGATGACTGAAAATTATGTGAAAGAAATTAAAGAAAAAATGCCAATGGAATATAAATGTGGTTTATATGAAGTGGGGCGTTATGCCTGGATTTTGGAAAGTGTTGAAGAAATTGATGCAATTAAAGCTAAAGGAAAGCTTGGAATTTGGAATTTTTGACATATTTTCATTTAGGTATTGCTTTTTTTTAGATTATTTGATAAGATATTTATCGAGTGACATGGTGCAATTGGTGAAGTGGTTAACACGCCGGATTGTGGCTCCGGTATGCAAGGGTTCGATTCCCTTATTGTGCCCCATTTATGTTAATTAAGGCTTTAAAAAGCCTTTTTTTAATGTGATTTTTGTGATATTATTATAGTAGGGTGATAAAAATGAATGAAGTAACAAAAGTATTGTGTGAAAGAAGAAGTATTAGAAAATTTAAAAATGATCAAATACCTAGAGATATATTAGATGAAATATTAAAGTGTGGAACGTTTGCTCCATCAGGAAAAAATATGCAAAGTGCTAAGATAGTTGTGGTGCAAAATAAAGAATTGATTGGAGAAATTGCCAAAGTAAATGGTAGTTATGTTAACAAACCAGGTCTTAATCCATTTTATGATGCACCGACATTAATTATTGTTTTTGCTGATAAATTTGTTTCAACATATATTGAAGATGGTAGTGCTGTAATATCTAATATTATAAATGCTGCATTTAGTTTAGATGTTGATAGTTGTTGGGTTCATCGAGCTAAAGAAACATTTTTAACTGAATTTGGTAAAGAATTAATGAAAAAATGGGGACTTGGTGATAATTATGTTGGTGTTGGTAATGTTGTTTTAGGTTATAGAGATATGATTTTACCTCCAGCTAGTCCTAGAAAAGAAAATTATATTATATTTGATTAGAGGTTAAAATGAAAGAAGAAAGAAAAATGGTTGTTACTAGTTTATTTATTAATGCGTTAGTAATCTTTGCTAAAATATTTAGTGGTTTAGTGTTTGGTTCATATACATTAATAGTTGGTGGGTATTATACGTTATGTAATTTTACTAGTGACTTTTTAGGTTTTAGTAGTTCTTTAGTTAGAGGAAGAAAAGCAAGTAAGAAAGAGCCTTTTGGATATGGAAAATTACCAATGTATGCAATGAGCTCTTATGGCTTAATTATTGTATTGGTGGGTTTATTTGTGTTAATAAAGGCTTTTTTCTTAAAATATGATTATATTGATTTAAGAATTATTTTACCAATTATGGTTATTGTTTTTTCATTATTTGTTTTTGCTAAGATATTGTTTAAAAAAGGTAAAGATGTACAAAGTGAAATGTTAATGGATATAACTCATGATACATATTTTGATGGAATAATTAGTGTTATAGGAATATTTTTTATAGTTTTAGGTAGTTTTATGCCAATATTTGATTTACTTGGAGTTATATTTGTATCATTATTAATAATTAATAAAGGAATTAAAATTATTGTTGATAACATTTTATTAGTAAAAGGTCAAAATGATTTAAATAAGAAAATTATTAAAGCTGTTGAAAGTTCCATGAAAGAATGTGATGGAATTTATTATTCTAATTGTAATTTAATTAATGTAAGAAATTATTATAAAGCTGTTGTTGAAGTATTAGTTGATGATGAAGTAATTTTAAGTGATTTAATTATGTGGGAAGAATATGTAAAGGGTAAAATTAAAAGCTTAAAATTTGGGATAAAAATGGTAGATTTTTTAATATATAAGAATTTTTAGTAAAGTTTAACTTGATTATTTTTTCATTTACCTTTATAATAAAATTGTAGAGATATAAATGTATTAAAATATATTCTATAGAAAAATTGGAGGATTTAAATGGAAAACATTCTTTTTGCCATTTTATCCCTTATTGTTGGAATTGTTATTGGGTGTGGATTATTTTATTTGTTTTTAGCAGATAGAACATCTAAATCCATGAAAAATGCTAATAAATTAATTGAAGATGCAAAGAAAGAAGCAGATAAAAATAAGAGAGATGCATTACTTGAATTAAAACAAGAATCTTATAGATTGCGTCAAGAAACTGATGCAGAAATAAAATCACGTAAAGCAGAAATATTACAATCTGAAGATAGATTATTAACGAGAGAAAATAACCTTGATAAAAGAGAAGAAATGTTACAAAATCGTGATAATGCATTACAAGAAAAAGAAAATGATTTATTAGCAAAACAAAAGAATTTACAAGAAAAAGAGGACAAAATGGATGTGTTATTGAAAGAAGAAATAGCACAACTTGAAAAAATTGCTGGATATAGCAAGGAAAAAGCACGTAAATTAATTATGGAACGTGTAGAAAGTGATATGGAATTAGAAATAACTAACTATATCAAAGAAGAAGAAGCAAAAGCTAGACTTGAAGCTCATGAAGTTGCTAAACAACTTATTGTTAGTAGTATGGAAAGATATGCTGATGATGTTGTTGGTAATCAAACTGTTAGTACAATTGATTTACCAAATGATGATATGAAAGGTAGATTAATTGGTAGAGAAGGAAGAAATATTAGAACTATTGAATCTGTTACTGGTGTGGATTTAATTATTGATGATACTCCAGAAGCAATTAGTTTATCTTCTTTTGACCCTTTAAGAAGGGAAATTGCTAGAATTACTATTGAAACATTAATTAAAGATGGAAGAATTCATCCGGGTAGAATTGAAGAAGTTTATGACAAAACAGTTAAAGATGTAAATGCTAGAATTATTCAAATTGGTAATCAAACAATTAATGATTTAGGTATAACTAAGATGGACCCTGAGTTGGTTACACTAATTGGTAAACTAAATTTTAGAACTAGTTATGGTCAAAATGCTTTAAAACATTCAATTGAAGTTGCAAATCTTTGTGGTTTGATGGCTGCAGAACTTGGTGAAAATGTTACACTTGCTAAAAGAGCTGGGTTACTTCATGATATTGGTAAAGCAATAGATTTTGAAGTTGAAGGTAGTCATGTGGAAATTGGTTTAGAATTTGCTAAAAGACATCATGAACCTGAAGTTGTACTTGATGCTATTGCATCTCATCATGGTGATACTGAAGCTAAATCAACAATTGCAGTTTTAGTTGCAATTGCAGATACATTATCAGCAGCAAGACCTGGTGCTAGAAATGATTCATTAGAAAACTACATTAAGAGACTTGAACAACTTGAAGAAATTGGAAATTCTTATGAAGGTGTTGAAAAAACATTTGCAATGCAAGCTGGTAGAGAACTTCGCGTTATTGTTAAACCTCAAGAAGTTGATGATGTTAAAAGTTATAAAATTGCTAGAGATATTAAAGAACAAATTGAAAATGAAATGCAATATCCTGGTACAATAAAGGTAACAGTTATAAGAGAAACTAGAGTACAAGAAGAAGCTAAATAAGTTTCTTCTTTTTTGGTTAAAAATGCTTTATTAAATCGACAAATTATGATATTATAATTACATAAGAAAAAATATAAGGAGTAAGTAATAAAATGAAAAAAGCGTTGAATGTTATTGGTAAAATATTTTCTTTCTTAGGAGTTACTTTAGGAATGATTTTTATTGCTTTAGTTTTAACTATAACTTTGATTTGTCACGGTCCAAGTGAAAGTGCAAAAGAATTATTTGCAACAACTATACTTGAAACTGGACAATTGAAGTTTTTAGCAAATGTTTTTTTGAGTAAGGAAGAATTACAAGAAATTGTGGATAAAAATTCATTACAAGATATGGATGCTGAAGTTGATGAAAATTTAATTAATACTGATGGTAATAAGGAAAAAGAATTAATTGAAATTCATAATGTAAGTGGTGATGGTTTTGAAGGAACTATGATGGTTGTAAATGATCCAGCAAAGATTAGTTTAGCAACAACATATCCTTGGAGTGAGTATGGTAAAGAACTTGGAGTAATTGTAGATGAAGCTGGTGCAATTGCTGGAGTTAATGGTGGTATTTATTATTCTAGTGGTAATAAAGGTGGAAGACCATATGGAGTTACTGTAAGTAATGGGGAAATTCAAGATATTACTTTAGGTTGGTCAGGTTTATATTTGATTGGCTTTGATGAAAATAATTTACTTCGTATTATAAGTTTAGAAGGAATGAATAAAAGTGCTGTAGAAAAGATGGTTAAAGAAGAAAAGATTAGAGATGCAATTTCATTTCAAGAAGAATCATCTGATGCTAATAATCATTTTGTTAAATTAATAATAAATGGTGAAAAAAGAGAACTTAGTGGTAAAGGTAGTGGACAAAATCCTAGAACAGCGATAGGTCAAAGAAAAGATGGAAGTGTACTTATTTTAGTAACTGATGGTCGTGGAAAAAATGGACATCTTGGAGCAACTGCATCTGATTTAATTGAAATAATGGCTGAATATGGAGCTGTAAATGCAGCTAATATAGATGGAGGAAGTTCATCATCACTATATTATAATAAAAAATATTTAAGAACTAGTGTAACATTTTATTATACAAATTCATCATGGAGATTACCAACAGCATTTGTAGTAAAGGATAATTAATATGGCAAGAAGAAATAAATCATTATTTAAAAAGAGTTTAATAATATATTCGGGTATTGCAGCAATATTAGTTGTAGTTTTCTTAGTATATATATTTTTAACATTAAAATCTTATGAAGATGAACAAACTACTAATGTAATTAAAAATACTATTTTATCTTTAGATGATAATACATTAAAGGGTTATTTAAAAGATAATAATCAAAGTGAAGATTTATTGGATGAATATAAAAAACAAATAAATGATAAAGATGTAAAAGTTATTAAAAAAGATAAAGATAATTATGAAGTAGTGTTAAATAGTAGAGTTTTATTTGGGATAGCTACTAAATTTATTAGTACTGAAACTAAATTAGGGATGTTTAGTTATGAAAAAAGAGAAATAACAAATATTAAACCTAATTTAGAAAGAGGATTAATATTTTATAATGTAACTGTACCAAGTACTTATAAAGTTTATGCTGATAATAAATTAATAGAAGAAGCAACAATTAAAGAAAAATATAAGAATTTAGATTATATGTATCAAAATAATTCAATGCCTTATATGGTTACATATGAAATAAATGGATTATCTAAAGAAGAGAGTATTAAAGTTGTAAATGAATATGATGAAGAAGTAAAATTAAAACAAGATAAATATTCTTATACATTAGAAAAGAATTATATAAATGTTGATAGTTATGATGAAGCCAAGAAATATTTAAGTAGTGAAGTTGATGTCTGGGATTTTGCTCATAATTGGAGTTTATTTTTAACAAATGACTTAAGTGGTCTTGCTCATGGTTATAATACAATTAAACAATATTTTATTGAAGGAACTTCAATAAGTAAACAAGCATATAATTGGGCTCATGGAATTGACATTAATTTTACAAGTAGACATAAATTAAAAAATCCACCATTTACAAATGAAAAGTTAAGTAATTTTACTATATATAGTAAAGATGCGTTTTCTTGTGAAATATATTCTGAAAAGAATATGATTGTAAATGGAAAAGACCAATTAGATGTTATGCATGATTACATTTATTATATAAAAGATAATGGAGTATGGAAAGTTGTAAATATTAAAGCGGGGGAATAAGATGAATAAAGATGTTGTAGTTTTAATACCGGTGTATAATCCGAATGAAAAAATAATGCAAGAATTTTTGGGTAAATTAACTAAAAGTTTTGCAAATATTGTATTTATAAATGATGGATGTAGTAAAAAACATGATAAGTTTATGAATAATTTAGCTAAAAGTTATCCGGTTGTGAAACATAGTGTTAATTTAGGTAAGGGTAGAGGTTTAAAAAATGGTATTAATTATATTTTAGAAAATTTTTCTAAAGCTAAAGTAATTGTAACTGCCGATTGTGATGGGCAACATAGTGTAGAAGATATTAAAAAATGTAGTGATATTGCTAAAAAGAATATGGATGCTTTAGTTCTTGGTGTTAGAGATTTCAGTGATAATTTAGTACCTAGAAGGTCTAAGTTTGGAAATGTTATAACAAGAAATGTTTTATATTCTTTTGTAGGTGTAAAGGTTAGTGATACACAGACTGGTTTAAGAGCAATGAGTTTAGATATAGCAAAAAAACTAATTGATGTTGATGGAGAAAGATATGAATATGAAACTAATTGTTTAATTGAAACAAAGAGTAGAAATATACCAATTAAAGAAGTAGTTATTGAAACTATTTATATTAATAATAATGAAACTAGTCATTTTAATCCAGTCAAAGATTCAATTAGAGTTTATAAATTATTTGCATCTTATTTACTTTTTACTTTACTAGCTTATATAATTGAAACTGTTATATTTGCTAAAACATTTAATGTAAATCATGCTATTTATGTTATGCCATTATTTTTGCTTTTTAGTAAAATAGTTTCTAGTATTATAAAAATAATTTTTAATAACCATATAAATTATAAATATATAATAGTTAATTATATTATTAGTGCACTTATATTATCTTTTATATCTAGTAAGGTAGTTTTAATTAAGATATTAATTGATATTATAATGTTTATATTAAGTTTGTTTTTAATAAAGTTTAAAACTAAAAAAGAAGCATAAGAAAACCACACGATTGTGTGGTTTTACTATGCTTGATTTACTTCCATTATAACTGGTAAAATAATTGGTTTTCTTCCTGTTAAATTGTTTATGAATGGAAGTAGTTCTAAAATAATTTGATTTTTTAAATCTGTGTAGCTGTATGGTGCTTTTTGTAAAGAGGCATTAACAACTTCACTGATTTTTCTTTCTATTTTTTGCATTAATTCTTGATTTTCATTTACTAAAACGAAACCTCTGGCTGTAACATTTGGTTTTAATAATAATTTTCTACTTAGAGTATTGATATTTAAAATAGTAATTAATATACCATCTTGGCTCATTAATTTTCTATCTTTAATAACTATTGAACCAATGTCACCGATGCGTGAACCATCAACATAAACATCTCCGGCTTGAACTGTGCCACCACGTTTTACTTCACCATTAAGTAATTCAATGACATCACCATTTGTGCAAATAAATGTATTTTCTGGTGCAACTCCACACATGATACCAATTTCAGTATGTTTTTTTAACATGCGGTATTCACCGTGCATTGGCATAAAATATTTTGGTTTAATAATTCTAAGCATCCATTTTAATTCTTCTTCTTTAGCATGTCCAGATGTGTGAACATCACTAAATTCGGAATTAGTAAATACACGAACTCCTTTTAAATATAATTTGTTAATGATTTTATTGATACTTTCAGCATTACCTGGGATTGGACTTGATGAGAAAATTACTAAGTCATCACCAAGTAGTGATATTTGTTTATGTTGTCCATTAGCAATACGAGATAATGCAGCGAGAGGTTCACCTTGAGACCCAGTACATAAAATACATATTTCATTTCTTTTTAAACTCTTAGCATCATTTGCATCAATAAACATTGATTTATCATTAATAAGACCATTGTTTAAAGCTAGTTCAATACTATTATCCATACTTCTACCGAAAACAATAATTTTTCTTCCATATTTTTTGCAACTTTCAACAATATGTTTAATACGATAAATGTTTGAAGCAAATGTTGCAATAATAACTCTGCCATGATGTTTACTAATCATATCATTAAGGGTTCCATCAACAGCGCTTTCACTTTTAGAGTATCCACTAGTTAAGGCATTTGTTGAGTCACTAAGAAGTAGAGTAACACCTTCTGAACCAATTTTTGCCATTTTATGAATATCAGCCATTGGTCCAACTGGAGTTAAGTCAAATTTAAAGTCTCCGGTTTCAAAAATTGTTCCATTCGGAGTTTTAATAACAATTGCAAAACTATCTGGAATAGAGTGAGTAGTATTAATAAATGATATATCAAAATATTTTGTCTTAACATTAAAGTCAGGAGTAATAATTTGATAATTATCATACTTTATATTTCTTTCTACAAGTTTCTTTTCAATTAAATCTTTAGCAATTTTTGGAGTATAAATAACTGGTATATTAATTGCTTGAAGTAAAAATGGTATACCACCGATATGGTCTTCATGTCCATGAGTTATAAATAATCCTTTAATTTTGTTTGCATTTTTCTTTAAATATGTAACATCTTGAATAACATAATCAACACCGAGTAAATTATCTTCTGGAAACATTACTCCGGCATCTATAATTAATATTTCATCATTATGTTCGACAATATACATGTTTTTTCCAACTTCACCTAAGCCACCTAAAGCAATAACTTTTGTGGCAATATTATTTTTATTTTCCACTTAAAAATTCCTTCTTTCTTTAAAATAAAATTAATTCATAAAGTTACTGAACTGAAAATATTATATCTAAAAAATGTTATTTTGTCTATTGTTTTTGAAACACTCCACATATTTCTATAAATTGCAATATGATTTAATTTTTGATATAATACTTATTATGGAGGTTAATCATGGGATTATTTGATAAATTAAAAAATATAATAACTAGAAAAGAAGTTGAAGTAAAAAAAGATGAAACTGTAAAAAAATATGATGAAGGACTAGAAAAGTCAAGAAATGAGTTTGTGTCTAAATTAAGTATGTTAGGTATAAAATATACAAAAATAAATGATGAATATTTTGATGAATTAGAAAATATCTTGATTATGGCTGATATTGGTGTTAATACTGTAATGGATTTTATGGATAGATTAAGAAAAAGAGTAAAATCTGAAAATATTACAGATACTAAATATTTAAATGAAGTTATTGTTGATGAATTATTCATTATATATGTTAATAATGAATCTATTACTGATAAAATTAATATGGCTGAAGATGGTCCAACTGTTATTTTGATGGTTGGTGTTAATGGAGTGGGTAAGACTACTACAATTGCTAAACTTGCTTATAAGTATAAAAATGAAGGTAAAAAAGTAATGCTTGTTGCTGGAGATACTTTTAGAGCTGGTGCTGTTGAACAATTAAAAATTTGGGCGGACAGAACAGATACATTATTTTATGGAAAAGAAAATATTGACCCAGCTGGTGTAATTTTTGATGGTCTTACAAAAGCTAAAGAAGAAAATGCTGATATTGTTTTAATTGATACAGCAGGAAGACTTCATAATAAAGTTAATTTAATGAAAGAACTGGAAAAAATAAATAAAGTAATTGGAAAAATAATTCCTAATGCTCCTCATGAAACATTATTAGTAATTGATGCTACAACTGGTCAAAATGGAATTATGCAAGCTAAAGCTTTTAAAGAAATTACTAATATAACTGGTATTGTTTTAACTAAATTAGATGGTACTGCCAAGGGAGGAATTGTTCTTGCTATAAAAGAAGAAGTAAATATTCCTGTTAAATTTGTTGGACTTGGGGAAAAAATGACTGATTTAATTGCATTTGATATAGAAAATTATATCTATGGCTTATTTAAGGATTTGATGTAATGGAAGATTTTTTATATAATGGTGAATTGTTTGATATTTATGGAGCTTTGTTAAATGAATCTAATAAAAAGTTTTATAAATTATATTATGAAGAAAATTTAACATTACAAGAAATAGCTGATTTAGAAAACGTTTCTAAAAGTTATGTTGGTAATATTATAAAGAAAACAAGTGAGAAATTAAAAGAATACGAAAGTGTTTTACATGTGTATGAAAATAAAAAACAACTTGAAAAGATTATGCTAAGTGATGATATCGAGTTGTTGAAAAATGAAATAAAAAAAATAATAGAGTTCTAATAAAAATTAATAATCATAATAATTAATAAGGTGTGTATATGAAAAAGATTTTATTAATTATTATGAGTTTTTTTGTTTTAAATCTAAGTGTTTTAGCTGAGG
The DNA here is from genome assembly GCA_000437355.1 of Firmicutes bacterium CAG:460. Classification (GTDB taxonomy): domain Bacteria; phylum Bacillota_I; class Bacilli_A; order RF39; family UBA660; genus Onthocola_B. The sequence goes on from FR899745.1 coordinate 15,758, forward strand.
AAGATTTTGCTCCGAGTGCTAAAAGTGCCATTTTGGTGGATAATTTATCTGGAAAAGTATTGTATGAAAAAAATGCTGATGAAAAATTAGCTCCGGCATCAATGACTAAGTTAGCTAGTATGTTAATTGTGATGGAAGCAATAGATAATGGTAATTTAAAATTAGAAGATAAAGTAACTATTAGTGAAGAAGCTGCCAATATGGGAGGTAGTCAAGTATTTTTACAAGCTGGAGAAGTCTACACTGTTCATGATTTGCTTAAGAGTGTAGCTATAGCTAGTGGAAATGATGCAGTTGTTGCTTTAGCAGAAAAAGTTGGTGGTTCTGTAAGTGGTTTTGTTGATATGATTAATAAAAGACTTAAAGAACTTGGAGCAACTAATACTAATTTTGTTAATCCCCATGGACTTGATGCAGAAGGACATTATTCTACCGCTAGAGATATGTCAATTATAGCTAGAGAACTTTTGAGGCACGAGAAAATTTTAGAATATACAAGTATTTATGAAGAATATTTAGAAAAAAATGATGGGTCAAGAATTTGGTTAGTTAATACTAATCGTTTAGTTAGATTTTATGATGGCGTTGATGGATTAAAAACTGGATTTACTAAAACAGCTGGTTATTGTTTAACTGCTACTGCTAAGAAAAATAATTTTAGACTTATATCTGTTGTAATGGGAGAAGATACTACTGAAAATAGAAGTAGTGATACTGTTAAAATGTTAAATTATGGTTTTAATACCTTTAAAATTAATATTATAAAGAAAAAGGGGGAATCTTTAGGTAAAGTAAGAGTTGAAAAAGGTAAGCAAGATTTTGCTAATATTGTTTTACTTAATGATGCAACAGAAATATTAAAAAATACTGACCCTGTTTCAGAGTATAAATTTAATTTAAAAGTTGATAAAATTAAAGCTCCTTTAAAAATTGGTGATATAGTTGGTAGTGCAGAAATTATTGATAATGATGGAAATATTGTTGATGAAGTTGATGTAACTATTGATAAAGAAATTAAAAAAGCAAATATTTTGGATTATATGCTTAAAAATTTAAGAACTATTGGAGCAGGTAAAAGTTTATTAAAACAAAATTAAAAGCACATTTGAGTGCTTTTAATTTTGATAATCTTCAATTTCTGTTTTAGATTTATGAGGTTCATCAAATAATAAACCAGTATAATTTCTTTGTCTTAAAGCTTCATATAACATTATTGCTACAGTATTTGATAAATTTAAAGACCTTACATTAGCAGTCATTGGCATTCTCATGCAATTATTAATGTGAGGTTTTAATATTTCTTTTGGAATTCCTGTTGATTCTTTACCAAATACAAAATAAATATTTTCATTAATATTTGAATAATCAAAACTTGAATGAGGTTTATGTCCATATCTTGTTAGAAAATAAAATGTTCCATTAGAATTTTTATCTAAAAAGTCTTGCCAATTTTCATAAACATACCATGTAAGTTTATCTATATAATTTACTCCACATCTTTTTAAGGTTGCATCATCAACTTTAAAACCAAGTGGTTTTATTAAGTGAAGGGTAGCTCCAACTGCTACACATGTTCTCATAATATTACCAGTATTTTGTGGTATTTCTGGTTCAAATAAAACAACATTTAACATAATTTTACTCCTTTTAAAAAAGGTCTTTATTGACCTTCATATCCATAAATGTCTAATAATTTTTGGAAATCACTAGCATTTATTGTGTTATTATCATATCTAGTTACAGTATCAACTATTTTACCATCTTTATAATATAAAATAATTGGTACTTTTTTTATTTTGTCAGTATTGAAAGCATTATTTAATCTATTTAAATAATTGTCTTCGTCCATAATATCAGAAACATTTAAATAGTAAAATGAATCATTTAATTTGTATTTATCTATTATTCTTTTAAGTCCGTTTTCTAAACTATAAGTACTTTTGTTGTTTGTGTAACTAATTAAAACAAAATACTCAGTAGGAGATTCTGCTAGAATTTGGTTAACTTCATCTAGATTTTTAATTTCTAGGCTAACTGTTCCAGATTCTAGAAGATAACTTTTGCTTAATTTTTCTGTTTCTTTTACTTTATTAACCCTGTATCCGTAAAAGATTACAAGTATTAAACCTAAGATGATGGCACAAATAATTAAAATATTTTTTTGAGAAAATATATGTTTTGCACCTTCAACTTCTTTTACTTCTTCTTTGCTAATTTTTGGATTTGTATTCTTTTTTGTGTTTGCCATATTACACCATACCTTTCATATTTATCTTATCATAAAAATTTACTTTTTTAAATCTTTTTCTTATTCTTCGACATCGTTTTTCTCTAACTTTACTAAAACTTCACGTGGTTTAGAACCATTTTGTGGTCCAACTATACCTCTAGCTTCTAGTAAATCCATCATTCTAGCAGCACGATTATAGCCAAATCTAAATCTTCTTTGAATTAAGGATGCACTAATCTTACCAGTTTGTATTGCAAATTCTACAACATCATTATAAGCATCATCATCATCTCCACCGACAGCAGAGTTGCCTGAACCACTTGAGGTATTTTGGCTAACGCTTTCAAATGCGGAATCATATTTAGCTGTTGCTTGATTTTTACAGTAATCAATTAATCTTTTAATTTCATTATCATTTACGAAACAACCTTGAACTCTGGTTGGAGAACTTTCACCCATTGGGAAGTATAACATATCACCTTTACCTAGTAATCGTTCTGCACCTCTTTGGTCAAGTATTGTACGTGAGTCAATTTGTGATGCAACTGCAAAGGCAATACGTGATGGGATATTATTTTTAATTAATCCAGTGATAACATCTGTTGAAGGTCTTTGCGTTGCAACAATTAAGTGAATTCCGGCTGCACGAGCAAGTTGGGTAATACGAGTTATTGAATCTTCAACTTCTTTAGATGCAACAAGCATTAAATCTGCAAGTTCATCAATGATTACTACGATATAAGGCATTTTTGATTGTGGACTTTCAGGATGTTTTTTATTGTATTTTTCAATCATGTCATTATATCCAGTAATGTTTTTAACTTCTTTATCACTAAATGTTTGAAATCTGTTATCCATTTCTGTAACAACTCTTTGTAGGGTAAGACTTGCTTTTTTAGGGTCACTTACTACTGGACATAGTAGGTGAGGTATACCATTATAATTTGTAAGTTCAACTTTTTTAGGGTCAACTAGAACAAGTTTTACTTCGGTTGGTTTATAACGCATTAGAATTGATGCAATAATTCCATTGATACATACTGATTTACCTGAACCAGTAGAACCAGCAACTAAAAGGTGTGGCATCTTTGTTAAGTCAAATACTTTTGGTGTACCCATTATATCTTTACCTAAAGCTGCACATATTTTAGCATCACTTTTTAAATTTTGTGGACTTTCAAGTACTTCTCTTAAAGTAACACTTGATATTGTAGGGTTTGGTATTTCTATACCAATAGTGCTTTTTCCTGGAATAGGAGCTTGAATTATAACATCTTTTGCAGCTAAAGCTAGAGCAATTTCTTTATCAATATTTAAAATTCTACTAACCTTTGTTGCTGGTGGAACAGTAAGTTCATACTCTGTAACTGCTGGTCCAATATGAATTTCTACAACTTTTGCAGCTATTCCAAAGTCTTTTAAAACTCTTTCAAGTATTTCTTTGTTACTTTGAGTAAATGAAGTGTTATTTGTTTTCTTAGGTTTTAATGGGTCAAATATTTCACTAAATTTTGGTAAACGATAAAATCCTTCACTTTCAGCTTCTTCTTGTTTAGTGTTTTTTTCTAATGATTCTTCAACGATTGGTTTAGTTTTTAATTCTTCCATAGATGTAATAATTATTTTTTCTTTTTCTTCAGGTTTATTAGTTGGTATTTCTTTTATATCATCACTATTACTAATTGGTATTGCATCAATATTTTCTTGTTCATTTTTACTTTTTCTTTTAATCTTTATTAAACTGAATAACTTTTTAAATATGTTTGATAAATTAACATTGAATGTTAAAACTGATGCAAAGATTCCAAGTAAAACTAAAATTACAATTGTTCCAGTTTTGCCAAATAAACCATAAAGTGCTGCAGTAAATAAGGCTCCGATAAAACCTCCACCAATTACAATTGTTGTAACTCCTGATGTATTTAAAGCATTTG
>FR899746.1:0-184 GCA_000437355.1 Firmicutes bacterium CAG:460
TCATTTTCTATAACACTCGCATTAACATTTAAACTAAATGAAAATAAGAATAAAAAAGTGATACTTAAAAACAATATTTTTTTAATTCCCTTTTTCACTTAAAATCACTCCTATTCCCAAGCAACACTTGATACATAAATTTTAACACAAATTGTACACAAGTGTCAATTTGTTTATAGGAAAA
>FR899746.1:272-4487 GCA_000437355.1 Firmicutes bacterium CAG:460
AGCCACAGCTCTTATTTCTTAAACTTTTTAACAAATTTATATCCTTTTAATGCCAATTTATAACCATAATAAACTACTGGATTAATAACATAATCAAATTCCCCTATTAATTCAATTATTTCAGGATTAAATCCTTTTTTTAATTCATAAATTCCATAATAAGGACCATTCTTATCCATATTTAATGATATTCCATAGAAATTAACATACTTTAAATGTTTCTTTATTGAGTCTTCAATATGTTCTCTATAAAAAGCATATTTAGGATTAAATTTTTTATAACTTGAAGCAGTACCACTCATAAATGTAATACCTTCATCTCCCGTAAATACACTCATTAAAGCTCCAATATTTATCTCATCATTTCCCTTACGCAAACTAATTGCATCTTCTAATTGTTTATTTAATTTAACTATCTTACTTTCTAGTTCTTCATGATGTCTTTTTATTTTATCCCCAATATTTATTTTCTTCATTTGTGCTTCTAAAGTTTCTAATTCTTTTTTAGTATTTTCTAAAGTATTCCAAACATAATCATAATAAAGGTTAGTATCTATATAAGCAATATAAAGTGTAACATAATCACTCATTAAATCAACCATTTTTTTATAATACGAAGCTGGTCTAATAATAAAGTTTTTATTTATTGCTGTATCTTCTAATAACTTAACAAACTCATCCATTTTACTTGAATCAACAACTTTTACTCTAACACCCATATCATATGTTTTAGCAATATTTTTTTTAGTGCTTTTGCTAAATGTTTCTAATGTATCATTATATGTATCTTTAAGTTCTATTCTACATAATACTCTAGGTTGCAAATCTTCAAAATTTTGACTAAAACCTAAATGCTTAAAACCTAACTTTTTAAAATTAAAATAAGCTTCTTCTCCACACTTTTCTTTTAAATTACCTTCGCTATCTCTAGTTGCATAAATAACATTTGGATCCACTTTCAACATAAACCCATGATTTTTCTTAACATATTTTATTACTTCATCATTAAAATCTTTTAACAATTCATAATTATATACATCAATTAAATAACCTCGCGGAGAATAATATAAACTTAGGTTTAAAGGCATCCTTTTTTCAAGTAACATTGTTACCCCCACTAAATTATCATCTTTATAAATCCCTAGCAGATGTCTTACCCAACCAGTACCACTTTTTAAAGTTCCCCATTCAGGTAATTGATAAATTGAAAAATAAGGATTTTTTATAGCATATTCTCTAAATACATTTTCTTCAATAACTTTAAGCATTATTTCCTCCTTAGTTTTCTATAAACTTTTAACATTAATGGTAACATTTTATATAACAATTTATTATTAACTAAATCAAATTCCCCAATAAATTCTATATACTCATCCCCAAATTTTCTTTTAAAATCATGAAGTTTCGCTAAATTCTTATATTTAGTTTTTGGGTCTCCTGGTGTTCCAAATAAATCAAAGAATAAATAACCATTATTATAAGCATCCTTAATGGCTTCATAATAACTTCTAGTAACTGCAAAAGTAAAATTAGCTAAATCATCACTACCTATATATAAACTCCAAGCGTGTGTTTTAGTATAAGTACATATTAATGAACAAACACATACTTCATCTTTATCAATTCCACTAAAAATATCTTTTTCTTTTTCTAATCTAGCAATCTTATTTTTAATATCAGCTTCTTTTTTCTTATTTACTTCAAGTTCTTTATTTAATTCATCTATTTCTTTACTTATATTATCTAATAATTCTTTAGGTCTAATACTAATATTAAAATATTTCATATTATTATCTTTAGCCATTTCTTCACTAAATATTTTATAATATTCTAAACTATGTGGGTCAAAATCATCTTTACTACTATTACTTTGAATTAATCTATAAAAATCTTCTATCCTAACTTCATTATCCACAACTAAGTTATAACTATAACTTCTTTTAACACTTTTCATAAATGATTTATTAAACTTAGCTTCTACTTCTTCCCAAGGTTTCTTCAAATCAATTCTAAATGTATATCTTGGTTGATTACCTTCATATAACTTATAAAAACCAGTATGTTTATAACCTAAACTTAACATATAATTATAAAGTTCATAATTATTTTCTCCACCATCTATTTTATTTCCATCATCATCAATATCTTGATATTTAATATCTGGGTCAAATTTAATATATATAATTTTATTATCTTTCATATATTGCTTTAAATAATTCGTAAATTCATTTATAACATCTTTATTACTATAATCTAAAACAAATCCACGCGGAGCATAACCATAACTAAAACCAAATGGTGTACGTCTAAGTAATATTAAACAACTTGCTACCAAATTACCATCATTATCTTCCATTCCTACATAACATGGAATTTGACCTTTAGCATTCTTACAAAATTGTCCCCATTCATAGCTTTGCAAAAAATGTGATTTTTCATGTTTACTTTCAAATTCTCTATATCTTTTTATATCAACATTATCTATAAATTTCATACACTTTCCTCACTATCTGTATATCATTAGTTTACCACAATCCCTTATTTTTAACAAGAAAAAACACCCATTCTTATTATAGGTGTAAACTTTAAAATTATAAATATTTTAATTATCCTTAATATAATATTTTTTTAATCATTAAATTAACATTAGAAAATTCCACATTTGATGCTGCAGCACCAAGGATAATTGTATTAACGCTTAACTTAGTAGCTTTTATTTTTGAACCATTTTCATCTTGTAAATAAAAGTGTCCTCTATGAGTATTATCAGCATTACTTATTAAACCAGATAAAGTTATTTCATAAATACCTGGTTTAACTAATACTTCATTTTCATTAACCACCTCAAAATAATTTGATAAGTTAGGTATTAGCCATGGAGATGATGTAGTAAGCAACCATTCTGCTTTAGTATCCACAAAGCTCGTATAAAACATTTCTTCAACACTTGCAGGAAAAATAGGGCCTTCTGGTCCAACATCACCCTTGTGGTCCTGCCACTCCAGTTGGAATACTGAAATTCAAAATAACATTTGATGATGTACCAACATTTACAACACTAGCATCAGTTCCAGCTTCAGTTGTAGTTGTTGTTCCAACACTTATTAAAGCTCCAGCAGTCCTGTTGGTCCAACAACAGTACAAATCAAGCCTAAATCCATCATTTCTTTTCTAAGTTTTTGTTTTTCTAAAAATTTATTACATAAATTATTCAAGAAAATCACCCAATATACTTTAATATATGCACTAAAATAAACTTGTAAACTTCCTCTAACTATATTTACTTTAATGAATACATTTGATAAAATATTAATGGTGATACTAAAATGAATTTATTTGAAATAATCCTACTTTTAATTATTATATTAGGTATTTTAGCAATCATTTATGCTACAATATATAACAATTTAGTAAGTTATAAATTAAAAATAGAAAAAGCTGAAGGCATAATTGATGAATCTTTAAGGCAAAAATATGACATTATTGCTAAACTTAATATTGCCATAAAAAAAGTTGTAACAAAAAAAGATTATTTAAAAGAATACATTGATTTAAAAGATAAAAGAATAACTAACTATGATTTAGATAGAAAATTAACTGAAGCTTACAACATAATTTTAGAAGTTAAAAATGACCATGAAGAATTAAACACAAAAGAATTTAATAAAGATTTAAAAGAAATAGATAAAATTAATGAAACATTAACTTCATGTAAAACATATTTTAACAACAACACTAGTGAATTAAATAAACTTATAAGAAAAGTTCCAACAAATATTGTTGCTAAAATACATGGATATAAAATTAAACCATTCTTTGATGGTAAAAACATGCAAGATGCAGTTATAGATGATTTTAAATTATAATAAACTAAAAGAATTAATTCAAGAAACATTCAACATTACAAAATTGAATGTTTCATTTTTATTATATTCAAGCACCTTTAAATATTTGTAATTGTTTTTATTTTGCAACTTTTGAATAACCTTGTTACCATATGAAAATTATATATAAATTGTTAAAATATGGACGAGTATCATAAGCATGTCCATTATAATTTCATATTATATTATTGAAAGGAGTTCAAAATGAACAATAATATAAAAAAAGCAAAACAATATATCGATTGCTTTAATAAAGAAAAACCAAATATAACATATACATGTGTTGGTCCAACTGGACCCACTGGACCAGCCGGACCTGCTGGAGCATCTA
>FR899747.1 GCA_000437355.1 Firmicutes bacterium CAG:460
AATTTTTAATAGCCATTGACACGCACTAAAAAATATGCTAATATTAAGTCATTAGGAAAGATGGTAGAGCATTTTTATACGATAGTTAAGCGATTAACGGTCAGAATTTGTGCGAGTTGGTGTGATAAGTGCCACTCGGGGGTATGTGACGGACTGCTCCATATGAGGATCGTGACGACGGTTCTTTTTATTTTGCATTTTTTATTATTTTATGATATGATTTTATTATCATACGAGGAGTGGTAAAAATGAGTAAGATGGATTATTTAGCTATTAATAGTATTAAAATGTTAGCATTAGATATGATAAATAAGGCTGGAAGTGGGCATCCTGGGATAGTTTTAGGAGCTGCACCGATTATTTATGCTTTATATAAGGAACATTTAGATGTAATTCCAAGTAATCCTAATTGGATAAATAGAGATAGATTTGTTATGTCTGCAGGTCATGGTTCTGCTTTGTTATATTCTTGTCTTTATCATATGGGATATAATATTGAGGTTGAAGAACTTAAACATTTTCGACAAATTAGTAGCTTAACGCCGGGACATCCTGAGGTTAAAGTTACTCCAGGGGTAGATGTGTCAACTGGTCCTTTAGGTCAAGGGGTAGGTATGGCTGTTGGAATGGCTCTTTCAGAAAGATATTTAAATTCAATTGTAAAAATTGAAGATAAAAACTCTAGTTTAATTGATTACTATACATATTGTTTATGTGGTGATGGTGACTTAATGGAAGGAGTTAGTTACGAAGCTTTAAGTTTTGCAAGTACTCAAAATTTAAATAAATTAATACTTTTATATGATAAAAATAATGTTTCATTAGATAGTGATACTAAAAAAACATTTACAGAAGATATTGAAATTCGTTTTGAAGCTTTGGACTTTAATATTATAAATGTTAAAAATGGAGGAGATTATAAAGAAATATCTAAAGCTATAAAACAAGCTAAGAAGTCTAGTAGACCATCAATTATTATTTGTAATACTACGATTGGCAAAGATTCTAAGTTGGAAGGAACAAATACTGTTCATGGTAAACCTTTAGATAGTGAAGATTTAGCTAATATAAGAAATAAATATAAAATAACTAATGAGGCATTTGAAGTAAGTAAAGAAGTTTTAGATTATTTACAAAACTATGTTAATAAGAGAGTTTCTAAAAAATATTTAGAATGGCAAGAAGAATATACTAATATAAAAGAAGAAAATAGTAATTTACATGCTTTAGTAAATTTATTAGAAAGAAATGCTTTTGTAATTGATTTTGATGATACTAAATTTAAAATAAGTGATGAATATAGGGAAACTTTAAGAGAGTCAAATCATAAGATTATGAATTTTATATCACCGAAAAGTCCATTTTTCCTAGGTGGTTCTGCAGACCTTTCATCATCTTGTAAAACTAATTTAGATAAATCAACTATTCAAAGTGAAGAAAACCCAGTTGGTAAAAATATTTATTTTGGGGTTAGAGAACATGCAATGGGAGCAATATTAAATGGTATGGCTTTATCTAATTTAAAAGTCTTTGGTTCAACATTTTTATCTTTTAGTGATTACTTGAAACCTGCGATAAGAATGTCTGCTTTAATGAATTTACCTGTTACTTATATTTTTACTCATGATTCTGTGTATGTTGGTCAAGATGGTCCAACACATGAACCTGTTGAACAACTCTCTATGCTTAGAACTATACCTAACTTTATAACATTTAGACCAGCAGATATAAATGAAATAATGGGTTCTTGGGAATATATTTTGAAAAATAATTGCCCAACAGCATTAGTTATAAGTAAAGAAGAGAGAAGTAAACAAAAAAATACAAATGCTAAGTTTGTTAAATATGGAGCTTATATGGTTCGAAAAGAAAAGTATCATTTAGATGGAATTATTATTGCTACTGGTCAAGAACTAGAAATGGCAATTGATATATCTCGTGAATTATTTACAATGGGTATAGATACTAGAGTAGTTTCAATGCCAAGTATGGAATTATTCTTAAAACAAAATCCTAAGTATGAAGAACAATTATTACCAAAAGATGTACCAACATTTGTAATTGAGGCTGGTTCAAGTTTGATTTGGAATAGATTTGCTAGTAAACCAGAATATATCTTTGGAGTTAATAAGTTTGGAATGAGTGGTAAAACTGAAGATATTGTTAAATATTTAAAGATAGATAAAACAACAATTTTAGAACATATTGCAAATATTTTGAAAAAAGATGATATTATCGACATAATCTGACAAATTAATCGAAGTCTTTGTGTTATTATAGTTTTGGGTGATAACATGAGGACTTTTTATATTTTTAGAATTAACAAAGAAATGGGGATACTTCTTAAGGATAGTCCATATAATTTATTTAAATCTTTAGAAGATATTTATCTACTTGATAAAACAAGTATTGGGATAGGAAAAGATTTACTTGACCAAATAATTGTACCAATAGATAAGTTAAAATATAATAAATTAATATATGAACTTAATAAAGATAATGATTTTTATATGAAAACTGGAGATACTCATAAAGTAGTAAATAAATATCGTAAGGAAGAAACAACAATAACTGTTAAAAATAGTCATATCTTACTTAAAACTAATATAATTAATAGAGATATAAAGAAATTTTTGCCAATTACAGAAGCTTTTGCTTGTGATTTTCAAAATAAAGACTATTTCTGGCTTGAAGAACTTATTTATTTATAGTAAAATAGATATATAAAGGAGATAATTTTATGGGTAAATTAATATTATATTTAGTAATTGGTATTGTTATTGGACTTGTTATTGGATTTTTTGTAGCTAGAGCTTTAATGAAAAAAACTTTAGAAAAAAATCCACCGATAAATGAAAAGATGATTGAAGCAATGATGTCTTCAATGGGAAGAAAGCCAAGTCAAAAACAAGTAAAGCAAGTTATGCAACAAATGAATAGATTTAAGTAAAATTAAGTCTATTTTTTTAAAAGTTTTAGAAAATATATTTACATTTTTAATATATTTTGGTAATATTTAATATATAAGAATAAAGAGGTGTATTATATTATGAAAGATTTCATATATGGATTATATCAAAATGATAATTTTACTTTGATTTTAGTTATTGCGTTAGTGGTTTTAATTATTGCTTTTGTGTTAGTTTATTTCTTTGGAAAGAAAGACCAAAAGTTAGAAGAAACTAAAAGATTACAAAAAATAGAATTAGATGCTTTTAAGAAAGCGGAAGAAAAACCTGAAAAGGTGGAAGTTACTAAAGAAGAGGTTAAAGAAAATGTTCCTGAAGTAAGTAATGAGGTAACTGTTACTGAGTTTGTTCCTGAAGAAAAAGAAGAAAGTGAAGAAATTGAGTTACCACAAGTAAAAGAAGAGGTTAAACCGATTTTCAAAGATACTGATGAAGAAAAAAATCCAATTAGTATTGATGAACTTCCTAAGGAAGAAGTTAAACCAATTTTTGATAATAATGAAGAAGATAAAAAGTTAGAAAATGATTTAAGTTCTCTTGAAAGTATTAAAAATGAATTTAATAGTATCGATATTCCTGAAGTAAAAGAAGAAAAGCCTATATTTAAACCTAGTCCACAAATATTTAGCTCAGTGTTCGTTGATAAAAAGGAAGAAAATATAGTAAGTAATAATGAAGAAATAAGTACTACAAAAATAGAAAAAGAAGAAGTTAAACCAACTAATAATAAGATGTTTTCTATTATAGACGATGAAGATGAAGAAGTTGAACTTCCTTCATTAAAAACAGAAGAAGAAAGTAAAATAGATAATTTAAATGGAGAAGTATATGAAATTAAATAGAGCTTAGCTCTATTTTTTTGGAGGTTTTATGGCAAGTATAGAAGATTTTGTAAAATTAGATATTAGAGTAGGAACGATTATAAATGCTGAAGATTTTCCTAAAGCAAAAAGACCAGCTTATAAGTTAACAATTGATTTTGGAAATGAGTTAGGTATAAAAAAATCATCAGCACAAATTACTGAACAATATAAAAAAGAAGATTTAATTGGCATGCAAATTATGGCTGTAGTTAATTTTCCACCAAGACAAGTTGCAGACTTTATGAGTGAAGTTTTAGTACTTGGAACATATAGTGATGGAGGAGTAGTTTTAATAACTCCACAAAAAAAGATTGCTAATGGGGATAAATTAGGTTAAAATAGTAAGTAAACGAAAGGAAGTTTATTTATGAAACATAGTGCAAGATTTTATTTTATTACGTTATGTATTAGTTTAATTGTTTTAATTATTGAAGTTTTATTTAAAATAAAAGGTGTTGTTGGACTTATTCTTTGTTTAGCAAGTGTATATTTTGTTATTGGTTTAATAATTAAATTATTAAGAGTAGCTGAAATAATTGATGATAATTTGTTGGAGAAGATAGATATCTTATTTTTCTTATGAGTTTAAAAAAAGTTTATATTGAAATTACTAATAATTGTAATTTAAATTGTTCTTTTTGTATACATAATAAAAGAGAAGCTAAGTATATGAGTATGAATGAATTTAAAATTATTTTAAGTAAATTAAAGGGACATACAAAGTACCTTTATTTTCATGTGCTCGGTGAACCATTAACACATCCATTAATAAATGAATTTATTAATGAAGCTAGTAAGGATTTTTATGTAAATATTACAACAAATGGATATTTTATAGATAAAATAATTAATAATAAAAATATTCGTCAAATAAATATTTCTTTACATAGTGGGGTTGGTAATATAGATAATTATATTAAAAAAATATTTTCTTTTAGTGATATTTTAAAGAAAAATACTTATATAAATTATAGATTATGGTTAGGTAGTAATAAGAAAATAATTGAAAAATTAGAAGAAAAATATAATGTTAAAATTGATAAAAGTAGAAAACTAGAAGAAAATGTTTTTGTAGATATAGACGAGGAATTTGAGTGGCCAGATGTAAATAATAATATTTATAAAACTAGTGGTAAATGTTATGGAATAAGGGACCATGTAGGAATATTAGTAGATGGAAGTGTTGTTCCTTGTTGTTTAGATGGTAATGGTTCTATAAAATTAGGTAATATATTTGAAAGTAGTTTGGATAGTATTTTAAATAGTAAGAGAGCTTTAAAAATGGTGGAAGGTTTTAAGAATAAAAAATTAGAAGAAGAGTTATGTAAGCATTGTGGTTTTATTGAAAAAATTAATAAAAATTGATATGATATAAATGGAGGTATAAATATGTTTTGTAAAAATGAAGATGCAATATATTTAGAAAAAAATGAAAGTGATTTCAGAGCCCCTTTTTCAAGGGATGTTGATAGAATTTTATATTCTTTAGCATTTCAAAGATATATGGATAAAACACAAGTTTTTTCTTTTAAAGAAAATGATCATTTAACCAAAAGAATGATACATGTTTTATATGTAAGTAAAATTGCTAGAACGATTGGAAGGGCTTTAGGGTTAAATGAAGATTTAATTGAAGCTGGAGCTTTAGGGCATGATTTAGGACATACTCCTTTTGGTCATGTTGGTGAGGCAATTTTAAATGAAATAAGTCTTAAGGCGGGATGTGGTTATTTTAATCATAATGTTCATAGTGTTAGACTTTTAATGAATATAGAAAATTATGGTAAGGGTAAAAATATTACTTTACAAACATTAGATGCTATTTTATGCCATAATGGAGAACTTGTGCAAGGTTTATATAAACCAGTTAATAAAACAAAGGAAGAATTTTTAGCTGAATATGAAAATACTTATAAAGATAAGGATGAATGTAAAAGGTTAATTCCAATGACTTTAGAAGGCTGTGTAGTAAGAATTAGTGATTTGATAGCTTATTTAGGTCGTGATATAGATGATGCTGTTAGAATGAATTTATTAACCTGGGAAGATGTTCCAAAAAGTGTAACTGATGTACTAGGTAAAAGTAATAAAGAAATAGTTAATAGTATAATTCTTGATGTAATAAATGAAAGTAAAGATAAAAATTATATTAAATTAAGTAATAAAGTTTATGAAGCAATTAAAAATCTAAAGAATTTTAACTATGAAAACATTTATAATAATGCATATACTAAAGAGGAAAAAAATTTACTACATGTAATGATTAATACTTTGTATAATACTTACTTAAATGATTTAAAAACTAATAATAAAGATAGTAATATAATTAAATCTTATTTATCAAATATGAGTGATGAATATAAAAATAATAGTAATGAGCGAATTGTAATAGATTATATAGCAGGTATGACTGATGATTATACTTTAAAAGAATATAATAAAATTTTAAAAAGTAAGCATACTAGTATCGAGGTGTGAAATGAAATATAAAACATATAATTGTAATTCTTTTAATATTTATACTATTAAAACAGATAGATTTAAAACTAGTCATTTAGAAGTTATATTTAAAAATGTTTTGAAAAAAGAAGAAATAGGAACATATTCTTTTTTAGCTGATATGTTAAGTGAAGGATGTAAGAAGTATCCTAGAAAAAAAGACTTAATTACAAGATTTGAAGAACTTTATAAGATAGTTATTTATGCATCAACTATGAGAGTGGGTAATGTAATTGATTTACATTTTTCTCTAGATTTTATAAATCCGGAGTATATAGAGGACGAAGGTTATATCGAAGATGTAATAAAGACTTTGTTTGAGGTGATTCTAAATCCAAATGTATGTAATGATGAATTTGATTTAAAAACATTTAATATAGTTAAAGAAAGATTAAGAAGAGAAATAAATTCTTTAAAAGAAAATCCTGTTAAACAAAGTATTAAAGAAGCTATTAAAACTATGGATAGTAATAGTCCAACCTCTTATGAAATACTTGGGACAATTGAAGAATTAGAAAATATTACACCAGCAAAACTTTATAATGCTTATAAAAGCTTAAGAAAGAATTTTAAAGTAGATGTATTTTTAATTGGTAATTTAGATATGGATAATGTTGCTAGTTTAATAAAGAAATATTTTAAAAATAGATATATTGTTAGTGATAATTTTGAAGTAATGGTTGATAATAAAGAGACTAAGAAAGTAAAAGTAAAGGCTATGAAAAGTGATAATATTCAAACTAATTTAGTTATGTTATTTAATTTGAAGAACTTAAGTGAATTAGAAAAAAATATAACTTTGAATTGCTTTAATTATTTGTATGGTAGTGGGGGACTTACTTCAAAGTTATATAAGAGTATTAGAGAAGAAAATAGTTTATGTTATGCAATTAATAGTATGTATTTAAAATATGATAAATTATTAATGGTACAAATATCTTTAGATAATTGTAATGTAAAAAAAGCAATTAGTTTAGTTAAAAAAGAATTAAAAAGTATGCAAAATGGAAACTTTAGTGAAGAAGAAGTTAGGGATGCAATAAATAATATGGTTATTTCATTAGATATGTCTTTAGATAATAATATTGCTATTTTAAATAATTATGTTTTTAATATATATGATAAATTACCTTCAATAGAAGAAAGAAAAGAATATTTTAAAAAGTTAACTAAAGAAGATATAGTAAATGTTTCTAAGAAAGTTAAGTTAAATACAATATTTACTTTAGAAGGGAGATAATTTAGATGGAAGAATTAGAATTAAAAGGATTAAATGAGAAAATATATGTTTATAAAACTAAATGTGGTCTTCCAATTTATATGTGGGTGAATGAAAAAGTTAGTAGTATGTATGCTGCTTTATCTGTTAAATATGGTTCGGTACATACTAAGTTTAAAATTGGTAAAAAAGTTTATGAAGTACCAGATGGTTTAGCACATTTTTTAGAACATATTAAATTTAATATTGATGAAGATACAACTGCTCATGATAAGTTTTATTCCCTAGGGGGAGATGCTAATGCTTTTACAACTTTTGATTATACAAGTTATATTGTTTTTGCTACAAGTAATAAAAAAGAAAATATGGAACAATTACTAGATTTTGTTTATAATCCTTATTTTACAAAGAAAAGTGTTGCTAAAGAAAAAGGAATAATTGTTGAAGAAGCTAATATGGGACTTGATGATGCATATAGTATTGTGTTTTTTCATACGTTAGCAAATACTTTGCAAAAATCTAAGTATAGATATACTATTACAGGTACTCCAGAGGATGTAAATAGTATAAGTTTGGATGATGTGAAATTGGTTTATGATGCTTTTTATCATCCAAATAATATGTTTTTAACTATAACTGGTAATTTTAATCCATATGAAATGGCAAGTATTGTAGAAAATAATTTGGCTAAGAAGGATTTTAAAGAATATTTAAATCCAGTTGTTATAAAGGAAAATGAACCTAGAAAAGTTACTACTAAATATAAGGAAGAATATATTAATTTAACTTATCCAAGAATAAAATTTTCTTGTAAAATGGATATTGGAAGGTTTAAAAATTATTCTAAATTAGAATTAAAAATACTTACTAATTTAATTTTTAATATTAATTTTGGGGCAACTTCAGATTTTAAAGATGAACTTATAGAAAAAGGTTTAATTCAAAATATGAGTATTTCTAATGATTTGTATGATGATGCTTTTGTAATTCAAATTAGTGCCACAACTAACTTTAAAGAAGAAGTAATAAAAAGAGTTAAAGAAAAGTTAAAGAATTTAGTAGTTAGTGAAATAGATTTTAAAAGAAAAAAGAATGCTACAATTGCAACATTAATTTTGGATTTTGAAGATTTAGAAAATGTTAGTTATAGGATTCAAGATGATGTTTTAAATAATGGGGGAGTTGTTACTAATTTAAAAGAAATATTAGAAAATGAAACTGTAGAAGATTTAAGAAATTTAATTAGTTTATATGATTTAGATAATATGCAAATTAGTGTGTTTTTACCAAAAGAAAACCAAAAGGAATAATAACCTTTTGGTTTTTTTAGTATTATCTGTTATAGAATTCAACGATTAATTGTTCATTGATTTCTGGATTTAATTCACTTCTTTCTGGAAGTCTTACAAATTTACCAGATAATTTCTTTTCATCCATTTCTAGAAAAGCTGGAACAGTTCTCTTTTGTTCAATTGCATCAAGGATTGCTGGATGGTTCATTGAGTTTTCTTTAACTGAAATGATGTCCCCAACTTTAGTAGTGTATGAAGGAATATCTACCTTTTTACCATTTACTAAAATATGTCCATGATTAACAATTTGACGAGCACTTCTTCTAGTTCTAGCCATACCTAGACGATAAACCATGTTATCAAGTCTAGATTCAAGAAGGATAAGTAAGTTTTCCCCAGCGATACCATGCATCTTTGAAGCTTTTAGAAATACTTTGTGGAATTGTTTTTCATTAAGTCCATAAAGAATTCTTACTTTTTGTTTTTCTTGCATTTGGATACCATATTCACTAAGTTTACGACGACGATCTTGTCCATGAGCTCCTGGTGCATAAGGTCTTTTTGCTAATTCTTTGCCATTTTCTAATGTAGAAAAACCAAGTCTTCTTGATTTCTTATAAGCTGGTCCCGTATATCTTGCCATAAAATCTCCTTTCATTTTATTTGCAAAATATTTAATTTGTGCTATAACTAATAAATAGGGAGTTTGAATAATTTCTCCAAGGCAGCCCCAGATACTTTATTCCATATTGGTTCAAACACATTATTTTTAGGTATAACTCTGCCTAAATAACTTGCAAGTGTATTATATAATAAATGTATGCTTGTTGTCAAATAAAATCTGTAAATTTGCTATTATTAAGTTGTTTTTAAAAGAAAAAACATTCAAATGTAAAATTTTGAACGTTTCTTTTTTAGATTTCTCTCATTTTATTAGCATCTTTATAAGGATTTTTAGCATCAATTTTATCTACGAATAATATGCCATTTAAATGGTCAATTTCATGTTGGAATGCAACTGCTAAATCTTCACGAGCTCGCATTGTTTTTTTGTTTCCTTCATAATCATAATATTCAATTGTTATTCTAGCGTGTCTAGGAACTATTCCTTCAACTTCACGATTAACACTTAAACAGCCTTCACCTTCACCGACATAAATTAGTTCTTCACTTTGACTAATTATTTTAGGGTTAATTATGATATATTCTTCAAATGTTCCTTTTTCTTCAAGTTCGTTGGCTATTACAAATATTCTTTTTAAATGTCCAAGTTGAACAAAGGCCATACCCATTCCGGCTCTTAAATTGTATTTTTCAGCTATTTTATCATCTTGGCTCATTTCTAAGTACTTAATTGTATCTTCAGCAAGTTTTCTATCTTCCGCACTTACAGGAAATGTTACTTCTTTACTTACTTGATGCAAAATTTTATGTTTTTCATCTAAAATTGTTATGTTTGGTAATTTCATATTCCTTCACCTGGAACATAGTATATCAAATTTTTAGAAAAATTGCAAAAAATGGTTAAAAAATAAAGAAAAATGCTAAAAAATCAAAAAAATGCAGGTCGTCGACAGCATTCGACATAGAATGCGTTAACTTTATGGTAGGATAGAAACCGTTTTTACCAAAAGGAGGTGATTTCATGGTAGAAACAAAAGAATTTGTATGGCTTACTAATGACTTAGTGTTTAAACATGTTTTTAGTCATAAAGAAATTACATTGAACTTTTTAAATTCATATTTAGAGTTTGTAAATACTGAGGTAAGAGTTACGGATATTTTAATTACGCCGCAGAGATATGTACAAAATGACCATATTAAGCTACATGACTATTACTTAGATATTTGTGTTGTTTTATCAAATGGAGAAATAATAAATTTAGAAATGTATAATAATTTTGGTATTACTGAGTGTAAGAAAAGTTTAACTTATGCATCGATGCTTTATTCTCATCAACTGAAAAAACAAGAAACTTATGATAATGCTAAAAAGGTTACTAGTTTAAATATCACGTCTGGTAACTATGTTGGAGTAAATGACAAACTTATAAACAAGTATGAACTTGTTAATGAAAATAACCATAAATTACTTCTTAAAGATGGCTTGGAGATACTTTTACTTCGACTTGACATTTCTGATAAAATAGAGTATTCTATAAATAAGTCAAGATGTATTAAGTGGCTAAAATTTATGAATTGTAAAAATTACGAAGAGGCTTTAAATATGGCGAAAGGAGATAAGATTTTTATGAGCACGGTAGATATTGTAAAAAGCTTTGTTAGTGACCCAGAAGTTATGAATTTGTTTGATAGAGATAAATTAAAGGAAGAGTCAGCGGAACTTCGAGGAAAAGAAGAAGGTAAAACCCTTGGATTAAGAGAAGGTCAAAGAAAAGAAAAACTAGAAACAGCCAAGAATATGTTGAAAGAAAATTTTTCTTTTGAACAAATAAGTAAAATAACTCATTTATCAACTTCTGAAATTAAAAAGTTAGTATAGTCATAAAGTGGAGATATATTTATCTTCGCTTTTTTAGTGAATTTACAATTAATGAAATTAATTTAAGTCATAATAAATAAAAGGAAATGTTTTTTGGCATTTCCTTTAAAAATTTTATACTTAGTACCTATTTAGTTGTTATTGTTGTTCCAGCTCCAGCCAGCACCTAAAATGATTACTAAAAGAATGAATAATACAATCCAAATAGCTGCACCGATGCCATAACCACTAGTGTATCCAGCATATGTAGGAGCTCCACAAGCGCCTTGAGCACCGTATCCTCCGCCATAATAGCCGGTATTTCCATAATAATACATAATATACCTCCTTTTTGTATCTACTATAATTTATTATAAATGACGATTTTTTGACATTAAAATAACCCAAGTTTTTAAAAATTTATTTAATTTTTTAATAAATATGGTAATATTAATGTAGGTGGATAATATGCGTAAGTTATTTTCGAAGATGGATATTCCTTTATTTATAATGGTTGTATTATTTGTACTTTTTGGTTTAGTTATGATTTATAGTGCATCAAATATTACTGCTGTTGTACGTTATGGATATCAACCATATCACTTTTTTATAAGACAAGCAATATTTGTTATTGTTTCATTTTTGATAGGTTTTTTAATAGTGTTAAGATTTCCAACTAGAAATTATGGAGCATTAGCATGGCCTTTAGTTTTCTTACTTATTGGTTCTTTGGCTCTTTTATTTGTAAAAGGTAAAATTGCTGGTGGGGCTCAAAGTTGGTTTGATTTAAAATTCTTTAAAATACAACCTAGTGAATTTGCTAAATCAATATTAGTTGTTTTTATGGCTATTTATTATAATAAATTAAATTTAAAAAAAGTTAAAAATATATATGCGTATTTTGTTCCTTTAGGTTTTGCTGCAATAGTGATTGGTTTAGTTTTCATGCAACCGGATTTAGGTAGTGCTGCCATTATTGCAGGTATTGTTTTTTTGACATTTATAAGTATTCCTGTTGTTCAAAATAATATTATGAAGTTTATTAAGATTTTTTCAGTTGTTGTTATTTTGTTAGTGATTGGATTTCTTTATTCTGGTAATGATTTTTTAAGTAGTATTCAAAAGGGCAGACTTAATTTTAAAAATCCATGTTCTAGATATACTGAAACTACCGGTTATCAGGTTTGTAACGGATTTATTGCAATTAATAATGGTGGTTTATTTGGTGTAGGTCTTGGTAATTCTACTCAAAAATATTTGTATCTGCCAGAGTCACATACCGATTTTATTTTTCCAATTATTGTTGAAGAATTGGGTCTTGTGACAGGAATAATCATTATTTTAGGTTATGCTTATATTTTATCAAGAATATTAAAAATTGCTAAGACAAGTGAAAACTTACGATGTTCAATTTTAGCGTACGGAACATTTTGGTATTTTACTTTGCATATTTTAGTTAACTTACTTGGGGTTCTAGCTTTAATTCCTTTAACTGGGGTACCACTTCCGTTCCTAAGTTATGGTGGTTCATTTACAGTTAATGCTATTATAATGATATTTGTTGTAGAAAGAGTAAATATTGAAAATAAGATAAATAAAACTAAAAGAGAGATAAAAGCTTTATAAAAAAATGAGAACAAAACGTCTCATTTTTCTTTTGGATAGGGGTTCATTTCATCGGTTAAACCAATTATATAATCTGCTGATACATCTAAATATTTGCAAATATCTTTTAAATATGTAATTGGCATGGCATTAACTCCTTTTTCGTATCTTGCATATTGTTGTTGTTTGATATTTAAAAAATCTGCAATTTCTTTTTGAGTAATATTTTTACAATCACGTACCCATTTAAGTCTTTCTGTATAATACATTTTTATCACCATGTTATTTATATCGTTAATTACAACAAATAAGTTGACTTATGAACATATGTGTTGTAATATATTATTAACAATAGATATGTTGTTGTGAGGTGCGTTATGAAGAAAAGAATTATGTTATCAGGAATTTTATTTATCATTATTATAATAAGTGTTTTGGTATACTTTAATAAAAATAATAATGATTTAGAAAATGTTTTACAAAATAAAAAGTATAATGAAACTATATCAATGATGTTAGAAACAGCATCAGGAAGTGGAGAATATGAAAAAACAACTGCAAGTGGATGGCCAACAGATGGTTATATTTTTAATGCTGAATTGTCAAAATGTGAAAATGGCGGAGAACTTTCTTGGGATGCTGAAAATAATAAAGTTTTAATGTCTGGAAATACATCAGATAAATGCTATGTTTATTTTGATAAAGTTAATATAATTACTTTTACAATTAATGGTACAGAGTATAATGCTATTGAAGGAATGACTTGGGGAAAATGGGTAAATAGTGAATATAATATTGAAAAAAAATATGGGCTAGAATGCGAAAAAATAAATGGGAACGTTATATTTAAATTAAATAACGGTGGGTATTATGTTAGTGAAACTTCTATTGGTATATTATTAAATGGAACTGATATTATTATAGCAAATGGTAACTATGCTAATACTGGTATGGCTGAAAAAATCAATTGTTAATCTTGCATAAAACAAGAAATATTAGAAATACTAGAAATGGTGATGATTATGCCTAATATACATTCTAATATTTCTTTTGCTTTGGTAAATATTCCTGTTTTGTTAAATCCAATTATTAAAAATAATGATACTTCTTTTAATCAATTACATAAAAAGTGTTTAGGTAGAGTTAAATATATTAAATATTGTCCAAAATGTAAGAAAGATTTAAAAGAAAGTGATATTGTAAAAGGGTATCAGTTTGAAAAAGATAATTATTTAGTATTTAGTAAAACTGAACTTGATAATTTAAAACCAGATTGGGATAAAGAAATTGAGGTAATATCTTTTATTAAGGAAGGTAGTGTACCTCCTTGGTATTTTGAAAAAAGTTATTTTTTAAATACAGAAGGTAAATCTAAAGCATATAATTTGTTTTATGAAGCATTAAAGAAAACTAAGCGAGTAGCATTAGTTAAGACTGTGATTGGGCCAAAATTTTATTATGGAATATTAAAGTTAGTGGATAATGGAATTATTTTAACAACTTTATATTTTGAAGAAGAAGTACGTATTCCTGAAAAAGAAATGAGTACTAAAATTACAAATAAAGAACTAGATTTGGCTATTAAATTAATTGAAAGTATGGAAGGAGTTTTTGAACCAAATAAGTATAAAGATGAATATCAAAATAGAATTAAGAAAGCTATTGATGAAAAGTTAGATGGGAAAAAGATTACAAAAACTAAAAGAAGTAATAAAAAACAAATTAATGATTTAATGAAGGCTTTAGAAAAAAGCTTGAAGGATACAAAATGAGTTTGTGGAATAAAGATGTAAGACCAATGCTTCTTGGAGAAGTTGAAGAAGTATTTGATAGTAAAGATTATTTATATGAAGTGAAATATGATGGAATAAGGGTTTTAGTTTTTGTAAGTAAGGATAAAATTGTAATTAAAAGTAGATATGGAATAGATATAACCGGTTTGTTTCCAGAAATGAGTGTTTTATGTAAGATGGTTGATTGTAATGTAATATTTGATGGAGAAATAATAATGCTTCAAAATAATAAAGTATCTTTTTCTAAGTTACAAAAAAGAATTCATTTAAAAAATAAGAAAACTATTGAGTTTTTAAGTAAGACAAATCCTGTGGTATTTATGTGTTTTGATGTAATATATGAAGATAAAGATTTAATTAATTTGAGTTTGTTAGAAAGAAAAAAGTTACTTAGTAAGTATGAAGATAATGAAGTTTTTATTAAGTGTACTTATGTAAGTGGTGAAGGTATTAAGTTATTTGATGCAATAAAAAAGTTAGATATGGAAGGAATTATTGCTAAAAAAATAGATAGTAAATATTTAGTTAATGAAAGAAGTAATAATTGGTTAAAGATTAAAAACTATAAAGTTGGAGAGTTTTTAGTAATTGGTTATATTAATAAAGATAATAGTTATGTAATTAGTTTAGTTTTAGGTAAAAAAGTAAAGAATAAATTAATTTATGTTGGAAAGGTAAGTTTAGGAAAGAAAAGAAGATTGGCAGAATTAATTATGAAAAAAGCAAAAGTTAAAGCTTATATTGATGTAAATAGTAGGGATGTTATATATATAAAACCAGATGTAAAATGTATTGTTAAGTATTTAGAAGTAACTGAAAATGGACTTTTAAGGCAACCTTTTGTCCCATGAAATGTCAAAAATAAGTAAAAATGAAGAAAAAATTAATAAAAAAAGCATTTTTTTTAAATTAGTTATTGATTTTACTTAGATTTTTTGGTAGTCTTAATATGTAAGGACAATGTTCCTACAAAATATGTTTAGATAATGGGAGGTATAAATTATGTCTAAAACAGAATTAGTAGAATTAATTGCAAAAGAAGCTGGACTTTCTAAAGCTGATGCTGCTCGTGCTCTTGATGCTACAATCGCAGGTATTACTGCTGGATTAAAAAAAGATGGAAAGGTTGCTTTAGTTGGTTTCGGTACATTTAGTGCTAAAAAAAGAGCTGCTAGAGAAGGTATTAATCCATTAACTAAAGAAGCTATTAAAATTCCTGCTAAGACAGTTGCTTCATTTAAAGCTGGAAGCAAATTAAAAGACGCTTTAAATTAGTAAAATTGAAAAGTTGATTAATTTCAACTTTTTTTTAATTGGATTTTAGTGTATAATATTATTAAGGTGGTAAAATTGAAGAAAAGATTAATTTGGTTATTAGGTTTAGGCTTAACACTCATTATTGTACCTTTTATAATAAATGTTTATAGTATATTTAGATTAATTAGTTTAATAATAGGTATTCTTTTAATAATGATTAGTTTTTGTTTAAAGAAAAAAAGAAGTATATTTTTAATAATATTAGTGCCATTAATAATATTGGTTGTATCTTTAGGGTTAGATACATTATTAGTTTATAAATTAAGATATGTACCAATATTTAGTTTGCAAGTAAAAAGTAATAAAGATGTAAAAACATATAATAGTTTATTTTATAGAGTATATGATTGTAAAAAAGATTTAATTTTAGATTATGGATATAATAAAAATTATGCTTGTAGTAATGATTTACTTGAAACAATAAGTGTAAATAAGTTTTTACAAGATAGTAAAGCTAATTTTAAGGAATATAAAAATAAATTTGTGAGAATAAATGGTAAGGTTAGTAAAATAAGTGGTAATGAAGTAATAGAAATGGCAGAATATACTAAAAGTGATGATGTATTAAATGGGTATGTTAATTTTAATTTAAGTAATAGTCTTAAAGTTTTAACTAAAGATGATTTAAGTAAGTATAGAATATATGATTATATTGATGTAATTGGAAGAGTTAGTGAGTATCAAAATGGTGTTATAGAACTTATGGATGTAGTTTTAATACCAAGTGGTTTATATGATAGTTATAGCTTTGAAATAATTAATAATAATGATAATAAATTAAGTAATTTAGTAAAAGAAAAAGATTATTACTATTATAAAATAAGTTCAATTAATATAAAATATAACCAAGATAATATTTATGAATTAAGTTATGTTTTAATTGATGAGAGAATAAAATATGAAGATTTAGTTAAAAATGTAGAATTTGAAAGTATTAAAGATAAAGAAGATAAAGAAATTGCTAAGAAGTATAGTTTAGAGAAATTTAATATTTTGGAGTGTAGTAATAATAAAAAAATATTTGTAAATAAAAGTGTTAATGTAAATAGTAATATCTGTGATATGGAACTTGAATAGAGTTAAATATTGAACTGTAGTTGTGGCTTTAAAAGAAATTTTAAAAACTTGCATTTTTAGGTTGACTAGGTGCAAGTTTTTGTTGTATAATAGTTTCATATCGAGAAAAGGGGAAAGTGCCTTTGGAACATTATTTTACAAACAATCCAAATTTAAAAAGTGAGTTAAGAAAACTAACATATAATTATAAAGATGTGCATTTTGAATTTTTTAGTGATAATGGAGTATTTTCAAAAAATAAAGTAGATTTTGCATCTAAATTGTTAGTGGAAACATTCTTGGATACAACAAGAGATGATAGAGATTTTAAGATGTTAGATGTTGGTTGTGGTTATGGGTTTCTAGGTATAGTTATAAGTAAGATATTAAATGTTGATATAGAGTTAGTTGATGTAAATAAAAGAGCACTTCATTTGAGTGAGAGAAATATTAAGTTAAATGAAGTAAAGGGGAGAGCTTACGAAAGTAATGCTTATGAATGTGTAAAAAATAAATATGATTATATAATTACTAATCCACCGATTAGAGCTGGTAAAGAAACAGTGTTAAATATCTTGAAAGGAGCTAAGAATCATCTTTTAGATAATGGAGAGCTATGGTTTGTCATAAGTAAAGACCAAGGGGCTAAATCAATAAAAAAAGAGCTTGAAGATCTTTATAATATTGAAATAATGGAAAAAAATAAAGGTTTTTATGTATTTAGAGCAAAAATAGATTGACAAATTAAGAATTAGGCTTTACAATTTTATATTGGTGGCGTATTTATTTTTTTAATAAAAACGAAGAAAAAATAGTCTAAAAAAAATTGTGTATGGGGTGATATCGTGGCTTATAAAGTTAAAAAATTTGGTGACTATCGTGAAAGAAGAAGTTTTTCGAAAACGAAAAACGTTTTAGAGTTGAATGATTTATTGGAAGTTCAAAAAAAATCATACAAAGAATTCTTAGAAACAGGTATCAAAGAGATATTTGAAGACTTATTTCCAGTAGAAAGTTTTACTGGTAATATTTCACTTGAATTTGGTGATTATTATTTTGATGAACCAAGATACTCTATTAAAGAAGCAAAAGAAAGAATGGTAAACTATGCTGCTCCATTAAAGGTTGAAGCACGTCTTTATATTCATGAAACTGGTGAAGTTAAAGAACAAACAATATTCCTAGGGGATATGCCTTTAATGACTGAAGCGGGAACATTTATTATTAATGGGGCTGAACGTGTAATTGTATCACAATTAGTACGTAGTCCAAGTGTATATTTCAAAAAAGAAATAGATAAGAATGGACGTCATATTTTAGGCGGAGAATTAATACCTAATAAAGGAACTTGGCTAGAATATGAAACAGATGCTAGGGATGTTTTATATGTAAGAATTGATAGAACTAGAAAAGTAACTGTTACAACATTCTTAAGAGCTTTAGGTTTATCTAGTGATGAAGATATTTTAAGCGTTTTTGGTGATAATGAATATATTAAAAATACCTTAGAAAAAGATTCTACTAACAATACTGATGAAGCTTTACTTGAAATATATGAAAAATTAAGACCAGGGGAACCTGCAACACTTGATTCTTCAAAGAACCAATTAATTACAAGATTTTTTGATAGATTCCGTTATGACTTAGCTAAAGTTGGACGTTATAAATTTAATAAAAAATTAAATGTGTTAGATAGATTAGAAGGTTTAACATTAGCAGAACCTTTAATTGTTGGTAAGAAGACTCTTGCTAAATCTGGAGATGTTTTAACTAAAGAATTATTAGAAAAATTAAAACCTTATTTTGAAAAAGGCTTAAATGTTAAAGATATTTTAGTTAATGAAGAGTTAGATGATTATAAAAGTGTTCAAACTGTTAAAGTTGTTGACCCAGAAGATAATAAGAAAACATTTAATATTATTGGTGTAGACCAAAGCGTTGATGTTAGACGTTTAACCATTCCAGATGTTTATGCATCACTTAATTATTATATAGGTTTACATAAAGGTATTGGTTTTGATGATGAAATAGATAACTTAGGAAATCGTCGTGTACGTCAAGTTGGAGAACTTATTCAAAATCAATTTAGAATTGGTATGGCTAGAATGGAAAGAGTTATTCGTGAAAGAATGACTACTCAAGAACTTGATACTGTAACTCCAAAAACATTAATTAATATTAGACCAGTTACAGCTGCTTTAAAAGAATTCTTTGGTTCTTCACAATTATCAAAATTCATGGACCAAATTAACCCAATAGCAGAACTTACTGATAAGAGACGTTTATCAAGTCTTGGACCTGGAGGTTTATCTCGTGACCGTGCAGGTATGGATGTTCGTGACGTTAATGCATCACATTATGGTCGTATTTGTCCGATTGAATCACCAGAAGGACAAAATATCGGGCTAATTACATCACTTGCTGGTTATGCTAAAATCAATGAATATGGATTTATTATGACGCCATACCATAAAGTTGTTAATGGTGTTGTTACTGATGAAGTATGTTATTTAACTGCTGATGAAGAAAAAGGACATGCTATTAGTCAAGCTGCTGTTAAATTAGATGATAATAATAAAATTATAGATGATGAAGTTGTTGCTAGATATAATGGCGATACAATTTATGTAAAAAGAGAAAAAATCGATTATGTCGATGTTGCTCCAAGTCAAGTTGTTGCTATTACTACAAGT
The DNA here is from genome assembly GCA_000437355.1 of Firmicutes bacterium CAG:460. Lineage (GTDB taxonomy): Bacteria > Bacillota_I > Bacilli_A > RF39 > UBA660 > Onthocola_B. The sequence goes on from FR899747.1 coordinate 19,789, forward strand.
TGTATTCCATTCCTAGAATTCGATGATGCCCACAGAACTTTGATGGGTGCCAACATGCAACGTCAAGCTGTGCCTCTGCTTACTTGTGAAGCTCCAATTGTTGGAACAGGTGTAGAATGTATTGCTGCAAGAGATTCAGGTTCAACTATTGTTGCTAAAGCAGATGGTGTAGTTGAATACGCTGATGGTTTAAAAATTATAGTTAAAACTGCTGGTGGTAAAGATACATATCATTTAGCAAACTATGAAAGAAGTAATGCATCAAGTTGTATTAACCATCATCCAATTGTTAAAGCTGGAGATGTTATAAGCCGTGGTCAAGTTATTGCTGATGGTCCATCTACTGATATGGGTGAACTAGCTCTTGGTAAAAACTTAACTGTTGCGTTCATGACATTTGAAGGTTATAACTATGAAGATGCTGTTATATTAAACGAAAGATTAGTAAAAGATGATGTTTATACATCACTTCATATATCACATTACGATATTGATTGTCGTGATACAAAACTTGGACCAGAAGAAATAACAAGAGATATTCCAAATGTTGGGGAAGATGCTCGTAAGAACCTAGATAAACATGGTATTGTTAAAATTGGTACTGAAGTTAGAGATGGTGATATTCTAGTTGGTAAAGTAACTCCAAAAGGGGTACAAGAGTTAACTAGTGAAGAAAAATTGTTACATGCAATTTTTGGTGAAAAAACCCGTGAAGTAAGAGATACATCACTACGTGTTGAACATGGTGCTGGTGGTATAGTTCATGATGTTAAAGTTTATACTAAAGAAAATAGTGATGAACTACCTGCAGGGGTATCAAAAATTATAAGAGTATATATTATTCAAAAGAGAAAAATTCAAGTTGGAGATAAAATGTCTGGACGACATGGTAATAAAGGGGTTATTTCTTTAGTACTTCCTGAAGAAGATATGCCTTACTTACCAGATGGTAGACCAGTAGATGTTATGCTTAATCCATTAGGTGTTCCATCTCGTATGAATATCGGACAAATTCTAGAATTACATTTAGGTATGGCTGGTAAAAAGTTAGGTGTTCATTATGCTACTCCAGTATTTGATAGTGCAACTTGGGAAGATATTTCTGAAGAAATGAAAGAAGCTGGTATGGAACCAGATGGTAAAGTTGTTTTACATGATGGACGTACTGGAGAAGCTTTTGACCATAGAATTAATGTTGGTGTTATGTACATGGTTAAATTACATCACATGGTTGATGATAAATTACATGCTAGAGCAACAGGACCTTATTCACTTGTTACTCAACAACCTTTAGGTGGTAAAGCTCAATTTGGTGGACAACGTTTCGGAGAAATGGAAGTTTGGGCATTATATGCTTATGGTGCATCTCATGTGTTACAAGAAATTTTAACTGTTAAAGCCGATGATATCACAGGTCGTGTTAAAGTTTATGAATCTTTAGTTAAAGGTAAAACAATTGATCAAGCTGGTGTACCAGAATCATTCAGAGTTTTAGTTAAAGAATTCCAAGCATTAGGATTAGATGTTCAAGTTATTGATAATAATGATAATGTTGTAGAATTTAAAGACATTGAAGAAGATGAAGACGATAATGATGCATTTAGAATTGATGAAATAGATGTTACAACAAATGAACTTAATAATGAAGAAGTTGTTGAAGATAATCTAGAAGAATACAAGGATGAATTTGAAGAAGAAGAAGATTTAGATAGTCTTGAATTTCCAGGAGATATCGAAGAAGATATTTTAAATGATGGGGAAGGTGAAGAATAATGATAGATGTTAGTAAATTTAAAGGTATTAAAGTTAGTATTGCATCACCAGAAAAGATACGTGCATGGTCTTATGGTGAAGTTAAAAAACCTGAAACTATTAATTACCGTACCCTTAAACCTGAAAGAGATGGTCTATTCTGTGAAAAGATTTTCGGACCAACTAAAGACTTTGAATGTTCTTGTGGTAAATATAAAAGATTAAGATATAAAAATATCATATGTGATCGTTGTGGAGTTGAAGTAACTCGTTCAAAGGTAAGAAGAGAAAGAATGGGGCACATTGAACTTGCTGCTCCTTGTTCTCACATTTGGTTCTTTAAAGGTGTTCCTTCTAAAATGGGACTTGTCCTAGATATGTCTCCAAGAGATTTGGAAGAAGTATTATATTTCGTAAGTTATGTAGTAATTGATCCAGGTAAAGCTCCTTTAGAAGTTAAACAAACTTTATCTGATAAAGAATATCGTGCTTATTATGAAAAGTATGGAAATACTTTTAAAGTAGGTATGGGTGCTGAAGCTATTAAAGAATTATTAAAACAAGTTGATATTGATAAAGAAGTTGAAGATTTAAGACGCGAACTTGAAAATACAACTGGGCAAAAGAGAATTCGTCTTGTTAAGAGACTTGATTGCTTAGTTGCTTTTCAAGAATCTGGTAATAAACCTGAATGGATGGTACTTGATGTGTTACCAGTTATTCCACCAGAACTAAGACCAATGATTCAACTTGATGGTGGTAGATTTGCAACTAGCGATTTAAATGATTTATATCGTAGAATTATCAATAGAAATAATCGTTTAAAGAAATTACTAGAACTTGGTGCTCCAACTATTATTGTTCAAAATGAAAAACGTATGCTTCAAGAAGCTGTTGACTCATTATTTGATAATGGTAGAAGAGGAAGAAGTATTACTGCAGCAAGTAATAGACC
>FR899748.1 GCA_000437355.1 Firmicutes bacterium CAG:460
CCTACGGGACCTGCCGGACCTCAAGGAGCTCAAGGAATACAAGGAGAACAAGGACCTACGGGACCTACGGGACCTCAAGGATTACAAGGTGAAACTGGAGCAAGCGGAGAAACTCCAACATTAGCAATTGGAACCGTTACCACAGGAGCACCTGGTACAGAAGCTACAGCTTCAATAACTGGAACAGCACCTAATTATGTTTTAAACTTAACAATTCCTCAAGGCCCAACAGGACCTCAAGGATTACAAGGTGAAACAGGTCCAACTGGTCCAACTGGCCCAACTGGTCCTACTGGATAGAATAATATACAAAATAAACTTCAATATAACTATGATAACAATTGTTACCCAATGTAATTACCAATGCTTATTTAATACTTAAAATAAGCTAAGAAATAAGACTTGGTTTTTCCAAGTCTTATTTTGACCAATCAATTGGTACAAGCCCATTTTTTATTAAAAATTCATTAGTTTTAGAAAATGGCTTACTACCAAAAAATCCTGAATAAGCAGAAAATGGTGAAGGATGAGGACTCATAATAATATAATGCTGATGATTTGTTATAAGTTTAGCCTTCTCCTTAGCAAAGTTTCCCCATAAAATAAAAACTACAGGTTTATTTTTTAAATTAAGAAATTTAATAATATAATCAGTCATAGGTTCCCAACCTAAGTTTCTATGACTTGCAGCCTTATCCTTTTCCACTGTTAATACAGCATTTAAAAGTAAAACTCCCTGCTTAGCCCATTCAGTTAAATCCCCATTATCCTTCGGAGGAATTTTCAAATCATCATTTAATTCTTTATAAATATTTTGTAAAGAAGGTGGTACTCTCACTCCTTTTTGAACTGAAAATGATAACCCATGAGCTTCCCCTTTACCATGATATGGGTCTTGTCCCACAATTACTACCTTTGTATTTTCATAACTTGTTAATTTTAAAGCATTAAATATATAATCTTTCGGAGGATAAATTTCCTTAATCTCATATTCATGCATAATTCTTTTATAAAAGTTTTTAAACCCAGGACTATCCCAGACAACTTTTAATTTTTCATCCCAATCATTTCCTATCATTTTAAAGCCTCCCGAACTGCATGCATAATACCTTCAAAAGTATCAGATGCAATTAAAAACCTTGATGTGTGACAAAACCTTAAGTACGATGGTAAATTATTTACCCATTCTAAAGGAAAATCTTTCTTTAACTTATTTGTATTACTATCTATAGTTACCCCTTGAGCAGCATAACCTCCTCTGCTTGATGGGTATACAACATATATTGCATCCGTAAACGGCAAATAATCTTTATAAAATAAAGGTTCATCTAAAACAATAATTCTTTTATCAACAGCATCTTCATAATATTTCTTTACTTTCAAAATATCAATTTCATATAATTTTCCTTTATTTATCATATTTTTTAATATCTTTTTAGCAAATTCCATTGCTTCAAAAAAATTATCATCATTATCTGTTACATCTTTATTATTAAAAGTATCAATAGCTATAGCTAAAGCATTATAACTACCTGTATTGTCACATAAATCTAAGTCTTCAATTAATTTTTTATCAATACTTTCATAAATGTATTTTCCATATAAATCTTTAGCAAAAGCTCTCCATAGTTTTCCAAAAGCAGCATAAGATTGACCATTACTTCGACATTCATTATTAGCCATATGATGGTCAAACTCACCCATTCCTATATCAAAAACTAATCCATCAAAATCAGCTGGTACAACATTACTTCTTATAATTTTCAGCTTTGGATTTATAATTTTTAAAAAAGCAGCCCCGAAAACATCATCAGCATGAAACTTGCCAGCATGAGTTAAAGCCGCTTTCATATTTCTTATTTCATTTACTTTCATACAACCTCACTTATGATACATTTCATGATTATTTATCTTACAAGCCCTATAAATTTGTTCAAGTAAAATACCACGAAATAAGCCATGAGGAAAAGTCATCTGTGAAAAACTAATTAATTCATTACAAAGACTTCTAGCCTCATCATTTAAACCTAAAGAACCTCCAATTATAAAAGTTATATTACTATTCTGAGGTAAAATTTTATCTATTTTATCAGCAAATTCTACACTTGAATACATTTTACCTTTTAAATCTAATCCAATATTATAATCACTAGTCTTTATATTCTTTATTAAATTACTTATTTCTTTTTCATAATTTACATCATCTTTTAATTCTATTATTTCTATCTTTATATACTTTCCAATTCTTTTCTTATAATCATTTATAAGTTCATCTAAATAATTTTCTTTAATCTTTCCTACACATAAAATTTTTATCATATTTCAATTACTTCCGTT
>FR899749.1:0-12423 GCA_000437355.1 Firmicutes bacterium CAG:460
ATTGGTTACTTTAATTAATTACCTTTCACTTGGTTCATTACTTCTTCAGCAAAGTTATCGTTTCTTTTTTCCATACCTTCACCAACTTCGTAACGTACCATTTTTAGTATTTCTCCACCATTGTTAGCTACATATTTAGCTACTGATAAATCTCCATCTTTAATAAATGCTTGTTCAGCAAGACAGATTTCTTTATAGAATTTTTGAATTCTTCCTTGAACCATTTTTTCAGCAATTTCTGCTGGTTTTCCTTCATTAATAGCTTGTTCTTTTAAAACATTCTTTTCATTATCTAAAACATCAGCAGGTACATCACTAGGATTTAAATAAAGTGGTTTCATAGCTGCAGCTTGCATTGATACATCTTTAGCTACGTCTTCACTTGCACCTTTAACAATTGTTAATGCTGCAATTTTTCCTCCCATATGAATGTATGAACCAAAATGTTCATCATCATTTTTAGTTAAAATTTCAAATCTTCTTAAAGATAATTTTTCTCCGATTTTAGCTGTTTTGTTAACAATTAATTCTCCAATTGTTCCTTCAGAAGTTGCTAATTCTTTAGCTTCTTCTACAGTTTTAACATCACTTTTTAATAAAGCCTCACCGATTGTATCAATCATAGCTCTAAATTCTTCATTTTTACTAACAAAGTCTGTTTCACTATTAACTTCTAAGATAACAGCTTTATTTCCATCTACGTAAATATTTGCTAAACCTTCTGCAGCTATTCTAGATTCTTTTTTAGCAGATTTAGCTATACCTTTTTCTCTTAGGTAATTTACAGCTTCTTCCATGTTTCCATTAGTTTCTGCTAAAGCTTTTTTACAATCCATCATTCCTGCTCCAGTTGCTTCACGTAAATCTTTAACCATACTTGCAGTTACTTCCATAAATATCCTCCTTATTCACTTAGTTTTGCAACTAATTCATCTTTTTTCATTGTTGAGTAACCTTTAATTCCAGCTTCTTTAGCTAATTTTTTAAGGTCTGCTAATGTTTTTCCTTCAAGTTCGTCAGCTTTTTCCATTTCTTTTATTTCTTCTAAAACTGTTTCATCTACTTTTACTTCTTTAGTTTTAACTTCTTTAGTTTCTTCTTTTACATCAGATACTTTTTTGTCATCTTCAGTTACATAGTCATCAAGTGGTAAATCATTTGCTTCACATATAGCATTTGTTAATACCCCTAACATAACTTTAATACTTCTTACAGCATCATCATTTCCTGGAATAACAAAATCTACATCATCTGGGTCACAGTTAGTATCAACTACACCAAATACTGGAATATGTAATTTTCTTGCTTCTTTAATTGCATTGTATTCTTTTTTAGGGTCAACAATAATTAAAGCTTGTGGAAGTTTATCCATTGCACGAATACCACATAGTACTTTATTTAATTTTTCATATTCCTTTTTAAGTCCAACAACTTCTTTTTTAGGAAGTAAATCAAATGTACCATTCTTTTCCATTTCTTCGATTTCTTCAAGTCTTTTAACTCTTCTTCTGATTGTTCTGAAATTTGTAAGTGTTCCGCCTAACCATCTTTCAGTTACATAGTAAGAATTACTTCTTGTTGCTTCTTCTAAGCAAACTTCTTGTGCTTGTTTTCTAGTACCTACGAATAAGAATTTACCACCATTACTAGCGATTGTCTTAACTTCTTCGTAAGCTGCTTCTAAACATGCTTTTGTTTTTTCTAAGTCGATAATATAAATATCATCCCTAGATGTAAAAATATACTCTTTCATTTTGGGGTTCCATCTTTTTGTTTGATGTCCAAAATGAACTCCAGCTTCTAATAAATAACTCATAGAAACTACTGCCATAAAAAATTCCCTCCTTCGTTTAACTTCTTGATACTTCTTCTTAATTCAACACCTTTTAGGCACTAGATGAATTAATCCATATCAATGTTTAATAATTGCTTTTACAGCACTTTAAATTCTACCAAAAAAACACTATTTTTACAAGTGTTTTTCTTAAATTATATGATTTTTATAGTAAATTATCTCTTAATTCTTCAGCATTAATATATTTTTTAGTTAAATTATGATTTAGAATACTCATTAAATAATATCTATTAGTGTGTAAAAAATCAAGCATTTCATAAACATCACTTTCTTCATTTAAAATGTCTACTCTATCTTTAACTTTGATGTTTTCATCTATTTTAATAAATAATTTATCTATATCATCTGATATTACTTCATATTTTTGATTATTTATTACAACATTTTTTATTGCTTTTGTTATGCCATCTTTATGCCCAATCGGACAAACTCCTATAAAGATATCTTCTTTAGTAATGAATGACTTTCCTACTAAAGTATTTTTAGAAACATTTTTTATATCCATAATTTCACTAGTTATGTTAAATATTAATTCTAAATCTATATTTGGAAATTCTAATCTTCCATATTTCTTTTCTATATTTTTTATCTTAGTTCTAGTAAAAAAATCATCATTTAGGTTTTCTTCAATACCTAAAATAGATAAATCAAACCTTATTCCATTTACATAATCTAACTTTTTATGATACATTATTGGTTCATTTAAATGAATCATTATATCTTTATTTATAAATGGTTTTATTATTTCATAGAAGTTATTAACTTGTTCATAATAAAAATTATCTAAAATACCAAAAGATGTTAAATCCGTATAAATACCTGTTAAAGTAATATTTTTAGCATCATTTATTATATTAATTATTTCTCCTAGCTCTTTTTGATTATTAATACCTAAAATATTAGAACCATTATCAATTAGAATTTGAACATTTAAATTATCTTTAAATTTTAAACTTAAAAGCATTTCTAAATATTTTTTACTAAATATTGTTATTGTTACATCATTATTTAAACAATCATAAACTTCATCTTTGGTAACATAATAACTTGTTAAAATAGGAATAGTTTTATTAAATTTTCTTATTTCTAAAGCTTCTTTTAAGGACCCCACTAAACAATAATTAATACCAAACATGTTCATTGTATCAATTATTTTTAAACCCATTCCATGAGCATTATCTTTTAAATCTACTATTTTATATTTATAATCACTATAACTTTTAGATAGCAATTTTGTGTTATTTTTTAATTTTTCTAAATCTATTTCTAAAATTGTTTCGTACTTCATAAATTTACCTCGTAAAATTATTATAAAGGATAGACTTATTTTTTTCAATATGATAAAATGAATTTGGATAAAACAAAAAGACTAATTATGAAACCAGATAAATATCAATTGGATGCTATAAAAAGCACTAAAAATACCCTTTTAATCGCCGGAGCTGGGGCTGGTAAAACATTTACTATTGTTGAAAAAATCAAATATTTAGTAAATGAAATTGATATAAAACAGGAAGAAATACTTGTCATTTCATTTACTAATAAAAGTGTTAATGATTTAAAAAAGAAAATAGATTTTGATATAAATATAATGACTTTTCATAAACTAGCTATGAGTGTATTAGATAAAAAAAATATTAATTATAACTTAGTTAGTGATACAGAACTAGAATTTATAACTAATGAATATTTTAGGAGCATTGATTTAGAAAAAAGAGATGAAATACTTAGATATTTTAAAGAATATGACTATGATAAATTTTTAAATAGTTATAAATATATTCAGTTTAAAAAAATAATTATTACTTTAATTAAGTTATATAAAACTAATAATAAAAATAAAGATGATATTAAAAAGTTGTTTTTAAAAGATTATTTTTTAAGTAAATATACTTATATTATAAAATGTCTGTATGATAATGAATTAAATTCTAGTAATAGATTGGATTTTGATGATTTAATTATTAAAGCAACACAATGTTTAGATGAAGATTTAGGTTATAAATATATTATTATTGATGAATTTCAAGATACTTCTTTGATTAGATTTAATCTTATAAAAAAAATTAAAGAATTGTCTGGTTCTACCTTTTTTTGTGTTGGAGATGATTATCAATCTATTTATCATTTTTCAGGTTGTGATATAAATATTTTTTTGAATTTTACAAAATACATTCCAAATTCTGAAATAAAAAAATTAAAATATACATATAGAAATAGTCAGGAACTAATAGATGTTAGTTCAAAATTTGTTATGAAAAATGAAAGTCAGATAAAAAAAGAGTTACTTAGTCATAAACATTTAGAAAAACCAATAGAATTTGTTTATTATATTAATCCTAGAAAAGCTTTTAAAAAACTATACAATAAATTAAAATGTGAAAATAATGATTTACTTGTTCTAGGAAGAAATAATTTTGATATAAAAAAGGTTAGTAATGAGGAAATAAGAGAGTTTATGAGTGTTCATTCATCGAAAGGTTTAGAGGCTGAAAATGTAATTTTAATTAATTTAACTGATGGATTATATGGTTTTCCAAATAAATTAATAAATTCTAAGTTAATAGAAGAACTTCATCCTTCTGATAAAACCTATCTTTATGCTGAAGAACGTAGACTTTTTTATGTAGCACTTACTAGGACTAAAAATAAAGTTTATATCTTAGTTCCTTTATTTAATAAATCTATTTTTATAAAAGAATTAAAAAAGATAATACATTTTAAGTAGGATTTAAGCAAGATTTAAGCAAGATGCCATTTGAATTAACAAATGAAATACTAGAAAAAGTTATGAAAGCAAACTAAAATAAATTCAATTCATAGCTCTTTGGCTATTTAAAATAAATAATCCTCTTTCTGCTAATAAAATTATGGATAAGTTACATTAAAAAAGAAGTATGTATTTAGACCCAATTAAGCAAGGACTTATAAAATTAACTATTCCAGATAAGCCAACAAGCAAAAATCAAAAATATTATAAAATTTAAAAGAACCTGTATTTTTACTTTTACAGGTTCTTGTTTTTATTAGAAATTATTCTTTATTTTTTTCTGTTTTTTCTTTCTTTTCTGGTTTTGGCAAACATTCTTTACGAGAAAGATTTAATCTTCCACGATTATCATAACCTAGAGATTTAACCATGATTTCATCACCAACGCTGAACATATCACTTGGTTTTTCTACTCTTTCCCAGGCAAGTTGTGAAACATGTACTAAACCTTCACATCCTGGCCATAGTTCTACGAAACAACCAAAATCTTCAACTTTTGTGATTTTTCCAGTATAAACTTTGCCTTCTTCAACTTCACGAATGACATCAAGTATCATTTGTTTAGTTTTAGCAATTATATCTTTATCAGTATGGTAAATTATTACTCTTCCATCATCTTCAAGGTCAACTTTAACAGCATCTTTATCATTTACTGTTGCAACATTTGATGCTTCAAGAATAATTTTGGTAATCATTTCTCCACCCTTACCAATGATATCTCTAATTTTTTCTGGGTCAACATTAAATGTTTCAATCTTAGGGGCATACTTACTTACTTCTTTACGTGGTTCTGGAATAGCACTTTCCATAACATCTAGAATTTCCATACGAGCTTTTTTAGCTTGAGCTAGAGCTTCACCAAGAATTTCTTTTGTTACACCTTTAATTTTAATATCCATTTGTAATGCTGTGATACCTTCACGTGTTCCTGCTACTTTAAAGTCCATGTCACCCATGTGGTCTTCAAGACCTTGAATATCAGTTAGAATTGTGTACTTACTTCCATCTGGGCTAGTGATAAGTCCCATTGCTATTCCTGCAACTGGAGCTTTAATTGGAACACCTGCTGCCATTAAGCTTAAACATCCTGAACAAATTGTTGCTTGACTAGATGAACCATTGCTTTCTAAAACTTCACTAACTACACGAATTGTGTATGGGAATTCTTCTTCAGATGGAATAACTTGAGCTAGAGCTCTTTCCCCTAAAGCACCATGTCCAATTTCTCTTCTTCCCGGAGAACCATATCTTCCAACTTCACCTACTGAGAATTGTGGGAAGTTATAATGAAGCATAAATCTTTTTGTATCTTCAATTCCAAGTCCATCAAGAATTTGATGTTCACCTAGGGCACCTAAAGTTGTTGTTGCTAAAACTTGAGTTTCTCCTCTTGAGAATAGTGCAGAACCATGAGTTCTTGCGAGTAAATCTATACCAGCATAAAGTGGCCTAATTTCATCCATCTTTCTGCCATCCGGTCTAATATGTTCATCAGTGATAAGACGTCTTACTTCTCCACCTTCAATTAAATGAAGAACTTTACTTACTTGAGCCATTTTATTGTTCTTATCCTCATCTTCGGCATATACTTCATCAAAATGAGCCATTGTATTTTCTTTAACTTCATCAATTTTGGCATATTTTTCTAGTTTTTCTTTAATTTGAATAGCTGCAAGCATATCAGCAGTCGCAAAATCTCTTACAGACTTTTCGATTTCACTATCAATTTCTGCCTTAGGTAGTTCAACTTTTTCTACCCCGATTTCATCAATAATACTTTGTTCAAATTCACATAATTTTTTAATATTTTCATGAGCAAACATTAAAGCATCAAGCATTAATTCTTCACTAACTTCTTTAGAACCAGCTTCAACCATGCAAATAGCATCTTTAGTTCCTGCTACTGTTAAGTGTAGTTCACTTACTTCGTTTTGTTCTGCAGTTGGATTAATAACAAATTTACCATCAACTAATCCAACTATAACACCTGCTACTGGTCCATCAAACGGAATATTTGATATACCTAAACATAGAGATGAACCAAATAATGCAGTCATTTCTGGTGAATTATCTTGGTCAACAGATAAAACTGTGTTAATTACTTGAATTTCATTTCTTAAATTTTCATCAAACATTGGTCTGATTGGTCTATCTATAAGTCTTGCAGCAAGGGTTGCAGCATCACTTGGGCGACCTTCTCTTTTAATAAATCCACCAGGAATTTTACCTACCGAATATAATCTTTCTTGATATAAAACCTGTAATGGAAAGAAATCTTGTGATACTGGAGTTTTTCCCATTACACAAACAGATAATACTGCTGTATCTCCATATCTTACTAGTACTGCACCATTTGTTTGTTTTGCTAATTCTCCAGTTTCTACAACTAACTGTCTTCCATCAAAATCTAATTTAAATACTTTCTTCATAAACATCCTTTCTAAAATAAAAAGACACTAAAAACAAGTGCCCTTTTAATTATTTTCTTAAATTTAATTTTTTAATTACTTCTCTATAACTTACTACATCATTTTTCTTTAAGTAGTCAAGTAATTTTTTACGACGACCAACTTTCATAAGTAGACCTCTTTTTGAATGATAATCATGCTTATGTTCTTTTAAATGTTCTGTTAAGTTATTAATTTCATTTGTAAGAATTGCAATTTGTACTTCAGTTGAACCACAATCATTTTCAGATTTTGCAAATTCTTTAATGATTTTTGCTTTTTCTTCTTTCATTAAAGCCATAATATTTTTCCTCCCACTTTCTTAATTGGTTTAATCATAGTATTGATTTGGAGATATCAAAACCAAGAATAAACTTCATATATTTATTATAATTTAAAACTCACTCTTTTGCAAGCACTATTTTAAAGATGCTAATAATTCATCTTTTTTCATTGTAGAGTAACCTTTTACTCCTTTTTCTTTAGCAAGTGCTTTTAATTCTGCCAAAGTTTTTGAACTTAAATCAACAGAAGTTTCTTTTTTAGTTTCTTTCTTTTCAGCTTTTACTTCTTTAGTTTCAGTTTTAACTTCTTTTTTAGCTACTTTTACTTCACCATTTAAAGCTTTTTTAGCAGTTTCAACTAATGCTGTAAATGATTTAGGGTCATCAATTGCCATTTCTGATAACATTTTTCTATTGATTTCAATACCAGCTTTAGCAAGTCCATTTATGAATTTTGAATAACTAATTTCATTTTCACGACATGCAGCATTAATTCTTGTAATCCATAATTTTCTGAAATTTCTTTTATTTTGTCTTCTGTCTCTAAAAGCATATGCTCCACTATGGAAAACTTGTTCTTGTGCAGTTTTATATAATCTGTGTTTACTTCCAAAGTAACCTTTTGCTTCTTTTAAAACTTTTCTTCTTCTATTTTTAGAAACGTTTCCGCCTTTAACTCTTGCCATACTATTTCACCTCCATGATTAGATAACAGATTTTAATCTGCTACTATCTCCTTTTGCGAGTGTTCCTTTATTACGTCTTTGTCTAACTGCTTTTGCTGTATCTTTTCCAGTCTTATGGTTACTTCCAGACTTCATATAAGTTAAAGTACCATTCTTTTTCTTTTTAAATACTTTTGAACTTGAACTATGTGTTTTTTGTTTACATTTTGCCATACTAATTTCCTTCTTTCTTTTTTGGTGCTAAAATCATTGCAATTTGTCTTCCTTCTTGCTTTGGTTCGGTTTCAATTACTGATACTTCACTTAAAGCATCTGCAAATTTAAGTAATACGTCACGACCTAATTCTGGTCTAGCCATTTGACGACCTTTAAAACGAATGAATGCCCTAATTTTATGTCCTTTTTCAAGATATTCCTTAGCGTTTTTTCTTCTTGTTTCAAAGTCTCCAACATCAATGGTTACTGATAAACGATATTCTTTTAACTCTTTGTTTGCTTCTCTTGCTTTCTTTTGACTTTCTTTTAGCTTCTTTTGTTTTTCATAACGATATTTATTGTAATCCATTATTTTAGCAACAGCTGGTACGCCATTACCATTCATTAGAACTAAATCAAGTCCAGCATAACCTGCAAGAGTTAATGCATCATTTAGTTTTTTTAATCCCATCTTTTCGCCATTTGGCCCAATTACCATCAATTCTTCAACACGAATATTTTCATTGATTGGTAGTTCATTACTATCAAACTTTGCTATATTAAGCACCTCCAACGTCAATAAAAAAATGGATACCTATTTAGTATCCATCCATAAAAAAGTATATCAAATAAATCTAAATACTTAAATGGCATTTACCTATCGCTATTTGCAATCAGGTGGATACTAAATCTCTTTCCTTTTTTCAAGTAACATCATTATATTACATCATTATTCTATGTTTGTCAAACATTTTCTATTACTTTTAGTTATTTTTAGCTATTTTTCTATATTTTACCCTTTTTTTCTTACTAAAGAATAGGCTTGTTTTTTTAATTCACCGCTTTTTATTTTTTGAATTTGTTCACTTAAAACTGCTTTAGTAAAAAATACTGCTTCACTTAAATCTACATCTTTATCAACAAATTGATATTTTTCTTTAATTGAAGTCCATAATTCTTCATGTCTTTTGACAAACTCTTTATCTAGAAAATCAGCATTTATATCATCAAGATTCATTCCATACATCATAACCATTGCTTCAAAATATAAACTAAATTTATCTTCATCATAATTTTTACCAAACAATTTATATATATCATAAAAATCTTTTACTCTAGTATTTGGAATATCCTCTCTTGTATTATGTGCTATTATATAAAGTTTTTCAGCAATATGTTCTTCAAAAGATGGTGTATTTATATAAAACTTTTGGTCACCTTCAAATAATGGTTCAACTGCTTTAAATTGAGTTTCAAATATTACTTTATTATTATCTTTAAAATCTATTGGCACAGGAATAACCATTTCTTTAGAACCTTCATAGTTAATCTTTGCTACAACAGGTATTTTATAAACACCATTTTTTGTTTGCCTTGGTGTTGTTGATAAATCAAATGTTAATTCATTAGAAAACGTATCATATATTGCTGCAAACAAAATATTTATTGGTATATGATGTGATTGCATAGAAGATAAATCAATATCAAGTACTGGTCTTGTTAAATAACCTAAATGCACATATTGACTAAAACTTCCCTTTACTACTAAATCTCCATTGTTTATTAAGGCTAATTTTTCAAGTAATTTACGTGCATAATATGTTGTATATGTTGCCATGGGAGTAATACCTAATCTTTTAGCCTCTTTTTTCATAAAAGATTTTTCTTGATCTAAATTTCTAAACTCCATAAAAAATCCCCCTTAAATTGGCAACTATTTTACCACAAACTTAAACAAAATGCAAGTTTATAACAAAAAAGCAATATGTTTTATCATATTACTTTTTGTTAACAATTAAGTTTTCAATATATTTTTTGAACTCTTCAATACTCATTGTAGTAGTTTCTGTGCTACCAAATAGTCTAAAACTAATCGTTTTTTCATCTACTTCTTTTTGTCCTAGAATTAAAGTAATTGGAATCTTTCTTATTTGACTTTCACGCATTTTATAAGATAATTTTTCATCACTATCATCAAGTTCTACACGATAATTTGCATCTTTTAACATTTCATAAATAGATGTAGCATATTCTAAATGATATTCTTTATTTACTGGTATAATATTTATACCTACTGGAGCAAGCCATAGAGGTAGTGCTCCTTTTGTTTCTTCAAGTAGCATTGCTATAAATCTATCTAAAGAACCTAATATTGCTCTATGAATTACAACTGGAGTTTTCTTTTCACCATTTGCATCGATATAATATAATTCAAATCTTCTTGGTAGTAGGAAATCAAGTTGAATTGTTGATAATGCTACTTCATTACCTATTGCTGGTTTAATTAATATATCAAGTTTTGGTCCGTAGAATGCTGCTTCACCTTTAGCTTCGATATAATCAATTCCAATATCATTTAAAACTTTTCTTAATGCATCTTCAGCATTATTCCACATTTCATCATCTTGGAAATATTTTTCTTTATCTTCTGGATCTCTTAAAGATAAACGACATTTATAATTTTTAAATCCAAAATCTTTGTAAACATCCATGATTAAATCAAGAACGCCTTTAAATTCTTTTTCAATTTGTTCTGGTGTACAGAAAATGTGTGAGTCATTTTGAGTAAATGATCTAGCTCTTTCAATACCTTTTACAGCACCGGCAGCTTCATATCTAAAGTCATTAGCTATTTCCGCAATACGAATTGGTAAATCTTTATACGAATGTAAGAAATTTTTATACATTACCATGTGATGTGGACAATTCATCGGTCTTAAAACATATGCTTCATTGTCCATTTCCATTGCTGGGAACATATCGTCTTTATAGTGGTCCCAATGTCCACTTGTTTTATAAAGTTCTACACTACCTAAATCTGGAGTATGAACATGGCTATATCCATATTTTATTTCTTTATCAGTGATGTAATTTTGTAGTGTTCTCCATAAAGTGTAACCATTTGGTAACCATAATGGAAGTCCACGACCAACTAATTCTGATGTCATGAATATTTTTAAATCTTTACCTATTTTACGATGGTCTCTTTCTTTAGCTTCTTCAAGTTCTTTTAAATGAGCTTCTAGTGCTTCTGGTGTGTCAAAACAAACTCCGTATATTCTTTGTAACATATGATTTTTAGCATCATTTTTCCAGTAAGCACCACTTACTTTAAGAAGTTTAAAGTTTTTTAATTCTTTAACAGTATCTACGTGTGGTCCACGACATAGGTCAGTAAAGTCCCCTTGAGTATAGCATGAAATTACTTGAGCATTTTCATCCATTCTAGAAATTAAATCGATTTTATAAGGGTCATTTTTAAACATTTCTAAAGCTTCTTCTTTACTTATTTCATGTCTAACTATTCTTTTACCATCTTTAGCTAATTTTTTCATTTCTTTTTCAATTGCTGGTAAATCTTCTTCATTTAAAGTTTTACCATTAAGGTCTATATCATAATAAAAACCTTCTTCAATAACTGGCCCAACCCAGAATAAAGCATCTGGATATAAATGTTTAACTGCTTGAGCCATTAAATGAGCACATGAGTGATTCATTACACTTAATTTTGCATCTTCTTTAATATTAATCATTTTATCTTCCTTCTTTCTTTTCTCTTTCTCTTTTTTCTAATCTTGAATATTCTCTTTTTACTTCTTCTAATTTTCCACGTAATCTTTGTTCCATTAACTCTGCAACATTAGGTTCATCTTTAACTTTTTCTAAATATTTTAAATCACAGCGTATTTCAAATAACTGCTTTAATATTATATCTTTTTCGGTGTCATATTCCATACACATTCCTCCTTTTAACAAAAAAAGAATGATACCAAGGAGTCTTTTTAAAGACGGTACCATCCCTTTATTTTACTTAATTACTGATAACGGACTTATCCGTGGTTTATTAACCCTCTTAGAAAGTGGTAATTAACAACTATTTTGTTAGCTTCCACCGACCGCTAACTCTCTATAAAAATTCATTATTAATCGTGTCTTTCCTCATCGATTTCATGATAATTCTATCATATATTTTTACGCTTTTCAATACAAAATTGTTAATTTTACGCAAAAGTATTGCATTATTTTAAGCAATTTGGTATAATTTACTTGTTCTTGAAGGACATGGGTTGTTAGCTCAGTTGGTAGAGCAATTGACTCTTAATCAATGGGTCTAGGGTTCGAATCCCTAACAACCCACCATTAATTTGTATGATAAAACTAACAAATACGCTGAAATTTGTTAGTT
>FR899749.1:12502-21604 GCA_000437355.1 Firmicutes bacterium CAG:460
TATAAAATTAATATTTTCGGCACCTTTATGGCAGATTTTAAAAAAAACACTAACAATGCTAGTATTTTTAATTTTTTCTATCTTTTTCTAGATTTGCAAAATCTGATACTTGTGATTCATCAGGTCTTGTTTTATTGAATTCTATTTTTTGTACCTTTTTAGTAGTTTTACCTACGGCATCAGTTGCAATGTAAAGTATCCAGTATTGGTCAATACCATTTATTTCATCAACTTCATGATAAACTTTATGGGTAACTTTTACTCCTGGTTTGTCATCTTTTACTTCAAGATGGTCATAATTTATATCATCAATTGAATCAACATAAAGAATTTTATCAAAAAACTTAATCGTTGGAGCTTTAATATCTTCTTCGTTATTAACATCTTCTAAATACTCATTACCAACGGGATTTGCAACCCATCCCCATTTGCCTTTTTCGTATTCAATATGATACCAATAATTTCCGCGATGATTTTCATAGTCATCCACTTTATAAACTTGACCCTTTTTTACTTGTCCTAATTCAGAACTGTTTTTATCGGGTTTTTTTCTAATTTTAATGTATTCATTTACAACTTCAATGTGCCATCCTTCTTTAATCTTCTTAACTCTGGCATCTTCTACAATACCTAAAATAAATTTAACAGCAAAGAAACCTATTACTATTAAAATAAGAATTGTAAATATTATTTTTAATTTTTTCACACTATCACTTCCTATATCTAATTATACCAAAAATTTTTTATTTTACTAGTACTTTATTTTGTGATATAATTTAATTGGTGATTTATTTATGAAAAAATACAAATATCAAAGACTTAGTAAAGATGAAAAAAAGGAAGCTAAAAAAATTTTTTATCAAACTGATCAAGGGATAGAATTAAAGAAAAGATTTAACAGAATTTTAATTTATAGCATTATTTTAATTTTATTTGGGATTTATTTACTTGTTGAAGCTTATATAAAGAAAGATTCTTATGCTCAATATGTATATGGTTCTATTCTTATCTTATTTGGAATTGGATTTTTAATATCAAGAGGACATGTAAAGATGATGAAAGTTAATGATTTTATTACTAGACAAAAAAACACTACGAAAAAGTAGTGTTTTAATTTATTCTATCATCAAATTGTTCCATTTCATCTAATTGGTCTTCAACTAGATTTCTAAATCTTCTCTTATATACTGCAACTTTTCTTCTTAAACTTTCTGCTTCAGATTCTATTCTTTCAGCTTTTTGTAGAGCATTATTTATTACTTTAGTTGCATTTCTTTTAGCATCTTCGATGATTACTTTAGATTCATCATAAGCTGCTTTTTTTATATTACTTGTTGATTCTTCCGCTACAAGAATAGCACGATTTAAAGTTGCTTCAATATCTTTATAATGCTTTAGTTCTCCCTTTAATGTCTCAATTATCTCACAACTATTTTTAAGTTTTCGTAACATACTTTCATATTCTACAGTTACTTCCTTAACAAAATCGTTAACTTCTTCTTTTTTATAGCCTTGAATACTTGTACTAAATTTATTTACCATAAGGCCACCACCTAATTACCAGTCTAGTTCTTCATCATTATTTTTACTTGGTTTTTCTGCATCATCAGTTATTTTTCCTTGTACATTAACATTTTTAGGTGCAACTAAATAAATGCCTACACCTATTTTTTGCATAGAACCACCAATTGCATAAATAACTCCGCTTAAAAAATCAATAATTCTTTTAGCTTGATCTGATGTAACTCTTTTTAAATTAACAACTACGCTATTACGATTTTTTAAATGGTCGGCGATTTGTTGTGATTCAGAGTATGCACGTGGTTCAAGTAAAATCATTTTATTACCTGTTTTATCAGCTTCTTTAATAGCATCTTCCTCAGAAATGTTGTAGTATCCATCTTCTGTACCATTTAAATTATCAATGTCATCATCATCTTTAAAAATATTTTTTAAGCTAAATCCCATAATTGATTCCTCCCTAGTCTACTATCCCATTTTATCAAATTTTTAAATTTTTTACAAGAGTTTTACGCAAATTTTTCTTGTTATTTCAATTATACTATATAATTTAAAATAAAGCTAGAGTTTTTTCTCTCTAGCTTTAAATATCTTTTTTTGTAAGTTCGCTATATATATTATTATTAAGTAACAACATAAATGCTTTTTGTTTTATAAAAGCTGGCACTACAATCAATTTAATTAAAGCGCTATTTCTAATAATAAGAAATATAGCAACCATGTTATGTCATCTTCACCCAATTATAATTCTATCTTTTTGCTTATGAATGGTATTAATTCATCAACTTTTAATGTAATTTGTTCCATTGTATCTCTATCTCTTAGGGTTACAGTATCATTTTCTATTGTATTATCATCAATTGTTATAGCAAATGGTGTACCAATGGCATCACTTCTTCTATATCTTTTACCAATTGAACCAGATTCATCATATTGACAATCAAAATATTTGCAAAGCGTTGCATAAATATCATTAGCTTTTCCAGCATGAACCTTTTTAATAAGTGGTAAAATAGTTACTTTGTATGGAGCTAAAGCTGGATGAATTTTTAAAACTATTCTTTCTTCACCTTCTACCATTTCTTTGGTATAAGCATTTGTTAAAATTGCTAAAAGTAATCTATCTAGACCAACAGATGGTTCTACAACATATGGCAAATATTTTTCATTTGTTTCTGGGTCCATGTAACGAAGGTCAGTTCCAGATGCTTCTTGATGAACAGTTAAATCATAATCTGTTCTATCAGCAATACCCCATAGTTCGCCCCATCCCATTGGAAACATAAATTCTATATCAGTAGTTGCTTTACTATAAAATGACAATTCTTCTTTTTCATGGTCTCTAAATCTAAGATTATTGCTATCTAAACCTAAAGTTTTTAAAAAGTCCATACAGTAATTTTTCCAATATCCAAACCATTCTAAGTCAGTATTTGGTTTACAGAAAAATTCAAGTTCCATTTGTTCAAATTCACGAGTTCTAAAAATAAAGTTACCTGGTGTAATTTCATTTCTAAAAGCTTTCCCTGTTTGACAAATACCAAATGGTACTTTTAATCTCATGCTTCTTTCAATATTTTTGAAATTAACAAAAATCCCTTGAGCAGTTTCACCACGTAGATAAACAGTGTTTTTTGTATCATCTGTTACACCGATTGAAGTTTCAAATAATAAATTAAACTTTCTTATTGGAGTAAAATCACTTTTACCACACACTGGACATGTAACGTTATTTTCTTTGATGAAGTTTTCTAACTTTTCATTATCCCAGCCATCACCAGTAACTTTACCATGAGTAAAGTCTTCGATTAATTTATCTGCTCTGTGTCTAGCTTTACATTTTTTACAGTCAATTAATGGGTCAGCAAAAGAAGCCACATGACCTGATGCAACCCAAACTTTTGGATTCATAATAATCGCAGCATCTAACCCAACATTGTAAGGATTTTCTTGAATAAATTTCTTTTTCCATGCTTTTCTGATGTTTTCTTTTAAATTTGTTCCAACTGGGCCGTAATCCCATGAGTTAGCAAGCCCATTATATATTTCACTTCCTTGAAAAATAAAACCATATTGTTTACAATAGTTAACTAATTCTTCCATAGTTACTTTCATAATAAATCACTTCCTTAATAAATATAATTATACATAAATATGCAAATAATTACAAGAAATATAAGACTAATTTTATTATTTTCAAAAGAAAAAGACTAAAAACTTGGTTCTAGTCCGCTTTTTTCGTTGCCATATATAGGGCTGGCTTCACCCACTTTATTTAAAAATTTCAACTTAACTTTGTTGCAACATTAATATATCACAAATTCACGCATTTCTAGTGTAAACTGATAGCTTTATTTATACTTTCCATTCATAACAAATTCTAAATAATGGTCTGCACAAAGTGGAATATATTCTATTTCATCATCGGCCCCATCAATTACAACTTCTTTTCCACTTGAACTGTATTTGCCATTTACACGTCTAGCATTAAACATAGCTGGACTTCCACATACACAGTTTACTGTTAACTCATGTTTTTCATCACTTCTAGCAAATAACTGTTTTGAGCCTTCGAACAAATCTCCTTTAAAGTTACTTTTAAGACCATAACAAACAACAGAAATATTGTATTTGTGGGCTATAAACCATAGCTGATTAATTTGTTCTCTACTTAAAAACTGAGCTTCATCCACTAAAATAAATTCAGCATACATATATTTATGTAAGTACTTTTTACTAAGTAAATTTGCACTTTTAGGAATTAAAACATCAACTTTTATATTTTCACCAATTCTGTTTACAACCGTATTACTTCCTTTAGTATCAATTTTAGGTTTCATAACTACGATATTAATTAAATACTTTGAATAATTGTAATGATCTTGTAATAATTTTGTTGTCTTTCCAACTGCCATTGTTCCATAATAAAATGTTAAATTTGCCATACTACCACCCTACATAAGTTTTTTCAAAAAATCTTTACTATTTAAATATAATCCTGTATATCTATCATAATATAAATCTAAATATTTATTAATTGTATTTTTTGTTTCATCATCTACTTTTATTTCTTTTATAGAATCAATATTCACATAATAATACATTCTTATCATTTTTATTATTTTTTTATCAACGATTATTTCATTAGTTAAACAATTTATACAGATGTAACCACCTTTATCTGGGTCAAATGTAGCAATATTATTCTTGCTTCCACATAGTATGCATTCATCTAAATTAAATAAAACGCCCAGATATTCAAGATACTTAATTTCTAAAATATTAGTTAAAACTACTGGATCTAAACCACTTTCTAACTTTAATATTACTTTAATAAAATCATCATAGATATTTTCTATATCACTACTTTGCTTAACTACTTGACTAGTTAGTTCTGTTACATACGCCAAAAAACTTACCAAAAGAATATCACTCTTGATAGTTTTTAAGGGATTTATAACATCTGCACTTACTAATGTAGATAATTTGTTTTCTTTATATATAATGTTAAAATGACTGAAACTAAATTTCATAGTTGGTACACGATATCTATTTTTTAAAGATTTAGCACCTTTACACATTATACCTATTACGCCATATTCACGAGTAAAAACGTTTATTATCTTACTTGTTTCTCCATATGGGGTTTCATTTAAAACAAATCCATCTACTTCTGTGTTCACTTCTAATCCTTCTTTTCCGCTTCTTTGTACTTAAGATAATCTTCTACTTTTCCTGATTCTTGAAACTTTTTCCACGCTTCTTCTTTATTCATTTTTATCACCTAAATATATATTGGGTGATTTATTTTTATTTTATTCATTATCTATAAAACCAAGTTCAACTAAATACTTTTCTTTATCTTTCCAATTCTTAATTGTTTTTACAAATAGTTCCAAATAAACTTTTTTTCCAACTAGTTCACTTTCAATTTCAGTTCTTGCTAAAGTTCCAACTGTTTTTAATCTACTACCATTTTTACCTATTATTATTCTTTTTATATTATCTCTATCTACGATAATATCCACACTAATATTTACAATGTCTTTCTTTTCTTCAAAAAGAGTTGTTATACATGTAATACTATGGGGTATTTCATCTTCTGTAACTTGTAGTAATTTTTCCCTTACTATTTCACTTGCCATAAATTTCATACTGCTTGATGTATAATATTCATCAGGAAAATACTTTACTTCATCATGTAAATATTTTTTAATAACACTTATTAAATGCTCGACATTATCATTTTTAAGTCCTGATGTTGGTACTACTTCTACGAAAGGATATATATCTTTAAATTCATCAATTGTTTTAAATAGTTTTTCAGTTGTTATTTCATCAATTTTGTTTAGAACTAGAATAACAGGAACATCATTATTTTTTAAACTTTCTAAAATAAACATATCTCCTTTACCTATACCTGATGCAACATCTACCACGAATAAAATTAAATCTACATCTTTTGTCAGAGCTAAAGCCTCTTTATTTAATACTTTACCTAGTCTATTTATAGGTTTATGTATTCCTGGAGTATCCACAAAAACTATTTGGGTATCTGAATCATTATATATCCCTTGAATAATGTTTCTGGTCGTACCTGAAACATTGCTAGTTATGGCAACTTTTCTATTAATTATAGTATTTATTAATGTACTTTTGCCAACATTAGGTCTTCCGATTATACTTACAAATCCACTCTTCATAACTTACCTCTTTAAAATAATGCTATAATTTTAGGAATGAAAATAAAACAACAAATGATAAATACCATAATACTACTTACAAAAGCTGCTGCACTACCACAATCTTTAGCAACTTTAGCTAAAGGATGAATTTCTTTCGTAACTAAATCTACAGTTGCTTCAATTGCTGTATTAAGAAGTTCCACCGCTAAAACTATAACTAGAGCAATAACTATAACAGCCCACTCGTTAAAGCTTATTTGTAATAAAAATCCTAATATTATAATACCTATAGTGCATATTGCATGTAACCATAAACTTTGTTCATTTTGATAAGCATTAACTAATCCATCAATTGAAAACTTAATACTATTTAAAAATCTTTGAAAACTCATTTTCTTATGCTTTTCTTGTTTCTTCAAACTCATTTAATACCAACTCCTGACGACTAAACATTTCTTTTTCTTCTTTTTCTCCTAAAGTGTGGTCATAACCTAAAAGATGTAATATCCCATGAACTACTAAAAATGATAGTTCTCTAGTTTCACTATGTCCATATTCTATAGCTTGTCCTTTCATCTTGGGAATACTTACAAATATTTCCCCAAGCATGCGATAATCACACTCAATTGTTTCATTATCTTCATAAGCAAATGATAAAACATCGGTTGTTCTATCAATGCCTCGATATGTTTTATTTAATTCATGCATTTTTTCATCATCAATAAAGATTATTGAAAATATAGCATTTTCTACATGTTCCATTTCTAAACATTTATCAATTATTTTGGGCAGGAAATCATATTTTATTTTTCCATTATATTCATTTATTATTTCATAGTGATTCAAAAGAAAATCACCCCCATCACTTTAAGTATATATAATACCATAATTATTAAAAGAATGAAACATATAATATTAATTATTCCTTCTTTTTGTAAAGATTTTGGTAAATGATTATGAATGGCTGTAAGACCAATATATAATAAATAACCAATTATACAACCTAAAACATTTAAAATAATATCATCAACATCAAAACTTCTACCTATATTAAGTTGCACAAACTCTACAGTTGTTGATACTACTAAAGATATCAAAAACGGAGCCATGACAGTTTTAGGTTTTATATAATAAGAAATAATTAATCCAAATACAACAAAAGCTAGTATATTTCCCACAACATTATATATAAAAAGATTACTACCTACTTTATATCTAAATATTTCTGTAAATGGTACTAAGTTATATCCACTGCCTTCATTTAATTCTACTTTAGTAAGAAGTTGAAATAATAAAAATAAATAAACTATTGATATTATTCCAAAAAATTCTTTGTAAAAATATACTTTTTCACGATGAGTTCTAAGATAAAAGAATCTCATACTAACAAGGGTTACAATGAATATTACGAGTACGGGAAAGTTATCATTTAATACTGCTCTAATTGTATTTAAAAACATTCTAATCAATCCTTTTCTATTTCAATTTCTTTTTGTGTACTTATTAGTTCTTTTACAACTACAAATACATCTATATCCATTGTACTATTATTTTTAACTTTTTTCAAAACTTTTTTATCAATTATTGTATCTTTTTTACTTAATTTTTTTTCTGTAGCTTCTATTACCTTGTTTATACCTGCTTCTAAGGCCTCTTCTTCGGTGTATTCTTTTTCTATTTTTTTAACACTTATTTGTTTATCTAAGTACAAATTAAAGTCAAATATTTTAAGTAATGTTTTATAGTTACTTTCATAATTTTCTAATCTATTTCTAAATACTTCATGTTTATTTTCATTATATTCCCAGACTAAATTGTATCTTTTGGCATTTTGTTTTTCATATTCATAATACTTAAAGGGAATACTTATACTACCAGTGTACCAAGTGGTAGCATATATTTCTCCGTTGGCACAGGTATACCTTTTATCTTCTTCATTGTATTTTACAGAACCACGGATTAAAACATCACCTTCTTTAACATAATCATTTATGTTTACAAGCCCTTCTCCTTGCTCAATTCTAATTTCATTTATTACACCATTTTTTTTAGCGATGATATCACAAACTCTATCATCTTTTTTAATGTCAGTTATAATTCTTTCTTCAATTTTGACATTTATAACCATGCCTTTTACTTCAAACTCCATCCAATCTAGTTTATCTGGATGTTTATCTAATATTTTTTGTCTTATTTCATCTAACTTTTTATAACTTTTCTTAAATCTTAAAACTTTTATGCCATTTTCATCTAGTTCATCTTTAATAAGTTCACGGATACTACTATTTTCATGAATTATATTAATTTTAAATATCATATTTTTTAGACAAACAAAGAAAATTAAGCCTAGAAAAAGAGATATTATAAATATTTTTTCTTTCTTAATATAATCTAATACCTTATTTATACCGGTATTTTTTATAATTTTAAATTTGTAACTTATGATATATTTATTTATTTTTTCATAGTCAGTTTTAGTTACTTTTAAATACAGCTTTTTATCTATATATTTTACCTCATATATTTTTATAGATAGGCTTTCTACTTTACTTATTAACCTGTAATAGTTATCACAATTACTTTCTATCCATACAATATTCTTATTCATAATTGATACCTACATTCTTGATAACTCCACGGATTAATATTTCATTTGACATCATTTTAGTTATAAATAAATCTTCCCCTTTAATTTCCAATTTAAATTTATCTAATTTTAAAATAACTAGTTTACTTGTCAAACTTATTAACTCTTTATAATTAAATACATGAATAAAATTATCATAAATTGATATGAAGTATTCTTTATCATATAAAAAATTAACAAGGGTATCTTTAATATGCATAGAGTATCACCTTATTAATTATATGTTTGTTTGAGGAAATTTAATCTCCG
>FR899750.1:0-27057 GCA_000437355.1 Firmicutes bacterium CAG:460
CCCTGCCAAGCATTTGTTCACTTTTAGCGGTTTATATATAGCTAGCAAAATTGCTAGCTTTTTTCTATAGAAATTCTTTTAAAATTTCTTCTAAATATTTGTTATTTAACCAAAAACAATGTTTAGTATAACTAGTTGCTCCGGTTAAGTTATCTTTAACTGGTAATTTTAGTGTATCATCAGAATTTTGGGCATGAGGTCTTACATGACTAATTTTATTATCACTAATTTTAGTAAAGTTTGTTATTCTTCGCCCTCTTTTATCAATGTGATTAACAATATTTCCAGATTTTATTACTTCGTTAGTCTTGCTCCATACTTCTTTAATGTCTTTATCTACTATTGATTGAGGCATATTCCATAGTTTTATACCTTGAAAAACATAATCGTTTTTATCTTTTTTGAAAAGAAAAAACATATATTTGGTATTTTCAAATTCTTCTTTAATTTGAGATGTTTCCCAGGTTTCATTAGCAATACTTTCAAAACTAAAGTATGGAAATGGCATTGATTCTTTTATTCTCCCATTTTCTTCAATGCGTATTGTTCGAGGAATAATATTGGCTTTTTGAAATTCATCGGTGTTTCTAAGATTTGATTTAACATTGAACATTCTTGAAATAATCATACTATTTAAGCTTTTTGAAGTTGATTTAATATGTAATTCTTCCATTAATTCTTTTTGAGTTTTTCCTTTATATTTATTTATAACATTTTCTATGAATTCATTAAATGTAACATTGTTGTTTTTTAGTACTTTTTCAACATCTTCACAATTACCTATATATTTTCTAACCAATATTGTCATATAAGATTGTCTTAGGGAAAATGCTCTTTGTCTTGCTTTGATGTTTGAAAATGGTTGTTCTTTTAATGGTGTATTTTTATTTCCTTTAGTGCATGCTCCGAGATACATAGTATCAGATTCTGATAATTCATGAGCTTTTCCTTCTTTTATTTTGTTTATTATATATTCATAATCTTTTTTAATTATTTCCAAATCTTCTTCTGGATAAGTATATAAAATTTCATGAGTTATAATTTGGTCTTCTTTAGGAATACTGTTTTTTGCTAGATACCAAATTATTTGGAGGCATTTATTCTTTTTCCAAAAAGAACTAGTTTCAAATGTATTTTTATATTCTTCTTTAAAATTAATATGATTTAAAGATAATCTTTCTTTTGCACTGAGGGTGCCATTTTTGTTTCTGATATAAGGAGTTACTTTTAGTTCAATTCCAGCTTCTTTAAAGTCTGCTTCAGCATTTGAATTTATTTCATAACCATAAAGGTCTGTTTCAAGAAGTTGACCAAATCTGCCTTTGTTGGAAGTTTTTTCATTAGAACTTTCTGTTCTTCTTTTTAATTCTTTGAATGTTTTACCAATAGCACTTTTTGTTAAAGCTTGTACTTCTTCTTTGGTATAAATTTTTTTCATGAATCCTCCTTTTGATCTTGTTTTTTTTGTAAATTTGTTATAAAATTAATAGGTAAGTACTTGATCTTTGCACTTATTTACATTATAATATAAATGTTTCTAAATAACAATTGCTTGGAGGTAGTTTATGGAAAAAACAGTTGTAGAATTATTTGCTGGTGTAGGTGGATTTAGATGTGGCTTAAATAATGTTTCATTAGTTAATAATAAAACTGTTGAAGATGGCAATTGGAATTTTGTGTGGGCTAATCAGTGGGAACCGGCTACAAAATCACAAGAAGCTTTTTTCTGTTATACAAAAAGGTTTGGTGAAAATGATGCAAGTAATGTTGATATATTTAAAGTTAATAAAAGAGAAATTCCTAATCATACTCTTTTAGTTGGGGGCTTTCCTTGTCAAGATTATTCTGTTGCTCAGACTCTTGCAAATAGTAAGGGGATTGAAGGTAAAAAGGGTGTTTTATGGTGGGCAATAAATGACATTTTAAAGATTAAAAAGCCACCATTTGTGTTTTTGGAAAATGTTGATAGATTGTTGTTATCACCAGCTAAACAAAGAGGAAGGGATTTTGGAATAATTTTAAGAAGCTTTTTTGATAATGGCTATGGAGTAGAATGGCGTGTTATAAATGCTGCGGATTATGGAATGCCTCAGAAAAGAAGAAGAGTTTATATTATTGCTTTTCATAAAAGTACTAAATACTATAAAAAAATGAAAAAGAAAGATATAAAAGATATTATAAATAAGGATGGAATTTTTGCTAAAAGTTTTAAGATAAAAGATAGTGATAGTGAAATAGTATCTACTAATGTAAGAAAAGATACTTATGAAAATTTAATTGATGTAAATAATAATTTTAAAATGGAATTTTTAAATGCTGGAGTTATGATTGATGGTAATATATTTACAACTAAAGTTGAAAGTGATTGTAATAAGTTGTATCCTTTAAAAAATATTAGAGAAAAAGATGATGTTTTAGAAAAGTATTTTTTAACTGATGAAAAAATAGAAAAATTTAAATATTTAAAAGGAAGTAAAAGAATACCTAGAGTTAAACCAAATGGGGAAGCGTATTTATATTCTGAAGGTTCGATGCCTTTTCCTGATAATTTGGATAGTCCAGCTAGAACAATGTTAACATCAGAATCTGGTATTAGTCGTTCAACTCATGTTATAGAAGATTATAAAACAAATAAATTAAGATTTTTAACTCCGGTAGAATGTGAAAGAATTAATGGTTTTCCAGATAATTGGACAAATACAGGAATGAGTGATAAGAAAAGATACTTTATGATGGGAAATGCGTTAGTAGTAGAAATTGTTAAAAGAGTTGGTAATGTTTTAGAACAAATTGTCGAAGAAGAGTAAATTAGCTTTACATCTTCTTTTTTTGGTGTTATAATATGTTTCCCTCGGAAGGAATGGTATTATGAGAGATATAATAAGTTGTTATATTAATTTATCTAATAATGATTTATCACTAGTTTTACATTGTAGATTAAGAGAATTTTATGCATATAAAAAGGCTTGTGAAATAGCAATAGAATATTTATATGCAAATAATTATAAAGGTTTAATAGAAATATCTTTAGATAAAAGTAGAGAAAGTATAAGTAAATTAATTACTTTAGCTAATATTAGAATGATTAAACCTGATGTAACTGAAGATAGTGTTGATATAAATGTTGATAATGTAATTTTTGTTTTAAGAGAAATTATGTATAATTATATTGGTAGAATAAAAGATTTAGGACATGATTTATATAGTGATACACCAGTTTTAGAAAGAGAAGTTGAAATAAATAATTATTTTGATAAATTAATAAATAATTTAAAAGAAAAAGAAGAAGAATTAATATTAAAAAGAGAAAAGATTTCCAATTAGGAAATTTTTTTCTTTTAATTAGAGAAAAATAATGCTATAATTAATTTAAGATAGAGGTGTGATATGAAAAAGGTTATTATATTAATAATGTTGTTAATTATATTAGGGGGATGTAAGAAAAATACTAATGAACTTATAATGGTTACAGAAGCTGGATTTGCTCCATATGAATATTATGATGGAGGAGAAATTGTTGGGGTAGATGTTGATATAGCTAAAGAAATTGCTAAATATTTAGGTAAAACTTTAGTAGTTAAAGACATTGCTTTTGATTCAATTATTAATGAAGTTAAAGCTGGTAAAGCTGATTTTGGTGCTGCTGGTATTAGTTATAGTGATGATAGAGCTAAAAATGTGGATTTTTCTATTAATTATTCTGTAAGTAAACAAGTAGTTATTGTAAGTAATAATAGTAATATTAATAATGTAAATAATATAAGTAATAAAAAAATAGCTGTTCAACTTGGAAGTATTGCAGATACTTTTGTTACTGAAAATTTTAAGAATGCAAGTATTGTAAGACAAAAGAAATATTTAGCAGCGATTGAAGATTTAAAAGTAGGTAAGGTAGATTGTGTAGTTATGGATGAACTTCCTGCTAAAGAAATTGTTGCAAGTAATAGTGGTATTAAAATACTTGATGGAAGTCTAACTAATGATTCATATGGAATGGTTGTTAAAAAAGGTAATAAAGAATTATTAGATGCAATTAATACTGTTTTAGAAAAGTTAAAAAATGAAGGTAAAATTGATGAATATATAATTAATCATACTGAAAAATAGGTGAATTATGGTAGAGAAATTTTATGATAGTTTTATTTATGATGGAAGATATAAATATATTTTTGAAGGGTTATTTAATACTTTAATTATTGCTTTATTTGCTTGTTTAATTGGGGTTTTTATAGGAATTCTTATAGCAATTGTTAGACACAATCATGATACAAATGGTAAATTAAAGATATTAAATAAATTAGTTACATGGTATGTAAATGTTGTAAGAGGAACACCGGTGTTGTTACAATTAATGATTATTTATTATGTTATATTTAAGTCTGTTGATATTAGTATAGTTATTGTGGGGATTTTAGCTTTTGGACTTAATTCTGGAGCTTATGTATCGGAAATTATTAGGTCTGGTATTAATTCAATTGATAAAGGTCAAATGGAAGCTGGATTATCTTTAGGACTTAATTATCGAAAAGTTATGAGATATATTATTATGCCTCAAGGGATTAGAAATGTTATGCCTGCTTTAGGAAACGAATTTATTACATTAATTAAAGAAACTTCAGCGGGGGCTTATATAGGTATTATGGAACTTACAAAAGCAAGTGATATTATTGCATCAAGAACTTATGATTATTTCTTTCCTTTGATAATTATTGCATTAATATATTTGGTTATTACTTTGGGATTAACTAAATTCGTTAATAAAATGGAGGTAGGACTAAATGCTAAGTGTTAAACATTTGAAAAAGAATTTTGGTAAAAATACAGTTTTAAAAGATATTAGTTTTGATGTTAGTGTTGGAGATATTATAGCAATTGTTGGTCCTTCAGGAAGTGGAAAAAGTACATTGCTAAGATGTCTTAATATGATTGAAGTACCTAGTAGTGGTAAAATAATTTTTGAAGGAACTAATTTGGTAGATAAAAATACTAATTTGCCTTTAACTCGTCAAAAAATTGGAATGGTTTTTCAACAATTTAATTTGTTTAATCATTTAAGTGTTTTAGATAATTTAATGCTTGCTCCAGTTAAACTTAAAGTTATGGGTGAAGGTAGTGCTAAGAGAAAAGCAATGAATCTTTTAGAGAAAATTGGTTTAAAAAATAA
The DNA here is from genome assembly GCA_000437355.1 of Firmicutes bacterium CAG:460. Lineage (GTDB taxonomy): Bacteria > Bacillota_I > Bacilli_A > RF39 > UBA660 > Onthocola_B. The sequence continues at coordinate 5,165 of FR899750.1, forward strand.
GGCATCGAGTTATCCATCAAGTTTATCTGGTGGTCAAAAACAAAGAGTAGCAATAGTTAGAACTTTAATGATGGACCCGGATATTATTTTGTTTGATGAACCAACAAGCGCGCTAGATCCTGAGATGGTTGGAGAAGTACTTGATTTAATTAAAATGGTTGCTGAAGAAAATAAAACAATGATTATAGTTTCTCATGAAATGAATTTTGTAAAAAATATTGCAACAAGAATATTATTTTTAGATAATGGTAAAATATTATTTGATGGAAGTAATAAAGCGTTTTTTAATAATAAAAATGAACGAATAAAAATGTTTTTGCAAAAAGTTGAAAAATAAAATTGCAATTGATTATATTGTTTGGTATAATTTAATAGAGAATAAGGAGAGGATTTTAGATGAATGCAATTAATGTTAGAAGTGAAATTGGTCCACTTAAAAAAGTGCTTTTGCATAGACCTGGAAATGAACTTTTAAATTTAACACCAGATTCATTAAGTAGATTATTATTTGATGATATTCCTTTTTTACCTGATGCTCAAGCTGAACATGATGAGTTTGCTAGAGCTTTAAAAGAAAATGGAATTGAAGTTGTTTATTTAGAAGATTTAATGGCTAGTGTACTTGAAATAAGTGATGAAATTGAAGATAAATTTATTAGACAATTTATCTATGAAGCTGGTATAACAACACCAAAATATAAAAATTTAGTTTTTGATTATTTAAAGAGTTTTAATAATAAAAAAGAACTTGTATTAAAAACTATGGAAGGTATAAAAATTGAAGAAATAAGTAGAGCAAAAAGGAACGTTGAAAAATCTTTAGTTGACTTAGTTAGTGAAGAATCTGAGTTTTTAGCTGACCCAATGCCAAATCTTTATTTTACTAGAGACCCATTTGCTAGTGCAGGTAATGGGGTAATTTTAAATAAAATGTATTCTGTTACAAGAAATAGAGAAACAATTTATGCAGAATATATATTTAATTATCATCCTGATTTTAAAGATAAATTAGATAAATATTATGATAGATATTTACCATATCATATTGAGGGTGGGGATGTTCTTAATTTAAATAGTCATACTCTTGCTGTTGGTATTTCACAAAGAACTGAAGCTGCAGCGATTGATGAACTAGCTAAGAATTGTTTTAAAGACCCAAATTGTAAGATTGATACAATTTTAGCTTTTAATATACCTGAATCTCGTGCTTTCATGCACTTAGATACAGTATTTACTCAAATTGATTATGATAAATTTACATATCATCCAGGTATTATGGATACCCTTCAAGTTTTTGAAATAACTGAAGGGGATATTCCAGATTCTGATGAAGACTTAAATGTTGTGGAAGTAAATGGTTCATTAGAAAGTATTTTAGAAAAATATTTAGGTAGAGAGATAACTTTAATTCCATGTGCCGGTGGAGAAAAGATTTCTTCAGAAAGAGAACAATGGAATGATGGAACTAATACATTATGTATTGCTCCAGGTGTAGTTGTTGTTTATGATAGAAATAATATTACTAATAATATTTTAAGAGAACATGGTATTCATGTAATTGAAGTAAGTAGTGCAGAATTATCTCGTGGTAGAGGTGGCCCTAGATGTATGAGTATGCCACTTGTTCGTGAAGATATTGAAGAAGTAACTGTAGAAAAGAATGAAAGTATACCTACAATAAAAATAGAAGATTTTATTAAAATAGAAAATGTTAATAAAGTAGATTTAAGAGGTAGAAATTTCTTAACATTACTAGATTATACACCAGAAGAAATTAGATATTTATTAGATTTATCTAAAGATTTAAAAGATAAAAAGAGAAATGGTGTAGAACATAGATATTTAAAAGGTAAAAATATTGTATTATTATTTGAAAAGACTTCAACTAGAACTAGATGTGCATTTGAAGTTGCTGGAATGGATTTAGGTATGGGTGTTACTTATTTAGACCCTGGTTCTTCACAAATGGGTAAAAAAGAATCTATTAGTGATACAGCAAAAGTTTTAGGTAGAATGTATGATGGTATTGAATATCGCGGATTTGACCAAAAGATTGTGGAAGAACTTGCAGAAAATGCTGGCGTTCCAGTTTGGAATGGTTTAACTACAGAATTCCATCCAACACAAATGCTTGCAGATGTCTTAACTGTTGAAGAAAATTTTGGACATTTAAAAGGTATCAAACTTGTATTTATGGGTGATGCTAGAAATAATGTTGCTAATTCATTAATGGTTGTATGTGCTAAAATGGGAATGCATTTTGTAGCATGCGGACCAAAGAGTTTATGGCCAAATGAAGAATTAGTAAGTAAATGTATGGAAATTGTTAAAGAAAATGGTGGTTCTATATCTATGAATGAAAATGTTATGGAAGCAACAAGAGATGCAGATGTTATTTATACAGATGTATGGGTTTCTATGGGTGAACCAGATGAAGTATGGAATGAAAGAATTAATTTACTTAAACCTTATCAAGTTAATATGGATGTTATGAATAATGCAAGGCCAGATGCAATATTCTTACATTGCTTACCTTCATTCCATGATTTAAATACAACAATTGGAAAAGATATATATAGTAAGTTTGGTTTAAAAGAAATGGAAGTTACTGATGAAGTGTTTAACTCATCAAAATCTAAAGTATTTGATCAAGCTGAAAATAGATTACATACAATAAAAGCTGTAGTTTATGCAACTATGAGGGAAGATAATGAGTAAAATAGTAATTGCCTTAGGTGGTAATGCTTTAGGTAAAAATCCAGAAGAACAAATGAATTTACTAAAAAATGTGGCAAAGATTATTGTTAGTCTTGTTAAAAATGGTGAAGAAATTGTTCTTACTCATGGGAATGGTCCTCAAGTTGGACAAATAGCTTTAGCAATGGAGTATTCTTCTAAAGGAGAAGCTAATACTCCATTCATGCCATTTCCTGAGTGTGGGAGTATGAGTCAAGGTTATATTGGTTACGGATTACAACAATGTATTCAAAATGAATTAAAAAAAGAAGGTATTGTTAAATCATGCGTAACTTTAATAACACAAGTTCTAGTTGATGCAAAAGATAGTGCTTTTTCTAATCCAACTAAACCTATTGGAATGTTTTATAGTAAGGAAGAGGCTTTAAAACAAGAACAGGAAAAAGGTTATACTTTTGTAGAAGATGCAGGACGTGGGTATCGTAGGGTTGTACCATCTCCGATGCCAATAGATATTGTTGAAGCGGAAGCTATAAAGAATTTAATTCAACAAAGTTCACTTGTAATTGCTGCAGGTGGTGGAGGTATTCCTGTTATTAATGATGGGAATAACTTAAAAGGAGTTGAAGCTGTTATTGATAAAGATAGAACAGCATCTCTTCTTGGTAAATTAATCGGGGCAGATAAGTTATTAATCTTGACTGCTGTTGATAAAGTTTCAATTCATTATAATACTGATTTTCAAATTGATTTGGATGAATTAAGTGTTGATGATGCGTTAACTTATATTAAAAAGGGAGAATTTGCAAAAGGGAGTATGTTACCAAAAGTTGAAGCATGCTTGGATTTTGTGAAAAACTCTAATCGTGTAGCAATAATAAGTTCTTTAGAAAAAGCTGAAGATGCAATATTAGGAAAAACAGGTACAGTAATAAAGGAGGAAAATTAAAATGGCAAATGCTAAGAAAAAGGCTAAAACAATGTTATCGTCTTTTTCAATTATTCTAATACTTATATTTGGTCTTGGAATATTATCACATTTACTTCCGAATGCTAAGTTTGTAGGAGATACATTAGTTGATGGAAGTGGTACTGTTGGAGCAACATTATCTCAAGTATTAATGGCTCCGATTAAAGGTTTTGAAAATGCTATTGATGTTAGTATTTTCATAATGATGCTAGGTGGTATGCTTGCAGTTATTAATAAAACTGGAGCATTAGAAACTGGTATTAAAGTGTTGGTTCATAAACTTAAAGGGAAAGAAATTTGGTTAATTCCAATTCTTATGACAATCTTTTCCGTTTGTGGAACAACATATGGTATGCTTGAAGAAACTGTAGGTTTCTATGTATTATTATCAGCTACAATGATGGCTGCTGGAATGGATCCATTAGTTGGTTCTGCGGTTGTTCTTCTTGGAGCAGGTAGTGGATGCTTAGGTTCTACGATAAATCCATTTGCAACAGGTGTTGCACTAAGTGCTCTTCCAGAAAATATCGCAGCTGATCATGGATTTGTAATATTAATTGCAACATTCTTATGGTTAACAACTTTAATTGTTTCAATTCTATTTGTTATGAATTATGCTAAAAAGGTTCAAAAAGATAAAGGTTCAACTTTCTTATCTTTAAGAGAACAAAAAAATGCTGAAAAATCATATGGTAGATTTGAAGATAAAAAGGAAGAAGTTAAGTTATCAACTACACAAAAAATTACATTAATATTATTTGGATTAACATTCCTTGTAATGGTTATAGGTTTCATTCCTTGGGGTAAATTCAATATTACAATATTTAATAAATTTACAGGTTGGTTAACTGGTGCTCCATTAGGTGACTGGTGGTTCTACGAAGCAGCTTTATGGTTCTTAATCATGTCAATCATTATTGCAATTATTAATAAACTTGGTGAAAAAGGGTTTGTTGATACATTTGTTGATGGTGCTGATGATATGATTGGTGTTATTCTAGTTATTGCAATAGCTAGAGGTGCTAGTGTACTTATGGCAGAAACTCATTTAGATAATTATATTATCTTTAATGCCGCAGATTTCTTAAGTAAAGTGCCTGAATTATTATTCGTTCCACTTAACTATTTATTACATGTAGTATTATCATTCTTAGTTCCATCTAGTAGTGGTCTTGCTACATTATCTACACCAATTATTGCTCCACTTGCTGCACAACTTGGTTATAGTGTTGAAGTTTCAATTATGACTATGGTTGCTGCAAATGGTTTAGTTAATTTAATTTCTCCAACTTGTGGTGCTATAATGGGTGGTCTTGCTTTAGCTAAGGTTGAATATTCAACTTGGTTTAGATGGGCTATCAAATTAGTAATTCTAATTGGTATTCTAAATATGTTTGTTTTAAGTGTATTTAGTTTAATAGTTTAAAATTTAGGCTCTTCGAAAAGTAGTGAGAGCTAAAATAACTCCCCACCAGATTTCGATGAGGAGTTATTTTTACTCCCCATCAGATTTCGAAGAACCGTTATATCAATTTTTAATTTATAAAAACTGTCCGTAGGTAAGAATATTGGGAGATTAAAAAAAGTAGATTTTTGTTAAATCTACTTTTTATCTCCTAGAATACGTTTTAAGATTGTACTTGCTTTTTGTTGTTCTTGACTTGAGTATGGTGTTGATGATAAAGTCTTCTTTAAGTCTTTGTCATCCATTGGGGTAACAGTTGTTATTATTTGTTCTATTGTATCATTATCTAGTAATTGTTCTCCCATTTCTTTTAATCTTTGATATAAGTAATCTAAATCTTCTATAAAAGAAACTTGCATGTAAGAAAATATTTTTCTTGCTTTTTTAAATGCTAAATTTTTGTTAATGTCTACGAATGGAAACTCTTGATATAAATCATATGAAATGAAAAATCTATAATATGAACAACCTAAGTTTGGTGTTATGTTTGATTTAGCTTTTTCATTTTTTTCAATATTCATTGGTACAAGAAAATGTCTTATATATTGTTGATAAGTTGTATCTTTTTCATTTTGTTTTGAGTCCCAGGTTGGGTCAATTGCAAAAATACCATGAATATTATATTTATCATCATTTAAATAAACTGCGATGGAATCATGTCCTGCTTTTTTTTCATTTTTAGGTGTCCATAATATCTTTTCAACAGGAATATCTAAAACTCCACATAAACCAAAAAGATAATTTGCAAAACCTGCACAAACTATTTTATCACATTTTAATATTTCTGCTAAACTTCTACTTATTGTTTCATCTTCATGACTTTCTTCTTTTTTATAAATTCTTGATTTAACAATATTATAAGCATAAAATAAGCTTTCAGTTGGTGAATAATTTTTGTCTTTAACTTCTTCTATAATAGATAGTAATTTGTTATACATTTCTATTAAATCTTTTAAAGACATTTCTTTTCCTTCATTGTATTTATCATAAAAAGTTACGTTTTCATGAATATATGGACTTCTAAGTATTTTTAATGTATCTTGTAGTGATAAGTCTATCATATTTAAATAGATTTTTCTTTTAGTAAGAAGTACTTTGGTTGGTAAATCATTTATTGTTTCTAATTCAAATGTTGGTGTTGTTGATTTAATTAATTCATAAAGTTTAGAATAAGATAATATAGTTTGTACCTTGTCTGGTATTAATTTTAAATTTATTTCATTAAAATCCATTGATGTAAGTATTGGATTGTTTAAAAAGTTTATATAATCTTCTTCTGATTTAAAAGTCAATCTTAAAACATTACTATTTTCATAGTAATCTGCTACTTTATCATTTTTGTAAAGTTCGTTTTTAGATATAATAATATCAATTTTTAACATACAAAACCCCTTCTTTGTAGAGAATATACTACCATTTTTACACTTGTTTGTCAATAAATTTAGGGTATTAAATTGAATAATCAAATATTTTAGTTTAAAATAATAATGGGTGAGTAATTGTGAAAACAATAAAAGATATAGATTTAAAAAATAAAAAAGTTGTTATTAGAGTAGATTATAATGTACCAGTTGAAAACGGTGTTATTAAAGATAATTCTAAGATAGAAAAAAGTTTAAAGAGTATTAATTATTTACTTGAAAATAATTGTAGAGTTGTAATACTTAGTCATTTTGGAAGAATTAAAAGTGAAGAAGATAAAACTAAGAATAGTTTAAAGATAGTCGCCAAAGAACTTGCTAATTTGTTAGGTAGAAATGTTAAATTTTTAGATAATTGTTATGGTGATAAAGTAAAAAGTATTGTTGATAATTCTAGTTTAGGTGAAGTAATATTACTTGAAAATACTAGGTTTATGGACATTCCAGAAAAAAAAGAAAGTGGAAATGATTTAGCTTTAGCAGAATTCTGGGCAAGTTTAGGTGAAGTATATATTAATGATGCTTTTGGATCTATGCATAGAGCTCATGCTTCAACTGCTGGTATTGCTAAGTTTATACCTCATGCTATTGGTTTTTTAGTTATGAATGAACTTGAACATTTAAATATTTTGATTTCTGGTACACCACATCCATTTACTGTGTTTATGGGAGGGGCTAAGGTTGATGATAAACTACCTATTATTAAATCATTAATTGATAGATGTGATTATTTATTAGTTGGTGGTGGTATTGCTAATTCATTTTTAAAAGCTAAAGGTGCTGATGTTGGAAATAGTATTGCCACTAGTGATGAAGGAATTTTAAATGAATTAAAAAAATTAATGGATGAAAATAAAGGTAAAATTGTCTTACCAGTTGACTTTACTATTGATGATGGTGTTATTTATGATGTTGGAAGTAAAAGTATTGATGTTTATAAAAAATATATAGATAATAGTAAAATTGTCTTTGTAAATGGTACTTGTGGTAAGTTTGAAGATGAAAGATTTATGGAAGGTACAAGCAATTTATTTAAGGTTTTAAGTGATGCGAGATGTAAGGTAATCGTTGGAGGCGGAGATACAGCATCGGCATGTAAGAAGTTTAGTTCTGAGGATAAATATTATTTTATATCTAGTGGTGGTGGTGCTACACTTGAGTATATTGCTGATGGTACATTAAAAGCTTTAGAATGGATGGAATAAAATGAAGTATTTAATTTGTAATTTTAAAAATAAATTACTTAAAGATGATATTTTAAAATATAATAGAAATTTGGGAGAAATAGAAACTAAAGTTAAATTAGTGTTATGTCCTCCTTCTATATATTTGTCCTTATTTGATAAAAATGGTTATGATTTAGGTGCTCAAGATATTAGTTCTTTTATGGATAGAACAATTACTGGAGAAATAGAAGCTAGTCAAATAAAAAGCTTGGGAGCAACATATGTTATTGTTGGGCATAGTGAAAGAAGAATATATAAGCATGAAATAAATATAGACTTTATTAATAAGATAAATAATGCTTTAGAAAATAATTTAAATGTTATATATTGTGTTGGTGAAACATTAAGAGATAAAGAAAATGGAAGTACATTTGAAATACTTGAAAAACAAATTAGTGAAGTTTTAAATAATGTAGAAATTAAAAATATTATGATTGCTTATGAACCGGTTTGGGCGATAGGCACTGGTAATGTTCCAAGTATTAAAGAAATAAAAGAAAATATAGAATTTATTAGTGATTTGCTGTATGAAAAATATGAATGTAAGTTAGATATTTTATATGGTGGTAGTGTAAATGATGAAAACATTGGGGAATTATGTAGCATTAAAGGTTTGAGTGGCTTTTTAGTAGGTGGAGCATCTTTAGATGTTAATAAAGTTAAAGGTATGATTTTGGAAATGGAGAAGTAGAAATACTTCTTATTTTATGTATAAATGTAGATGTTAAAAGCATAATAATAGTAACCAAAAAAAAATTACGGGAAGTGTTAACATTACTTAAATGAATTTTCTCAATCTAATTTACTTCATTTGCAAAATAAAAGTAAAAGTGAAGATAGTAAAGTATTTGCTTTAAATACAAGTATATTATGGGAATTAGATTATTTTGGAAAAGATAAGTTTGATGAATACAATAAGATAGAGTTTGACTAGCTTTATCTTTTTTGGCGAATTTTTCGTGATTTTTGACATAAAACATCATTAGTTTACGAGAATTGACAGTATTCGACAAAAGTTTTTGTAGCTTTTTAATATTTAGTGACTTATAATGGAGATGTAGGGAGAAAGAAATATATTTTTGAAAGGAAAATGAAACACATGAAAAAACAGGTTAAGGTAGTTGTCGTAGATGATAACGAGGCAGTGATAAGGAGTGTTAAAGATTACTTTAAAGATAGTGAAATTATTTCAGTTATTGGGGGTTTTACTAACGGAAAGGACGCTTTAAATTATTTATTACAGTATCCAGATCAATATGATCTATTAATGTTAGATTTAATTCTAACACAATTCGATGGAATTAGAATTATCGAAGAACTTAAAAATCACAATATAAATAAGAAAATAATGGTTTTATCAAGTTTTAAAGATGATTTTACAATCAGAAGAGTTCAAGCTTTGGGAGCAAGTTACTTTATGCTTAAACCAGTTGCTATGGAAATAGTTAATAGTAGAATAATGGATTTAGTTACTCACAAAGATGAATTGCAATTTGTTAAAGCCAATAAGATAGAAGTTGAAGTTAGTACTTTATTACATGATTTAGGAATACCTAGTCATGTAAGGGGTTATGAGTACATAAGAGAGGGTGTTTTATTACTTTTTGCAAATAATGGTGTTGCTTCTTTAGTAACAAAAGAAATTTATCCGAAGATTGCTAATAAGTATCAAACTACTTCTTCAAGAGTTGAAAGAGCTATTAGACATGCTATTGAAATTAGTTGGACTAGAGGAGATATTAAACTCATGGAAGATTTGTTTGGTAATAGTATTGATTTTGATAGAAGTAGACCAACAAATTCTGAATTTTTATCAACAATTGCTGATAGATTTAGATTAAATGCTAGAGAATTAATTGCTTAAGTTCTGATGATACAGAACTTTTTTATTGAATTTTATTTTTTGTTGTGCTATCATTTTATTGAAGGTGAAACATGAAAAAGATATTAACTATTATATTAGATGGTTTTGGAATTCGTGAAGAAGAAAAAGGAAATGCTATTAAAGAAGCACATATGAATACATTTAATTCATTGTGGGATAAGTATCCTCATGCTCTTTTAGGTGCTAGTGAATCATCTGTTGGTCTTGCACCTGGTCAAGCTGGTAATAGTGAAGTTGGACATATGACTATTGGGGCTGGAAGACTTCTTAAACAAAATGAGATACTTGTTAATGATTTTTTATCATCTCCAGATATGGAAAATAAAAATGTTATTAAATTACTTGAAAATAAAGATAAAGATATTCATATAATGGGACTTTGTAGTGATGGTAATATTCATGCTGGTGTTGACGATTTTGTTGATATGTATAAATTTTTAGTTAATAATGGTTTTAGTAAGATACATTTTCATTTAATAACTGATGGTAGAGATACTGGTGTTCATGATGCAATGAAGTATGTTAATATGATTAAAGATGTAATTAAAGAATATGGTGTTGGGGAAATTGCTAGTGTATGTGGCAGATTTTATGCTATGGATAGAGATGAAAATTGGGATAGAACTAAAACTTATTATGATTTAGTAACTATGGGAAAAGGAATAAGTTCTATAAATATAGAAAAATCTATTGAAAGTAGTTATGGAAAAGGAATAACAGATGAATTTATAAAACCAATTGTATGTAGTAGAAATAATATTAAAAATGGTGATATTATTATGTGGATGAATTATAGAGCTGACAGAGCTAAACAAATATTATCATCAATTGTTAATTGGAGTTCTTTTGAAGGTTTTAGTGTTTCTAATATGAAAGATACTTTAGTATTTAGTTTTTTACCTGTTGATAAAAAAATTAAAACATATAATTTGATAGAACCAACAACTGTTAAAAATTCACTAGGGTTGTATTTAAGTGAACTTGATTTTACTCAAGCTAGAATTGCTGAAAGTGAAAAGTTTCCTCATGTTACTTACTTTTTTGATGGTGGTGTTGATGGCAAGATTAAAGGATGTGATAAGTTTCATATTCCTTCACCAAGTGTTGCGACTTATGATTTAAAACCTGAAATGAGTTGTATTGATGTTACTAAAAGAGTAATATTATCAATGCGTAATGATTATGATTTTATTTTAGTTAATTTTGCTAATCCTGATATGGTTGGTCATACGGGAGTTATGGAAGCTGCAGTTAATGCTTGTAGTGCTGTTGATATTTGTTTGAGTAAAATAATTGAAAAAGCTGAAGAAAATTTTTATAAAGTTATTATTCTAGCAGATCATGGTAATGCTGATACAATGATTAATGAAGATGGTAGTATTTGTACTACTCATACAACTAGTAAAGTTCCATTTATTATTTGTGATGATAAAGTTAAATTGAAAAGTGAGGGAACTCTTGTTAATGTTGCTCCAACAATTCTTGATTATATGGATATAGCAATACCAAAAGAAATGGAAGGCACAGAATCATTGTTAATAAGTGATTAGGAGGTTTTTATGTATTATTATATAGTTGATGGAAATGAAATTTTGAAGTATGAAGTTAGTTTTGATTTAGAAAAAGTAAAAGAATTACAAAAAAAATTATTTAGAGATTGTAGTATCGAAAGAGCTGGAAGTTATTTATGTTATGGAATTCCTAGACGTAATCCTTTGACAATTTATAATAAGTTTGAATATAAATAAGTCGGTGTTCAAGATGATTTTTATGGGGATAGAGATATATATCAAGTTGATTATGTTGAAATTGTAAAACCAAAATTATATAACTTAATTGATGAAATAATTGCTGGTGATGTAGAGGCTTTAAAAGATGTTGTAATGTATGTTGCTAAAAAGCCTGATGATGAAAATACTAGAGATATAAATTACTATTACTATACTCTTCAAAGAATGTTTAAAATGAGACTTGTTGAAACTTTAGATGTTTCTATATATAATAAGGTTAGAGAATTTTTGGGTGGAGAAATATTAAAAAATAATGATTTAAAATTAGTTCTTAACAAAAAAAATAATTAAGAACTTTTTTTGTTTATGAAAAAGTTTCGAAAATTGCACGTTTTTGCTTGATTTTTCATAGAATTTAATGTTATAATGGAATACGTATGGCTGCGTAGATGTGCGAGGTTACCGATACACTAGGATTAGTTGGTAGTAAAAATAGTGGAAACGGAGAACTTGTACGGAGTATGTCTATACTAGATATAGGCGAAAGGAGGACATGAAAGAATGTCAAAAGATAAAGTTAGAATTAATTTGAAAGCATATGATCATCAATTGCTTGATGTTGCTGCTGGAAAAATTGTTGAAACTGTTAAAAGAACTGGCGGCGAAATTTCTGGACCTGTTCCACTACCAACAGAAATTGAAAAAGTTACAGTATTAAGAGCAGTTCACAAATATAAAGATGCGAGGGAACAATTCGAAAGAAGAACTCATAAGAGACTTATCGATATTAAAAACCCAAGCAAAGAAACTATTGATGCATTACAACACTTAGACATACCTAGTGGTGTTGATGTAAATATCAAATTATAAGAAAAGGAAGGAAGAAAATTATGAAAGGAATCTTAGGACGCAAAGTTGGAATGACTCAAGTATTTACTAAGGAAGGTAAGTTAATTCCTGTTACTGTTATTGAAACTGAACCTAACGTAGTAATGCAAGTTAAAACTGCCAGCAAAAATGGTTATAATGCAATTCAACTTGGTGTATTCGAAAAGAAAGAAAAACAAGCAACTAGACCAGAAATGGGAAATGCTAAAAAAGCAAATACTACTCCTAAGCGCTACTTAAAAGAAATAAGAGATGTAGAATCAACTTATAATATTGGTGATACAATTTCTGCTTCAGTATTTAGCGTTGGAGAAATTGTTGATGTAACAGGTACAACAAAAGGGAAAGGTTTCCAAGGTGTTATTAAACGTCATAACCAATCTCGTGGACCAATGACTCATGGTTCTCATTACCATAGAAGACCAGGTTCACTTGGTACTATGTTACCAAAAAGAGTTTTGAAAGGTAAAAAATTAGCTGGACACATGGGTGTTGATACAGTTACTATTCAAAACTTAGAAATCATCGAAGTAAACGATGCAGAAAACTATATTTTAGTTAGTGGAAATGTTCCAGGTGCAAAAAATTCTTTAGTATTAATTAAAACTGCTGTTAAAAATAGCAGAAAGGAAGATCCAAAAGAAATTCTAACCTTTGTAGAAGAAACTGTTGTTGATGAAGTTGTTGAAGCTCCAGAAGTAACAGAAGAAGTTACTGAAACAGTAGAAGAAGTAACAGATACTAAAGAAGAGGCTAAGGAAGAAGAAAGTAAGTAATACTTGCTTAGAAAGGAATTAAAATGACAAAGATAAGTGTTAAGAACCTAAGTGGTGAAAAAGTAAAAGATTTAACATTAAATGATAGTATCTTTAAAATTGAAGTAAATGATGATGCACTTAAGAAAATGATTCGTTTACAATTAGATGCTACTCGTCAAGGAACAAGAAAAACTAAAAATAGAAGTGAAGTTTCTGGTGGAGGAAGAAAACCATGGAAACAAAAAGGAACTGGTAGAGCTCGTCAAGGTAGTATAAGAGCTACTCAATGGGTTGGTGGCGGAGTACCATTTGGTGTTGGTAACCGTGACTTTAGTTTCAAAATTAATAAGAAAGAAAGAGTACTTGCATTAAAGAGTGCTTTATCTCTAAAAGTATTAGAAAAAGCTTTAGTAGTTGTTGATAATTTTAATATGGAAAGTACTAAAACTAAAGATGCATTAAAAATGTTAGATGCATTAAAATTAGAAGATAAAGTATTATTTGTTACAAGTGATGATGCTGCAAATCTTTATTTAGCAACAAGAAATTTACCAAATTGTTTAGTTATATATGCTGAAGAAGTAAATGTATATGATTTAGTAAATGCTGATGTTGTTGTTATGGATGAAGTTGCAGTAAACAAATTAGAGGAGGTGCTTAAATAATGAGACATTATTCTGATATTATTATTGCACCAGTTATTACTGAAAAATCTATGGCTGAAAGACAAAATGGTGTTTATACATTTAAAGTAGCTAAAGATGCTCAAAAATTAGAAATTAAGAAAGCTATCGAAGAAGCTTTTAAAGTTAGTGTAGTTAGTGTTAATACATTAAATACAAAATCTAAAAGAAGAAGAGTTGGAAAATATGCTGGAAGAACTAAGACTTATAAAAAAGCTATTGTTACTTTAGCTGAAGGCTCTTCAATAGAAATATAGTAGGGAGGAAAAATTATGGCTATAAAACATTATAAACCAACGACTAATGGTCGTCGTGGAATGAGTACACTAGCAAATGAAGAAATTACAACTTCAACTCCTACTAAATCACTTTTAGCTAGTAAGAGTAAAACTGGTGGAAGAAATAATCAAGGTAAAATGACAGTTCGTCACATAGGTGGTGGAGCTAAAAGAAAATACCGTGTTATTGATTATAAAAGAAATAAAGTTGGTGTTACTGGACGTGTTGCAACAATTGAATATGATCCAAATAGAAATGCTAACATTGCTCTAATTAATTATAAAGATGGAGAAAAAAGATATATTATTGCACCAAATGGATTAAAAGTTGGTATGATTATTGAAAACGGAGAATCTGCTGATATCAAAGTTGGTAATGCATTACCTTTAAAAAATATTCCAGTTGGTACTATGGTTCATTGTATTGAATTACAACCTGGTAAAGGTGCTGAAATTTGTAGAAGTGCTGGAGCTGGAGCTCAAATACTAGGTAGAGAAGGTAAATATGTAATGCTTCGTTTACAATCTGGTGAAACAAGACTGGTTCTAGGAACTTGTATTGCAACTATCGGTGTTGTTGGAAATGAAGATTACAAACTAGTTAACTTAGGTAAAGCTGGTAGAAAACGTCATATGGGTATTAGACCTACAAACCGTGGTTCTGTTATGAACCCTAACGATCACCCACATGGTGGTGGAGAAGGTCGTGCACCTATCGGACGTAAGAGCCCAATGACACCTTGGGGTAAACCTGCACTTGGTGTTAAGACTCGTAAGAGTAAAAAGAAAAGCGAAAAGCTAATAGTTAGTAGAAAGGCTAAGAAATAGGAGGAAAAATGGCAAGAAGTTTAAAAAAAGGACCTTATGTTGAAAAATCACTTATGAAAAAGGTTCAAGAAATGAATAAAGGAACTAAAAAAACAGTTATTAAAACTTGGTCAAGAAGATCTACTATTTTTCCTGACTTTGTTGGTCATACTATAGCTGTTCATAATGGAAAAGATTTTATTCCAGTTTATATAACTGAAGACATGGTTGGACATAAATTAGGAGAATTTTCACAAACTCGTAAATTTACAGGCCATGCAGGTAATAAGTAGGAGGTAACATGGAAGCATACGCAATTCATAAAAATGCTTTAATTAAGCCAAGACTTGCTAGAATGACAATGGACTTAATTAGAGGAAAAGATGTTGAAACTGCTAGAGGTATATTAGAAAATACTAATACTAAAGCTAGTAGATTAATTCTTAAAGTTTTAAATTCAGCTGTTGCAAACGCTGTTAATAATAACGGTGCAAATGAATCTGAACTTAGAATTAGTGAATGTTACATTAATCCAGGACCTGTTTATAAAAGAATTAAATTTGCAAGTCGTGGAAATGTAGATCGCCATGATAAGAGAAGTAGTCATATTACTGTTAAAGTAACTGATGAAGCGAAGGGAGTTAAGTAATAATGGGACAAAAAGTAAATCCTATAGGATACAGACTTGGTGTTAATAAAACTTGGCAAAGTAAATGGTATTCTAAAGATAATTATCAAGAATATTTAATTAATGATATTAAAATCAGAGAATATTTAGAAAAAAATCTTAAAGAAGCTGCTATTGCAAGTGTTATTATCGAAAGAAGAAAAAATAAATGTGAAGTTAGTATCTATACTGCTAAACCTGGTGTTATCATCGGTCGTGGTGGCGAAGATATTGAAAAACTAAGAAAGAAATTATCTAAATTAGTTGGAGAAGAAATTTTTGTTAATATAGTTGAAGAAAAGAATCCAGATTTAAATGCTTCACTTGTTGCTCAAAATATAGCTAGTCAAATAGCTGCTAGAGCACCATTTAGATCAGCTCAAAAAAGAGCTATCAGAAATGTAATGAAAGCTGGAGCTAAAGGATGTAAAACTTCAGTTTCAGGTAGACTTGGCGGAGCTGAAATGGCTAGAACTGAAGGATATACTGAAGGAACTGTGCCTCTACATACTATAAGAGCTGATGTTGATTATGCTATCGCTGAAGCTGATACAACTTATGGTAAGATCGGGGTTAAAGTTTGGATTTATAAAGACGAAATTCTTCCTGCAAAGAAAAATCTGAAGGGAGCTGATAAACATGTTGATGCCAAAAAGAACTAAATATCGTAAAAGTCATAGAGTAAGTTATGATGGAAAAGCTAAAGGTAATACAGAACTTCATTTTGGAGAATATGGACTTCAAGCTTTAGAAGGCGGATGGATTAGTGCTCGTCAAATTGAAGCAGCTCGTATTGCAATGACACGTTATATGAAACGTGGCGGAAAAGTTTTTATTAACATATTCCCACATATGCCTAGAACTAAAAAACCTCTAGAAACTAGACAAGGTAAAGGTAAAGGTTCAGTAGATGAATGGGTAGCAGTTGTTAAAAATGGTAAGATTATGTTTGAGGTAAGTGGTGTTTCTGAAGAAATAGCTCGTGAAGCATTAAGACTTGCATCACATAAATTATCTGTTAAAACAAAATTTGTAAAAAAAGAAGAAGTAAAGGATGGTGATTCTCTTGGAAATTAAGGAACTAAGAAAGTTATCTACAGAAGATTTAGTTAAAAAAATCAAAGATACAAAGGAAGAATTATTTACAAAGAGAATGCAACATGCAAATGGTACACTTGAAAAACCAGTAGAACTTAAAATATTAAGAAGAGATGTTGCAAGAATGAAAACTATTCTTAAAGAAAGAGAAATTGATGGAGGTAATAAATAATGACAGAAAAGAAACAAGAATTAATTGGTAAAGTTGTTAGTGCATCTAATAACAAAACTATAACTGTTAATGTTGAAACATCAAAAAGTCATCCTTTGTATAAGAAAAATGTTAAATATTCAAAGAAATATGCTGCTCATGATGAATTAAATCAAGCAAAAGTAGGAGATACAGTAAAGATTAGAATGACTAGACCATTATCTAAAACTAAAAGATATGAACTAGTAGAAGTTTTAACTAAAGCTGTTATCCTTTAGGAGGTATTATTATGGTAATGCAAGAAAGTAGACTTAAAGTTGCTGATAACTCAGGAGCTAGAGAACTTTTAGTAATAAGAGTTCTTGGTGGATCTAAAGTTAAATATGGTAATATCGGGGACGTTGTTGTTGGAACAGTTAAAAAAGCTATTCCTAACAGTCCAGTTAAAAAAGGTAAAGTTGTTAAAGCCGTAATCGTTAGAAGCGTTGAAGGCGTTAGAAGAAGCGATGGTTCTTATATCAAATTTGATGATAATGCATGTGTACTTATTAAAGATGATAAATCACCAATTGGTACTCGTGTTTTAGGACCTGTAGCTAGAGAGTTAAGAGAAAAAGATTATATGAAGATTGTTTCTCTTGCTTCAGAAGTATTATAGGAGGCAAAAATGAAAGTAAAAGTTGGAGATACTGTTAAAGTAATTGCTGGTGCTGATAAAGGTAAAACCGGTAAAGTTATTAAAACATTAAAGACTGAGGCTAGAGTTGTTGTTGAAGGTGTACATATTGTTAAAAAACATAGTAAACCAACAAGTATGAATGACAAAGGCGGAATATTTGAAATTGAAGCTCCTATACATGTTTCTAATGTAAAGGTTATTGATGAAAAAGAAGCTAAAGCTTCTAAAACAAAAGAAAAAGTAGAAGAAAAAGCTGAAAAGAAAGCTAAAACTTCTAAGAAAGTGAGTAAGTAGTTATGAGTAATTTTAGAAAATTATATGATGAAAAAATTGTTCCTGAATTAATGAAAGAACATAATTATACTACTATTATGGCTGTTCCAAAACTTGAAAAAATTGTTATCAATATGGGTGTTGGAGAAGGTAGTAAAGATGAAAAATTTATTACTGCAGCTGTTAAAGATTTAGAAGCTATTAGTGGTCAAAAGTGCGTTGTAACAAAAGCTCGTAAATCAATTGCTGGTTTCAAATTAAGAGAAGGTCAACCTGTTGGTGTTAAAGTAACACTTAGAGGTGAAAATATGTATAATTTCTTTGAAAAATTAGTTAAAATTGGGCTTCCTCGTGTTAGAGATTTTCGTGGAGTTTCAGGACATGCTTTTGATGGAAAAGGAAATTATACAATTGGAATTAAAGAACAATTAATATTCCCAGAAATTGAATATGATGAAGTGTTAAAGGTGCGTGGAATGGATATTATATTCGTTACTACTGCAAAGAGCAATGAAGAAGCTAAAAGTTTATTAAAAGGCTTTGGAATGCCTTTCAAGAATTAAGGAGGCACTATGGCAAAGAAAAGTATGATTGTTAAAAATCAAAGAGCACCTAAATTTTCAACTCGTGCTTACACAAGATGTAATCGTTGTGGAAGACCTCACGGAGTACTTAGAAAATATGGAATTTGCAGAATTTGTTTTAGAGAACTAGCAAATGAAGGTAAATTACCAGGTGTTAAGAAATCTAGTTGGTAGAAGGAGGAAAATTATGTTTGTACAAGATAAAATAGCAGATATGTTAACTCGTATTCGTAATGCTAATCAAATGAGATATGCAACTGTTGAAGTTATAGGTACTAAAATGACTTTAGGTATTGCTGAGATACTTAAGAGTGAAGGTTATATCGCTGATTATGTATATGAAAAAAATACAAATGGTGATAAATTAACTTTAACATTAAAATATGGTCCTAAAAAAGAAAGGGTTATTGTTGGACTTAAAAGAATTAGTAAATCTGGTTTAAGAGTTTATGCTAAAGTGGATGAAATTCCTCGAGTTCTAAACGGACTAGGTATTGCTATAATCTCAACTTCTGAAGGTTTAATGACTGATAAAGAAGCTAGAGCTAAAGGGTTAGGAGGCGAAGTTCTTGCCTATATATGGTAAGTTATTATGAGTAGAATAGGTGAAAGAAAATTAGTTATTCCTGACGGTGTAACAGTTAGTGTTAACGGAAACGTTGTAGATGTTAAGGGACCTAAGGGTGAACTTAATTTAGAATTTAGTAAACTTGTTAGTGTTGTAGTAGAAGATGGTGTTGTTTTAACTAAACAAATTAAACCAAGTAAAGATGCTAATGTAATGCAAGGTACTACAAATTCATTAATTAGTAATATGATAACAGGTGTTTCTAAAGGTTATGATAAAGGTTTAGAAGCAGTTGGTGTTGGATATAGATTCCAAGTTAGTGGTAATAAAATTACTATTAATGCTGGTTATTCTCATCCAGTTGTAATGGAAGCACCAGTTGGTTTAACAGTTACTAGTGAAAGTAATACAGAAATTACTATTCATGGTATTGATAAACAAAAAGTATCTGAATTTGCGGCTAATGTTCGTAAGGTAAGAGAACCAGAACCTTATAAAGGTAAAGGTATTCGTTACAAAGGTGAACAAGTTCGTCGTAAAGAAGGAAAGAAAGCGGCATAGGGAGGAGTTAAAGTATGATTAAAAAAGAAGCAAATAATAAGGCTCGTGTAAGACGTCATGCAAGAGTTCGTAAAACTATTAGTGGTACAAAAGAAGTGCCAAGATTAAATGTATTTAGATCTAATAAAGGTATTTATGCTCAAGTTATTGATGATGTAACTAAGACTACCCTTGCTAGTTCTTCAAATTTAGAATTAAAAATTGCTAATGGAGGTAATATTGAAGCAGCTAAAGCTGTTGGAAAAGATGTTGCTGAAAAATGCAAAAAATTAAAAATTAAAAAAGTCGTATTTGACCGTGGTGGATATCAATATCATGGTAGAGTAGAAGCTTTAGCAGATGCTGCTAGAGAAGCTGGACTAGAATTTTAAGGAGGGTAGCATGAGAAAAGACGATAAAAGACAAGAAAAGAAAAATTTATTAGAAGAAAAAGTTATTTCTATTACTAGAGTAACAAAAGTTACTTCAGGTGGTAGACATTTCCGTTTCTGTGCTACTGTTGCAGTTGGTAACCGTAAAGGTTTAGTTGGTATTGGTAGTGGAAAAGCTAATGAAGTTCCAGAAGCTATCAAAAAAGCTTTACAAGCTGCTAATAAAAATGTATGTAAAGTTGCACTTAGTCAAGGAAGAACTATTCCTCATGAAGCAGAAGCTAAAGTGGGTAGAGCTGTAGTTTTAGTTAAACCTGCTAAAGAAGGACGTGGAATCATTGCTGGTGGTGCTGCTCGTGCAGTATTAGAACTAGCTGGTGTTAAGGATATAGTTGCTAAGTCTCTAGGAGCAAATACTCAAGTTAATGTTGCTAAAGCTACTTTAGAAGCATTAAAGAGTCAAAGAACTCCAGAACATATAGCTGAACTTCGTGGCAAGAAAGTTGAGGAATTATAATATGAGATTAGAAAATTTACCAAAGACTAAAGAAATGAAAGCCTCTAAAAGAGTAGGTAGAGGCCCAGGATCTGGAATGGGTAAAACATCTACTCGTGGAGAAAATGGTCAAAAATCAAGAAGTGGTGCATCAATCAAGGCTTGGTTCCAAGGTGGTCAAACTCCATTATATAGAAGAATTCCTATTAGAGGTTTTAATAACAAACAATTTGAAACTAAATATGCTGTTATTAATTTAAGTGATTTAGATAAATTCTTTAATGATGGAGATGTTGTTACTCCAGAAGTATTAAAGGAAAGAAAAATAATAAAGAAACAACTTAGTGGTGTTAAAGTGTTAGGTAATGGTGAACTTACTAAAAAGTTAATTGTTAAAGCCAATAGATTCTCTACTAAAGCTGTTACAAAAATTGAAAATATTGGTGGCAAAGCTGAGGTGATTTAGATGTTCCGAGGCTTTTCACAAATTTTTAATAAAGCTAATAAGGATTTAAGAAAAAGAATATATATTACATTATTTTGTTTAGGTTTGTTTGCTCTAGGGTCTTCAGTTACAATTCCTTGGGCAACACAAATTTATCAAGACTTAGGTTTTTTGGAAATCTTTAATATTATGAGTGGTGGTGGACTTAGAAGTTTTTCCATATTTGCTTTAGGAGTTTCTCCTTATATTACAGCATCAATCATTACTCAATTATTACAAATGGATATTGTTCCATATTTTAAAGATTTAAAGGACCAAGGATATACTGGAAGACAAAAAATTAATAAGATTAATCGTTATATGGGTATTATTATTGGTTTTTTCCAAGCTTATGTATTATGTATTGCTTATATGGGTAGTGCTAGTGTATTTGTTCAACTTAAAACTGCTTTAGTTATGACTGCTGGTACAGCATTCTGTTTATGGATGGGGGACCAAATTACTAATAAAGGTATTGGTAATGGACAATCAATGTTAATTATGGCAGGTATTATCCTTAGTATGCCAAGTATATTTACTGGTGCTTATTATGGATTTATAACAAGTGGAACATATGAACCAGCATTAGGTATATTCTTCTTTAGTTTATTTATCCTTGTATATATCTTAATTATTGTAGGTATTATATGGATACAACTAGCAGAGCGAAGAATACCAATTCAATATGCTAATAAATCAACAAGTGCATATGGAGCCCAAAATAGTTTCTTACCAATTAAGTTAAATTCAGCTGGTGTTATGCCTGTAATATTTGCATCAATTCTTACAACTATACCAGCAACAATTGTTGCACTAACTAAGAATCAAAATGCAATAGATTTTGTAAATAAATATATAGTTTATAATAGTCCAACCGGATTTATATTATATATAATATTAATATTATTCTTTGGATATTTCTATACATTTATGGTTATGAATCCAGATGAAATGAGTAAGAACTTAAATGAACGTGGAGGTTACATCCCTGGTATAAGACCTGGTGAAGATACTAGCAAATATATTAGTAATTCAATGGGTAAACTTACACTAGTGGGTAGTATATTCCTTGTAATACTTGCAGCTATTCCAATTATCTTCTCATTAATATTTGGCTTATCAAGTCAAGTTACAATTGGAGGAACTGGAATGC
>FR899750.1:27092-31631 GCA_000437355.1 Firmicutes bacterium CAG:460
AATGCTTATTGTTGTAGGTGTTGCAATTGAAACATATAAACAAATGGAAAGTAGTTTAGTAAGTAGAAGCTATACTGCTAAAAGAAAGAGATTAAGATAATATGAAAAATATAATATTTATAGCTCCTCCCGCAGCGGGTAAAGGAACTCAAAGTACAATGTTAAAAGAAAATTATGGTTATAATCACTTATCAACTGGTGATATGCTAAGAGAAGTAGTTTCTTCAGGTACAGAATTTGGGTTACAAGTTAAAAATATTATTGATCGTGGAGAATTAGTTAGTGATGATATAATTATTAATTTAATTAATGATAAACTTGCTAAAATAGATGGAAAACCATTTATATTAGATGGTTTTCCTCGAACTCTTAATCAAGCTAAATCTTTAGATAATATGTTAGATAAAGATTATGAGGTAATATATTTAGATTTAAGTGAAGAAGAAGCAATAGAAAGAATTCTTGGAAGACTTACATGTAGTTGTGGAAAGTCATATAATCTAAATGTAGATAATTTAAAACCAAAAGTTGAAGGTATTTGTGATGGATGTGGAAAAGAGTTAGTTAAAAGAAATGATGATAATGTTGATTCTTTTAAAGTAAGATATAAAACATTTTTAGATAATACAAAACCTTTGATGGAATATTATGAAGATAAAAATAAACTTCATAAAATAAATGTTAATAGAAATGTAGAAGATATCTTTAAAGATATTGTGGATGTTTGTAATGATTAGTATTAAGAGTGATAGAGAAATAGAATTAATGAGGATTGCTGGTAAGTATTTGAGTGATACGTTTAAATATATTGAAAAATATATAAAAACAGGTGTTACTACAAAAAGATTAGATACATTAATTCATGATTATATTATTAGTATTGGATGTGTTCCATCTTGTTTAGGTTATGAAGGATATCCGGCAACTGCATGTATATCAATTAATGATGAAGTAGTTCATGGGATACCTAAAGGACGTAAAATAAAGAATGGAGACATAGTTTCAATAGATTTAGTTTTAAGTTATAAAGGCTATCATGCTGATGCTACGAGAACTTATATTATTGGTAATGTAAGTGATGAGGTTAGAAATTTGGTTAATGATACAAAGGGTGCTTTCTATGCTGGTTTAAAAAAAGTAAAAGAAGGTGCTAGAGTGATGGATATAAGTTGTGCAATTGAAGAATATGCTCATGCTCATGGTTTATCAGTGGTTGAGGAATTATGTGGACATGGTATTGGACTTGAAATGCATGAAAATCCAGATGTACCAAATTTTAATGATAATAATCGAACAAGACTTAAAGCAGGTATGGTAATAGCAATAGAACCAATGCTTAATTTAGGTAGTAAGGAAGTAGCATTATTAGATGATGATTGGACCGTTGTAACAATGGATGGTAAACCATCTTGT
This sequence comes from Firmicutes bacterium CAG:460, assembly GCA_000437355.1. GTDB lineage: Bacteria > Bacillota_I > Bacilli_A > RF39 > UBA660 > Onthocola_B. The sequence goes on from FR899750.1 coordinate 28,506, forward strand.
CACTATGAAAATACAGTTCTAGTTACAAAAGATGGATATGAAATATTAACAGGAGATTAAAATATGGGAAAAAAAGATAAGATTGAAGTAGAAGGAAAAGTTACTGAAGTGTTAAAGGGTAGTGATTACCTTGTTGAACTTAGTAATGGACACACTGTAAAAGCCTACGTTTCTGGTAAAATGCGTATGAATATGATTCGTATCTTACCAGGTGATAAAGTTACAGTGGAACTTTCACCATACGATTTAACACGTGGGATTATAAAATGGAATAATAGATAAGGAGTGAAATTATGAAAGTTAGACCATCAGTTAAAAAGATTTGCAAAAAATGTAAAATCATAAGAAGAAAAGGAAAAGTTAGGGTTATTTGTGAAAATCCTAAACATAAACAAGTACAAGGTTAAGGAGGATAATAAATGGCAAGAATTAAGAATATTGAATTACCAGGAGAAAAACATACTTGTATAGGACTTACTGCAATTTATGGTATTGGTAGAAATTTAGCAAAAACTATTTGTGAAAACGTAGAAGTTGATCCAGCTAAGAAAATTAAAGATTTAACTGAAGAAGAAATTGCAAAACTTCGTCGTGAAATCGATAATTATACTGTTGAAGGTGACCTTAGACGTGACGTTCAAATGAGTATCAAAAACAAAATGGAAATAAATTGCTATGAAGGTATTAGACACAAAAAAGGATTACCTGTAAGAGGACAAAGAACTAGTAGAAATGCTAAGACTCGTAAAGGTAGAGGAAAAGTTGTAGCTAATAAGAAAAAGGTCGGAAAGTAGGGTGTTAATATATGGCATATAATAGAAGAAAAAGAAAAGTAAAGAAGAATATTCCTGAAGCTGTTGCTCACATTCATTCAACTTATAATAATACTATTGTTACTATAAGTGATAAAGAAGGTAACGCTATTAGTTGGTCATCAGCTGGTAGAATTGGTTATAAAGGAAGTAAAAAGAAAACTCCATTTGCTGCTGGTTTAACTAGTGAAGCTGCTGCAGCTGCTGCAGTTGATGCTGGAGTTAAAAAAGTTGATGTATTTGTTAAAGGTCTAGGACCAGGAAGAGAAAACGCAATTAGATCACTTCAAACTGCAGGGCTTGAAATTTCAAGTATTACTGATGAAACACCAATTCCTCATAACGGATGTCGTCCACCAAAAAGACCAAGAAACTAATAAGGGAAAGGAACGTGTACTATGATAAAATTTGAAAAACCAGACTATAAAATTATTGAATATCAAGAAAATAATCATTATGCTAAATTTGAAATTGAACCTTTAGAAAGAGGTTTTGGAACAACTATTGGTAATGCTATGAGAAGAGTACTTTTATCAAGCTTACCAGGAAGTGCTGTTACATCAATTAGAATTGATGGTGTACTTCATGAATTCCAAAAAATTGAAGGTGTTGTAGAAGATGTTACTACTATCGTTTTAAATATTAAAAACTTAGTTGTTAAAAATCATTCTAATGGACCAAAAGTTATTAGATTAACTAAATCAACTGAAGGACCTGTTTTAGCAGCAGATATTGAAAAAGATGCTGATATTGAAATTATGAATCCTAATTTAGTTATTTGTAACTTAGTTGGAGCTGGAAAAATTAATATTGAAATGACTGTTAAAAATGGTCGTGGATTTACTCCAGCTGCTGTTAATAAAGCAAACTTAGAACAAATAGTAACTGGTGTTATTGCAATAGATTCAAATTATTCACCAATTGAAGTTGTTAAGTATGAAGTACTTGATACTCGTGTTGGTCAAGATGAATCTTATGATAAGTTAGTTATGGAAGTAACTACTGATGGTTCTATGACTCCAGAAGAAGCTATGGCTCTTGGTGCTAAGATATTAATTGAACATTTCTCAATAATCTCAGATTTAAATTCAATTAGTAATATTGCAAATATTATGCAAGAAAAGAAAATTGATACAATGACTAAGACTTTGGAAACTCCAATTGAAGAAGTTGAATTTTCAGTAAGAGCTTATAATTGTTTAAAAAGAGCTGGTATTCATACCGTTCAAGATTTAGTTAACAAAAAAGAAGTAGAAGTTACTAAGATTAGAAACTTAGGAAAGAAATCTTTAAAAGAAGTTCTTGATAAAGTTGCTGAATTAGGACTTACATTTAAGGAGTAGAATATGAAATATAGAAAATTAGGAAGAGAAACTAGAATTAGAAGAAGTATTTTAGCTGGACTTACTAAAGATGTTATTATGAATGGATATGTTGTTACTACTGAAGCTAGAGCTAAAGAAGTAAGAAAATTTGTTGATAAAATGATTACTTATGGTAAAGACGGTTCACTTGTTGCTCGTAGAAAAGCACTTGCATTCTTACATAATGATAAAGATGTTACATCAAAAGTATTTAATGAACTTGCTAAAACTTATGAAACTAGAAATGGTGGATATACTAGAATAATTAAACTTAAAGAACGTCGTGGAGACGATGCTCTAGAAGTAAGATTAGAATTAGTTTAATTAATAAACAACTAGTCAATTGATTAGTTGTTTTTTTTGAATTAATTGTATAAAATAATAAAATATTCTCATAATATAGATGGAGGATATTTATATATGAAAGAAAAAGAATGTAATTGTTGTGAAGATGCTAAATTTGGGGTAGCTTATATTGACCCTGAATCTGGTCTATTATGTAGTAAAATTGATACAGGTATGAAATTACCTAAAGGTAAGAAAGTTTTAGCTCCAAGAATTTGTACAAAATGTGGAAATACTGAGTGGAAAACTATTGATAATTAATGGCACATTATGTGCTTTTAATTTTGCAAAAAAATACTTAATTTGACACACTATAGTTTTTGTGTTACAATTTAGTCATTAAAGAAGCAAAAGCGTTGGTACAACAAGGTTGCTTCTTTTTTTTATTGTATATAATAATAGTCAAAGTAACAAAATTTGAACTAAATATGTATTTTAATCCGATTTGACACATCATAGCTTTTGTGCTATAATGTGTTCATTAAGGAATTGATCTAGTTGGACTTACCGACGCTTTCAATTCCTTTTTATTTTCTTTTAAAATATATCAAATACTTTTCTTTTCCCAATAAAATAACTTCTTTGTAGATAGAATTATATTTTCC
>FR899751.1 GCA_000437355.1 Firmicutes bacterium CAG:460
TACTTCATCAACAAAAAACTTAAGTATTGTTTCATATATTCCATTATCATTTATTTTAATATTTACATCATTACCAATAAACTCAAGATAACCAGTTATATCTTTATCTTCTAATAATTTATTAGCATCACTCTTGCTTACATATTTTACATTAAATAATTTATTATCACTCTTACTTACACTCTTAATTGCATCTTTAAATATTTTATTATTATTAAAATCATTACTTTCTACAACTGCTATATCAAATGGATGAAATGCTTCATTATTTTCTATATCATTAAAAGCTAGTTTAAAAAATGTACCTAGAATAATTGGAAATATAAATGTCCAGAAAATTAAACTCTTATTTCTAAAAAGTATTTTTAAAGAATATTTAAAATTATGTTTAAACATTAATCTCTCAAATCCTTTCCAGTTAGTTCCAAAAAAACATCATTAAGTGTTGGTCTTTCAGAAAATATTTTTGAATATGTAACCTTTTTTTCATGTAAATAATCTATTAATTCACCTAGATTATCTTTTCCCTTTTTATAAACAATCACTAAAGTATTTCCTTGATAACTTAAATCTAAAACTGTTTTAAATTCTTTAATTTCTTTTAATGTTTCTTCACTTATATTTTTTACTTCCACAGTTATTTTTTCTTCTAACTTAGCAAGGGTCTTTAATTCATCAGTAGTACCTTTAGCAATAATCTTACCCTTATCTAAAATAATAATTCTATCACAAATAATTTCCACTTCTTCCATATAATGAGTTGTATAAACTATCGTAGCACCTTCATCACGAAGTTTTTTAATACCATCCAAAATATTATTTCTACTTTGAGGGTCAACTGCAACAGTGGGTTCATCTAAAAATATAAGTTTAGGTTTATGAGCAATACCACAAGCAATATTTAAACGACGTAATAATCCTCCGGATAACTCTTTTGGATAAAACTTTATAAAGTCATTTAATCCCACTAAATTAATAGCATTCATTACATATTTTCTTCTAATCTCTTTATCATTTATATATAGCCCACAAAAATAATCAATATTTTCATAAACAGTTAATTCTTGAAATACAGCCACTTCTTGAAATATAACCCCGATATCTTTTTTTATTTCATATGCATCAGGTTTCATTTCATGCCCAAATATTTTAATACTACCATTACTATAATTTAATAGTTGTAAAATTGAATTAATAGTGGTGGACTTTCCACTACCATTCGGTCCTAAAAGTCCTAATATTTCTCCTTCATAAACATCAAATGATAAATTATCAATTGCTTTTAAATTCTTATATTCTTTTGTTAAATTCTTTACTTCAATTACTTTTTTCATTATCTAATCTCCTTACATACACAATTTTTTCTTTTAAACTGATTTTACTTATTTCATAACCATACTTATTCAAATTCTATTTAAAAACGCATGATTAATTTTAAAACCTAATATTTCTTCAATTTCCTTAAATGTAATTTTCCTTACATCTTTATTTTTAATATACTTCCACAACTTATCATACTTCATATTATTTTTCCTCCTCAAGTAACATCAATGCCTTAAACTCACAAGATAAAAGTTCACTAATTTGTTTATCATTAAGTTTAATTGCATCACATGCAAGGAGTGTTGCAAGACCATGAGTAAACAACCACATTTTTGTATGAAAAGACATTATATCTTCATCATTTAATTTAGTACTTCCCTTTATTAACTTAAATATATTATTAATATTATCTTCAGCAGCACCAATAAATTCACTTATAGAAAGATTTGTTTTACTCATAAACAACACTTTAAATAAATTCTTTTCTTCCTTAGCAAATTTTATATAATTAATACCAGTTTGTTTATACTTAGGCATTTCATCATTCATATTATTTGTTAAAAAATCATAAAAATATTTAATCATCACTTTATTTAGTTCCTTCATCAATTCTTCACTATTTTTAAATTGATAATATATCGGTCTTATTGAACAATTAAGTTTCTTAGCAATCTCTCTATTACTAACAGCATCAATTCCCTTTTCTCTTACTATTTCTAAAGCTGTATTTAAAATATTATCTTTACTTATACTTATATTCTTTGGCAATATATCACCTTCCTAACTATATTGTATCATGTGATACAATATTAGTAAAGGAAAAAATTAATTAAATGCAATTTCTGTATCAATATTATCATCAACTATAGCAATTATCAAAAATATAATACCACTTATTAAAATTAAGAATGAACCAATAAATGAGGCATATCTAAGTAAAACTTTCTTATTACTATCTCCAGGTTTTAATTCCAATATATCATCATAAGAATCTTTAGCAAAATAATAATAAATAAGTAACAAGACACTAAAAATAAGTATCATTAACCATTGATATTCTTTTTTACTCTTTTCACTTTTAGTTAAAATATAATTCTTTTCTTTACTATTTGCATACCAACTTAAAACAATAATACCAATATATATTATCCAAATATAATTTTCTATTTTAATATCTTTTAACCTACTTAAATCTTCATCCATATTAAAGTATATTATTTTGGGCATTCAGTTCATACCTAATTAGCCACTGACTTAATTTATAAATTTAAAAATCAATTTTTACTAGATTTTATAAGGGTTTGCAAAGTTGCAAATTCTTTTTTTAAAATTTTTTCAGGGAAATTTTAGGGAATTTTTTATTAAATTCTCTTTTTTTATTTATGTTTATTTATACTTATTTAATTTTAATTATATTAAATAATTGTCTACTTTTACTTGACTAATGCATTTTTATCAATAATATGGTATAATATTATTAACAAAGATAGTTTGTGGAAAGGATATGAAAAATGAAAAGTAAAAAAATTGCTAAAATTGTGATTATTATAATATTATTGATTTTGTTAATACCTATACCTTTTAAACTAAAAGATGGTGGTACAGTTGAGTGGAAATCTTTAACTTATTCAATATCAAAAGTTAATAGTATTTATTCAATAGATGATATTCGTATGGGTTATAAAAAAGGAGTTATAATAAAGATATTTAATATTACTGTTTTTAATAATTCAAAATATGATATTGAAAAAGAATTTGTCATTGTTGATAGTAGTAAAAATAACGAAAACTTTACTTGTGCTTCTGCTTTAGAAGAAATTTATAAAGATGATGAATATATTTATTACTTACCTTGTCAAAAGAGTCAATATATTAAAGTAATTTATGCCCCTAACGAATATCAAGAGGGATTAAAATCTTCACTAGAAGATGGTACAATTAAAATAAGCGATTTAGATGAGTTTAACATTGAATATATAAAAAAAGAAAGAAAATAAATTTAATGCTTAAAAAATATTCAGGGAAATTTTAGGGAATTTTTATATAAAATTATTTATATTTATTTGAATTTACTTGAATTTACTTATATTTTATTTTATAATATATATCGGAGCGAAGCCTTATTTAATAAGGGAAACGGTAAAAAATAAACGGTAATTTAATTTAGGGCTTATTTTTCATACCCACAAGGTCAAAAAATTTTCTACAAATAAAAAAAGTGGAATTGTACCACTCTCCAGTTTATGTGGTGTAATTATACACTTAGTCCACAGACCACTATAAATCTGTCCACCATGACAAAGCATTATTGCTTCCGGTATTTAAAATATATCATAATAATATAAGAATTGTCAAATTTATACATACATCTATTTATGTAATAATAACTTATTTTTTTACTTTTAATGGCCAACTTGCATAAAAAAAAGAATATTATTTCTAATATTCTTTAGTAAACTCTTGGTAGCGAGAGGGAGATTCGAACTCTCGACCTGCCGGGTATGAACCGGATGCTCTAGCCAGCTGAGCTATCTCGCCATGACTACTAAATAATACCAAAAAAAAAGACTTTTGACAAGTCTTTTTCGACATTTTTTATATTTTTATCTCAAAATATCATCAACATTATCCAAATAACCTTCAATTTTCTTCAAAAGTTTAGAAATATGAAGCCCATCCACAAAAACATGACTAACAGTAATATTAAACGGCATTTCATATTTTTCATTATTTAAAACAAACTTTCCAAAACAAATTCTTGGAACACTTAAAGAACTAACATCTTCAGGAATTGGATGAGTGACACTCGTAAAATTTATCCATGGAACACTAGTAATATAATATTCATTATAAGTATTTTCTAAGTTATAACTATCACTAGTTAAAATATCTTCATTCTTTGCTTTATCAATATTTTCTTTAGCAATATTATAAAACTCATAATAATTATCAACATATGAAAATCTAACATTTTCAAAAGTATCATTTTTAGTTAAAACGGTTATTCCTGGATTACAAACATCATATTCCACTGGTTCTTTATCTACAAATCTTTGCTTCATCTGAGGTATATCATTTAATGATTTAACTAAAATAAACAAGAAGTTGATAAAAAACGAACTATTAGTTTCTTTAGTATATTTAACTAATTTTGTTACATCTAAATTAACATTAACTCCATAAGTAGGATTTTTAAATGTTTTAAACCATTCATAAGTTTTTCTTCTATCCATTTTTTCTACATCTATTTTTTTCATTTCTTACCACCTAATATTGAAATAATTGTACCCAATAATATGTTCCATAAAATTTAATTACACCAATACCAATTCTAGTAAAGGAAGAACTAATCATATTTTCATAATGACCTTGAGAACCTTTCCAAGCATATGAAACTTCCTTAGCATTACGTTGTCTACTTGCAATATTTTCTCCTACACCATAAATATCTTGACCAAAATCACGCATTATATAATAGCACATATTTCCATCAGGTCTTTCATGAGAAAACTTATTTGAATAAGCCATTTCAATAGCTCTAACCATTGCTGCCTTTGTTAATGTTTCATCAAGTTTTAATGGTTCCTTACCTGCTTCAGTTCTAAATTCATTGGTATATTTTACTACATCATTCACTTCATTTTGGTATATACTCATATTTTCAATAGCTTCAGGTAACATATCCGAAGTCTTTGCATTAAAATTAGTTCCATCAACTTCATTGTGAGTATATTCATTAACTTTCTTTTTAGACCCATCACTATATACATTATAAGTTTTTACATGCCAAGAAGTTAATTTAGTTCCATATTTTAAATCTTTTTCTTCTTTTTCTGTTTCAGTTTCTTCTTTAACAAATTTTACTTTATTATTATCATTCCTATTATTATTGTTTTTTGTATTACTTGTTTGTTTTTTTAAAATTTCTAACTTTGTAGTTTCTTCTACTTCATTTCCACTACTATCTTTAGCAATAATAACAATATCATATGTACCAACCTTATCATAAATTTTATCATTTTTATATGATAAAATACATTCTTCACCACTATTATCAGTACAGTTATCAACAAAATCAGTTATTTCGTATTTTTCTCCAAAAACTATACTAGCACTCTTTAATTTTAAATCTGGTTTTGTGGTATCAACTACATTTAAAGTAGTATCATATTTTGTATCATCAATATTTATAACTACTTTATATGTACCGACTTTATCATATTTTAGATTAAAATCTATTTTTTCATCATCAAGATAATATAATATTTTTGCATTACTATTAACATCTCTATCAAAAAAATCTTTAGCATTTAAAAGTTCACTCATAACTTCAACACTAACATCTTTTTTTATAACCAACTTTACATCATCATTGTTATTTGTATTTTCCTTTTTATTAGAAAAGTAAATACCTAAACTAACCAAACATACAAAAACGAAAACCAAAATACCAATAATTAAATATTTTTTATTTTTTTTCTTCACAATAATCACCACATAAATTATAAAACATTTAAAATAAAAAAGCTATAAGAATTTATACTCTTATAGCAATACCTTTCTTTTTTAAAATATATTTTCGAAGCCAATCAACTGGAAATACACTTAAAGCTAAAGTTAAAACTAATAATAATTCATTTATTTTTAAACCATAAGTTCTAAAAATATCTCCCCCATTATATATAATCCACATCTGCGCAACAAAGATAAATGTAAATACTCCAATAAATACTTTATTCTTACCTAAATTAGCAAATGTATTAATTCTAACAGTTCTAGCATTAAAAGCATTAAATATTCCCATGAATATAAACATTGCAAAATAAGCAGTCATTAAATATTTATTATTATCACCTACTCTAATTAATGATTTAAATATAGGTAACTTTAAAAACAAAATACATAACAACGCACAATATACACCTGTCCAAATAATTTCACTATACATATATTTATTCATAATCGGTGTATCTTTTTTCTTCGGAGGTTCTTCCATATATTCAATTAAAGGTGCTTCATAAGAAAATGCTACCCCTGCAAAAGTATCCATAATCATATTAAGCCATAACATTTGCACAATTGTAATCGGTGTTGTAACTCCAATAAAAGAACCAACTATTGATAAAACAAGTGCACACATATTAACAGTTAATTGATAAATAATAAACTTTCTAATACTTTTAAAAATAGTTCTACCATACAAAATAGCTTTACTAATTGATAAAATATTATTATCTAATATTACTATATCTGCAGCTTCTTTAGCAACTTCAGTACCACTTCCAACAGCAAAACCAACATTAGCTTTCTTTAAAGCTGGAGCATCATTTACACCATCTCCAGTCATACCAACAACTAAATCCATATCTTCTATAATGCTAACCATTCTACTTTTATCTTGAGGTAATGCTCTTGCAATAACAGCAATTTTATTTAAATTCTTCTTTATATCTTCATCACTCATTTTTTCCAAATCACTACTACTTATTACCATATTACTATTTATATCAATAAGACCAACCTCACGTGCAATAGAAGTCGCAGTATCCATTGCATCCCCCGTTATCATAATTGGTTTAATACCAGCACTCTTAATTAATCTAATTCCTTCTTTAGCTTCATCTCTTAATTCATCTTTTATATTAACAAAACCTAACAAAGTTAATTCATCGAAACACTCACCATAAGCAAATACTAACACTCTTCCAGATGCTTTAGTATACATATTTATCTTTTTTAAAATAACACTTTTATTTACTAAACTAACCTCACTACCAAAAGAATTTAAATATTTCTTACACTTTGGCATTATTACTTCTAAAGCCCCTTTATAATATGTTACTCCATTACTTAATGTAACACTACTATACTTATATTTACTATCAAAAGGTTCTTTTTTTATAACTTTATCTTTTATATTTTTATCACTACCTATAAAAGACATTAATGCTCTATCAGTAGAATTACCTCCTATAATCCCTGTATCACTTATTATACTAGCATTATTATAATAAAATGATTTATACATAACTTCATAATTCTTACATTTTTTTACTTCACTTACATCTTTAAAAACCTTATTATCAGGAGTAACAAACTCAGTTACTTTAAGAATGCCTTTAGTTAAAGTACCTGTTTTATCTGTTAAGAGGACATTTAAGCTACCAGCAGTTTCTATACCTACTAATTTTCTAACTAAAACATTATCTTTTAACATCTTTTTCATATTACTTGATAATACTAATGTAATCATCATTGGAAGTCCTTCAGGAACTGCCACCACTATAATTGTAACTGATAATGTTAAAGCATATAACAAATGATTAAACATCACTGGAAAATTACTAATTGTTGCTCTGATTAAATCTATATCAAAACTATTTTCAATTACAATACTAGAAAATAAATATGATATACTTGCAAGAATAGCTCCAACATAACCAATACGACTTATAGTTTTAGCAAGACCACGAAGCTTTATTTTTAGTGGACTTTCAGGAACAACTTCTTGTAATTCCTGAGATATTTTACCTAATATTGTCTTATCTCCAACAAGTCTTACCAACATTTCAGCTTCACCATTATAAACTACTGAACCACGATAAACTCTATTTACATCACTAATCACCGGACCATTTTTACTTACCTTCTTAGCTTCTTTAGTCTCTCCATTTAAAGCTGACTCATCGACACTTAAAGAACCATTAATTAAGTAACCATCCGCTGGAATTTTATCACCACTACTAAGGATAACAACATCACCAACTACTATTTCAGATGATGGTATTTCGACAATTTTACCATTTCTTCTAACACACGCTTTAGTTTTTAATTGCTCTTCTTGTAATCTTGAAAATGCTTTCTCAGAACCATATTCACTAATACTTGAAATAAATGATGCTAAAAAAATAGCAATTAAAATACCAATAGTTTCATACCAGTCAAAATCACGAAAAAGCACTACTACTTTAATACCTAATGCTATCAACAATATTTTAATAATTGGGTCTCCTAAAGATTCCAATAATAGATGCAAAAAAGTATTCTTCTTTTGCTTAGTAATTTCATTTGTACCATGTTCTTTTCTAGATTGTATAACTTCTTTTTCGCTTAAACCCATATGCTTGTCCTCCCAGAATAAGTCTATGATTTTTTTTAACTACTTAGAACACAATTTATTTTTCTTATGTAAGACTTGCAAATTTTTCACCATCATGAAAACATTTTTTGTTGAAGATAAAATCTTCTTCAAAAATCACCTTCTTTCATAAAAAAATTTTTAATATAAAAGACGCACATGTTATCATGTGCGTTATTTTTCTTTAACCTTTCGTTTCATTATCTTGTAGTTTTCTTGTTTCAATTAAGTCTGCTATTCCGCCTGCACTCATCGTAGACATAATACATACAACAATAGAATTAAGCAAGTTATCATCTATATGTAGAAAAAAACATACAACCCCACTTAAAATGCCAATCACAACATTTTGAATAGGAATAAACTTATTAGGAACATTCTCAATAAATATTTTTGTAATTGCTCCAAAAATATATGCTACAAGCATTATTATAACTGATAATGATATAGTCAAGATATCACCCCCTTTAAAGGTTAATTTATCTTACTATATCATATGAGCTAGTCCAATAAACATAAATTACTTATGCCCTTTATTCACTTTTATTTTTAAATTGAAGTATAATCGGTGTACCATCAAAATCAATATTATTTCTAATTTGATTTTCTAAATATCTTTCATAACTAAAATGAACTAAGCCTTTGTTATTTACAGAAAAAGTAAATTTCGGAGGACAATTACCAGTTTGACTTACAAAATATATTTTAAGCCTTTTACCTTTATAAGAAGGGGGTTCATGTAAACTAACTGCTTCCATAATAATATTATTAAGTAAACTTGTTTTTACTTCTTTTCTATTATTGTTATAAGCATTTATTACCTCAGGCATTAAAGTACTAACACGTTTTTTAGTTTTAGCACTTAAAAATACTACATGAGCATAAGGAATAAATTGAAATTCATTCTTTATTTCTTCTTTCCAATGTCTTATATCGCTATCTGGATTATTTATAGTATCCCATTTATTTACACAAATTACAATACCTTTACCAGCATCTAAAGCATATGATGCTATATGTTTATCATGTTCAATAATACCAGTTGATGCATCAATTACTAACACACAAACATCACTTCTATCAATTGCTTTAAGACTACGTATTAAGCTATACTTTTCAACACTTTCATAAATCTTACCTTTTTTTCGCATTCCTGCTGTATCAATAACAGTAATATCTTCATGATTATATTTAAATTTAGTATCTATGGCATCTCTAGTAGTACCAGCAATATCACTAACTATTGCTCTATCTTCATTTAATATAGCATTAATTAAACTACTTTTACCAACATTAGGTCTTCCAATAATAGAAAATTTAATTGTATTATCTTCTTTTATTTCTTCTTCTGGTAAATCTTTAGTAATAGTATTAAGTAATTCATTAATACCAATATTATGTGAAGCACTAACGGCAATTAACTCACTAAAACCTAATTCATAAAAATTATATAAATTATCTTTTCTTTTATCATTATCAAGTTTATTAACAACAACAATAACTGGTTTACTTGTTCTATGTAATATTTCAGCAACCTTTCTATCACTTGCATCAATATCTTCTATACCATCTACTACAAACAAAACTAAATCTGCTTCATCAATTGCTAAAGTAGCTTGAGCAAGTATATCTTTTTGAAAATCATCATCTCCAAAAGAAATACCTCCTGTATCAATTAAATGAAATCTTTTATTATTATACTCTACTTTACCATATATTCTATCTCTAGTAACTCCTGGTGTATCCATAATAATAGATTTATTTTCTTTAATTAATCTATTAAATATACTACTTTTACCAACATTAGGTTTACCAACTAAACATACTGTTTGCATACTAACCTCCTTATCTAATAACTTTTATCACATACATAATTTACATCATTACTTTTAATATTTAATGCTTTAGCATATACTCTATTATTCTTTTTATATATTTGTATTTCATCACACAACATACTCTTATTAGTAACATTATTTATTAAATCTTTCTTATTACTACTATTTACTTCATTACTTTTATAGTAATCACTATCTATTAGTTCTTTAACTGTTATTACTTTACAAAACTTACTTTCAACCCCATCTACAGTACATGCACCACCAAGAGAACTTTGGTTCTCTTGCCCATAAAGAATGGCGCTTGCTTCTAATTCATTTATTTTAGTATCTAATAACTTCTTTAAAGAATTATTTCTAATTCTCATAACTCCAAAAGTAGACATAGATATAATAATACTAAGTATTACTATAACTGCTAATAATTCAATTAATGTAAAGCCATTCTTTTTTTTCATATTTTTTCCTCGATTATACTTAATACTTCAGTTCTTCCTTTTTTAGTAACTGAACTAAATGTTATAAATTCATTATCATCAAATTTTAAAGTATCTTTAATTAATTTATCTTGTTTAATTCTACCATTTTTACTTACTTTATCATATTTAGTAGCAACAATAGTAATATCTAAGTTATAATACTTTAAAAACTCATACATTAAAACATCATCTTCAGTTGGTTTATGTCTATAATCTATTAACATAAATACATGTTTAAGATTTTCTCTAGATTTTAAATATTCTTCAATCATTAAACCAAACTTTTTTTGAGTATCTTTACTAACACTTGCATAACCATAACCAGGTACATCAACTAAATAAAATGCATCATTAACTTTATAAAAGTTTAATGTTTGAGTTTTACCAGGTTTACTACTAGTTCTAGCAAAGTTCTTTCTTTCAATTAATGTATTTATAAAACTACTCTTACCAACATTACTTCTACCCACAAGTAAAAATTCTGACTTTTTATCTTCTGGATACTGACTTCTTCTTACAGCAATAATTGGTTCATTCACACTTTCAATTTGCATAATTTGCATCACCCATTTAATTATATATTATTTCATTTAAAAATGCAAATTTTCATATATATTATTAACAAATAAAGGAGGAAAAACTACATGCACAATACTAATTTTCCTCCTTCAATAGACCCACATACTTTTTCAATCATTGCTGTAGCAGTTGGTTATGCTTGTGTTGGAGATTATAATGCCAATGAACAAAACTCCATTGGTAACTGGTTAATTCTTGTAGGACAATATATATTAACTCATGCAGCACAACAACAACTAATTGAGTCACGAATTGAAAACCACAACATCAACTCCAACTCCAAGAAAGCAAAAAAAGGTGGTTCCCCATACACAGATAATGTGAACCACAAAAGTAACCAAAACCAACGAAACGAAGTAGACTTCCTACTAGATGCATTAAACAAGATGCAACAAGAACTAG
>FR899752.1 GCA_000437355.1 Firmicutes bacterium CAG:460
CGTACAAAAAGTGTTCATGATAAGTTAAAACCAATAACATTAAAATATGTAAAAGCATTTGATTTTATAACTTATGTCGTGCTTATAAAAAGAAGATTAGTTGTAAATATAAATTTACGGGACAAGTTACAATTCAAAGAGAAAATAAAAATATATCTAATAAAATAGAACAGAAAGTGTTGAAAGATTTAAAACAGTATAACCTAAGCTTAAAATATATAGCAGAAGAAAATAATATAAGTGATAACACAGAACATACGAAAGATTATCCGAAAAATATTATAAATCTTCCAAGAGTTATATCATTTGATAAATTTAAAGCAGATATAAGAGAAGGAAAATATGCATTTGTATTAAATGACCCAATACATAAAGAAACGTTGGATGTACTTTCAAATAGAAAAAAAGAATACCTAATACAATATTTTACATATTGTGAATCATATCTGCAAGTACAAAAAATCATGTTCCCGTATGCCAAGTACGTAGTAGACCGATTTCATTATATCAGATATATAATGGATGGATGAACTTCTTTGTGTCATTGAAGAATTAAAAGAATCATATCAGTTAAAAGAAATGTTTGAAAAAAATATGTAACTCATTTATAAATTTGAATTTTTAAAAATGGTACATTAAATTTCTTAAAAATGGTACATTAATGTTGACTTTGTTATTTGTTTAGTGAATAAATTATAATACTTTAATTGTTTAATTTTTGATTTTGTTCTGTGAAAAAGATAGACAAGTAATTAATAATTTGATAAAATAAAGTAGTACGAAAAAGTTGTATAGAATGGAAGTGCTCGTTATGGCTAAAATTATATCACTTGTTAATCAAAAGGGTGGAGTTGGTAAAACTACCACTAGTATAAACTTGAGTGCTGCATTAGGAAAAATGGGTAAACGTGTACTATTAATTGATATGGACCCACAAAGTAATGCCACTACTGGGCTAGGTTTAAATAGTAATGATTTTAAGAATGATATATATGAACTTATTACTGGAAAATGTGAAGTAAAGAAAGCTATTAAGAAGACTAAATTTCATAATTTAAGTATTATACCATCAACAATTAATTTAGCTGGTGTAGATGTAGAATTTGTTAAAAGAATGCTTGAAGATAAAGAATTTAGTCAAAATATGCAATTAAAATTAAGACTTGATGAAATAAGAGATAATTATGATTATATAATAATAGATTGTCAACCATCTTTAGGTTTAGGTACTATGAATGCATTAGTTGCTAGTGATAGTGTAATAATACCTGTTCAATGTGAATTTTTTGCTTTGGAAGGAATTACACAATTATTAAATAGTATAATAATGGTTCAAGGAAGTATGAATCCTGGGTTAAGAATTGAAGGAGTTCTTTTAACCATGTTAGATGGTAGAACAAATATAGGGCTTGAAGTAATTGAAGAAATAAGAAAATACTTTAAAGATAAAGTATTTAATACAATAATACCTAGATTAGTAAGATTAGTAGAAGCACCTAGTCATGGAAAACCTATCAATGAATATGATCCATTAAGTAGAGCTACGGAAGCTTATGCTAATTTAGCAAAGGAAGTGGTAAGTAGAGATGGAAACTAAGAAAAAAGCACTAGGTAAAGGACTAGAACAATTATTTTCTAATAATGTAATAGACTTTGATAATTTTGAAGATACTGTTATTGAAGAAAATAAAAAGGATGTAACTGAAATAAGTTTGGATGAAATAAGAAGTAATCCATATCAACCAAGAAAAACATTTGATACTGCTAGTTTAAATGAACTTGCTAAAAGTATTGAAGAATATGGGGTAGTTCAACCAATTATTGTTAAGAAAAGTATTAAAGGTTATGAACTTGTTGCAGGTGAAAGAAGAACTAAAGCTGCAAAACTAGCTGGTTTAAAAAGTATTCCTGCCATAATTAAAGATTTTGATGACCAAGAAATGATGGAAATTGCTTTAATTGAAAATATTCAAAGAGAAGATTTAAATCCAATTGATGAAGCTAGTAGTATTAGTAATATAATTAAACTACGTGGATATACTCAAGAAGAATTCGCAAGTAAGTTTGGTAAGAGTAGGACATATGTAACTAATATGTTAGGTTTATTAAAATTACCTGATGAAGTAAAGAAAATGGTTGAAAAAAATAGTTTAAGTATGTCTCATGCTAGAGTTTTAAGTAAGATGGATGATGATGAGAAAGTTATTGATTTAGCTAAAAAAATTATTACTGAAGGAATGAGTGTTAGAGACTTAGAAAGAGTTAGTCAAGATGTAAAAGAAGAAAATATTATTAAGAGTAGTTCTAGAAGTAATAAAGGATATGACCATAAATATAGAATGTATGAAAATATAATTATGGATAGTTTAAATACTAAGGTTAGAGTTAGTAAGAAAAAGATTGAGATATATTTTGATGGGGTAAGTGAATTAGAAGAGATACTTTCGAAAATGAATGTTAAAGTTGAGGAAGAATAATGAATAAAGATTTTAATTTAAATGATGAAGTTATCATGAAAAAACAACATGCTTGTGGTACTAATTTATGGATTATTACAAGAAATGGTGCAGATGTTAAAATTAAATGTAAAAATTGTGGTAGAGAAATCATGATGGATAGATTAGAATTTATGAAAAAATTAAAAAAGGTGATTGTAAATGAAAAAACTTCGAACTAAAGAGAAAATTGGACTACATCCAGTAATGATGCTTTTAGTCTTAAGTTTTGCAACAATTATTATTAGTGGATTATTAAGACTATTTAATGTTCAATCAACATTTAATCAAATATCAAGTGTTACTGGAGACTTTCAAGTTACTACAGAAGCTGTAAATTCATTATTTAGTTTAAGAGGACTTAAATATATATTTACTAGTACTGTTAGTAATTTTGCTAACTTTTCAGTTCTTACACATTTAATTATTATACTTTTAGGTATTGGTATAATGGTTAAGAGTGGATTTTTAAAAACCATTATTACATTAATGACTAAAAAAGCTAAGAAAACAACTGTTACCTTTGTGTTAGTGTTAATTTCGATACTTGCAAGTTTAGTAGGAGATTTATCTTATATTATATTAGTTCCTTTAGGAGCATTATTATTTTTGTATGGTAAAAGAAATCCAATGATTGGAATTATTACAACATTTGCAAGTCTTACTTGTGGTAGTGCTTTAAGTTTGTTTTTAACTAGTTATGATTCTAGTTTAATAAGTATTACTTTAGATAATGTTCATGTTATTAATAGTGGTTATACTATATCAAGTTGGGGATTTTTATTTTCTAATATTATATTAATTATTATACTTGCTTTTGTTATTACAAATGTAACAGAAAATTATTTAGTTAAAAAATTACCTAAGTATGAATTTCCTGAAGAAGAAGTTGAAGAAGAATTAGTGTTAACAAGAAAACAAATGAGAGGTTTATTATTTTCATTATTTGCTGGTTTAATTTATATGTTAATATTTATTTATAATATTATTCCAGGACTTCCTTTTTCAGGTAATTTACTTGATTATAGTCAAAGTTTATATATTGATAAATTGTTTAGTTATAATTCATTTTTTAGTAATGGATTTGTGTTTGTTGTAGCGGTATTCTTTGTAATATTAGGACTTGCTTATGGAATTGGTGCTAAAACAATAAAGAATAATAAAGAATTTGTTGATGCTTTAGGTCATTCCTTAAATGGTGTTGGTAAAATACTTGTTATGATATTTGCAGCATCAACATTTATAAATATATTTAAACAATCAAATATTGGAAATGTTGTAGCTGGAGCTTTAACAAATGTGATGCAAAATAGTGAATTTGCTGGGCTTCCTTTGATATTAGTTTTATTTATATTTGCAGGTGTTATTGCCTTATTTCAACCAACAATATTATTTAGTTATAATATTGCTAGTGGAGTTATTATTAAATTAATGAATGCAGGTATTTCTCCGGAATTTACACAACTTGTATTTAGACTTGGAAGTAGTGTTACACTAGGTCTTACACCAGTGTTTGCATATTTTGTTGTTTATCTTGCATATTTAGAAAATTATAATCAAAGTAATAAACCAATAACTATTGGGGAAGCTATAAAATATCAATTGCCATATGCTGCAGTTACATGTATAGTTTATTTATTATTTATAATTGTATGGTATTTAGTTAAGTTTCCAATAGGAATTGGAGCTGGCGTAGGATTGGGGGCATAAAAATGAGTTTAAAAGCAGGAATTGTAGGATTACCTAATGTTGGTAAATCAACTTTGTTTAATGCAATTACAAAACAAAATATATTAGCGGCGAATTATCCATTTGCTACGATAGAACCAAATGTTGGTATTGTATTTGTTCCAGATAAGAGAGTGGATTATTTAGCTAATATGTATAAACCCAAAAGTGTTGTACCAACAACTTTTGAGTTTACTGATATTGCAGGACTAGTAAGCGGTGCATCCCGAGGTGAAGGTCTCGGCAATAAATTTCTATCGCATATAAGGGAATGTGATGCAATATGTGAAGTTGTAAGGTGTTTTAATGATCCTAATGTTACTCATGTAACTGGTAAAGTTGATCCAATAAGTGATATTGAAGTAATAAATATTGAGTTAGTACTTGCTGATTTAGAAGTAATAAATAATAGAATTGAAAAGATAGAAAAAAAAGCAATAACTACGAAAGATAAAGAAGCTTTAGCAGAAGTCGAAGTATTAAAAAAATGTAGGGTTGCTTTAGAAGCAAATACACCACTTAGAAGAATTAGTTTTGATAAAGATGAAAAGAAATTATTAAAAAACTTTAGTTTCTTAACAATAAAACCAATTATATATGTAGCAAATGTAAATGAAGATGATGTTGCTGTTGGTGATAATGAATATTCTTTGATGGTTAAGAATTATGCAGAAGCTGAAGGTTCTGGAGTTATAGTTATGTGTTCTAAGTTAGAGGCTGATTTGGCAGGACTTGAGGATGAAGAAAAAGAATTATTCTTACAAGAAGTAGGTATAAGAAATAGTGGTCTTGATAAATTAATATTTGCAACATATAATTTATTAGGACTAGCAACATTCTTTACTGCTGGTACAGATGAAGTAAGAGCTTGGACTTTTAAAGTTGGGATGAAAGCTCCAGAATGTGCTGGTATTATACATAGTGATTTTGAAAAAGGTTTTATTAGAGCAGAAGTAACTAGTTTTAGTGATTTAGAGAAGTATGGTGATGAAAAACTAGTTAAAGAAGCTGGTAAACTTCGTGTTGAAGGTAAAGAATATGAAATGCAAGATGGAGATATTTGTTATTTTCGATTTAATGTATAGAAAAGGAGGAATGTTTAATGGAAGATAATAAGTTATTAAGTAAATCATTTTTATGGATGTGTATTGGACTTTTAGTAACATTTGTTACTGGTTATGGCGTATCTATGAATGAAAGAATGTTAGAAAATATTTTTGCTGGAAGTGCTTTTTGGATACTTTTAGTACTAGAACTTATTTTAGTTATTGTGTTATCCGCAAGAGTTATGAAAATGAGCCCAACAGCTGCAAAGATATGTTTTATTCTATATGCTTTTGTTAGTGGATTAACATTTTCAAGTATATTTGTTGCATATGAATTAACAAGTGTAATGATGGTATTCTTAGTTAGTGCCGTTATATTTGGAGTTATGGCATATATTGGATACAAGACTAATGTAGACTTGTCTAAGGTTGGATTTTACTTACTTATGGCTTTAATTGGAGTTATAGTTATTTCTTTAATAAATATTTTTATTGGTAATGGAACATTAGAAATAATTTTATGTATTGTTTGTTTATTATTGTTCTTAGGTATTACTGCATATGATGTTCAAAAGATTAAAGCTTTAGAAACATCTGGATTACCTGAAGATAATTTAGCTATTTATGGAGCATTAGAACTATATCTAGACTTTATAAATATATTCTTACAAATATTGGAATTATTTGCTAAAAATAAGGATTAATTATGGATACAAGTTTAAAAAGAATAATTGCTTTTGTAATTGATATAGTTATTGTTTCTTTAGTAGTTAGTTTAATTAATTTACTTCCTTTGGACCCATACAAAGATAAATATAAAGATGCTTATGAAAAATATAATGAAGTTGTACAAAAAAGCACTGAAGATGAAAAAAATGATTATAAAGATGAAATAATAGAATTAAATTATGAAGTTTATAAATATAGAACTTATAGTAGTATGTTTTCTGCAACAGCATTAATACTTTATTTTGGGGTTTTACCACTTGTTATGAATGGTCAAACATTAGGTAAAAAAATAATGAAGTTAAGAGTTGTTAGTAATAATGAAAAGAAACTTAACTTTTGGAAATATTTAATTAGAATTGTTATTTTAAATAATATTTGGTTAAGTTTAATAAATATTGGAGCAGTATATGTTGTAAGTGGAGTTAAATTCTATTATGTAACTTATGTAATTAGTATGTTATCAAGTTTAATATATATGTTAAATTTAATAATGGTTATGTTTAGAAAAGATAATCGTGGTCTTCATGATATGGTTGCTGGTACTAAAGTTATTGAAGTAAGTAATGATGTTGTAGTAGAAAGTGTTGAAGAAGTAAAGAAAAATGGTATTAAAGAAAAAGTAGATAAAGTAAGTAAAAAAAAGAGTTCCAAGTAAAGGAACTTTTTTTTGACATGAATTATTGGTATGGTAAAATATATTTTTGCAAAGAGATAGCTTATGTATAAATTCGAATATAGAAAGGAGGACTTTTTGAGTTTTAGTTCGAACAAGTAAAAAATGCTTATGGTGTATTGTGGGAAAGATAGTTTTTCCTTTTATACTTAAATTTAATTAAATTTAAGTATAAAAGTACTGTTGAAATATGACTTTTGTGCACATTTTTCTTGTATTTTATTCATATATTTGTTATAATACTTGCGAGTAAAAGAAATTACTCCTTGCTTCTAAGGAAGCCGAGAAGACCGTGAGGAGGTGGATATTGATGACTAAGTATGAAATTATGTTTATAGTTAAATCAACATTAGATGAAGAAACTATTAAAAAGACTAGTGAGGATTTACAAAAACTAATAAACAAGAAACCATCTAAAGTTATCGAATTCAAAGAAATGGGTAGAAAAAAATTAGCTTATCCAATTAAAAAAGAAGTTAGTGGATACTACTATGTTATGACTGTTGAAGTAACACATGAAACCCTTCAAGAATTTGATAGAAAAGTTTCTATTAATGAAAATGTTTTAAGACATTTAATTATCAAAGTTGAAGGAGAATAATAATGAACAAAGTAATATTAACAGGGAGACTTACTCGTGACCCTGAATCTAGAATGACTCAAAGTAATATGGAAATTTCAAGATTTTCACTAGCTTGCCAAAGTGATTTTGTAAATCGTGATGGACAAAGAGATACTGAATTTATTAACTGTGTAGCTTTTAATAGAAGTGCTCAAACTATTAATAGATATTGCCGTAAAGGACAAATGATTTTAGTTCAAGGAAGAATTAGAAATAGTAGTTATGATGCTCAAGATGGTACTAAGAGATATACGACTGAAATTGTTGTTGATAATTTTGAATTCTTAGGAAGTAGAAATGATGGTGGAAGTGCTAACCAAAATTATAGTGCTCCAGCTAGCAACAATAGTACAGCTTATAGTCCAGAAGCACCTGTTGCTCCAAGTGCTGTTGAAACAACAGACATTAGTGAAGATCCTTATAAAGACTTTGGAGATGAATTTACTTTAAGTAGTGATGATTTACCATTTTAAGTAAAGGAGGATAAGTAAAGTGGCAGAATTTTATCGTAAGAAAAAGAAAATATGTCAAATGTGTGCTGGAAAAAGCGTAGATTATAAAGATGTTATGATTATCAATAAATATATTAATGATAAAGGCAAGATTTTACCAAGAAGAATGACTGGTGCTTGTGCTAAACATCAAAGACATATTGCTCAACAAATTAAATATGCAAGATTTATGGCTTTAATACCATTTGTTAAATAATTTGGCTCACCTTTGGGTGAGTTTTTCTATACTTAAATTATTAATTGTGATAAAATATTTGTAGGTGAAGATGATGCAAAAAGATAAAAAATTAGTTATAGTATTTTTAGTTATTTTATTCGGTATTTGTTTATGTATTCCATGTAAGTTTGTACTTGTTAAAATTGGTGTTATGAGTATGAATATGGATAATTTTTCAGAATATAAGGAAAAAGATGTTAATAATGTTGTTGATAAAATAAATAATGTTATAGGAAGAATAGAAAATAGCGTAGAAAACAAAGTAACGAATTATTTTCCTTTTTATAATGTAATAAATAGTTTGTATGACAAAGTTGATTTTACAAGCAATAAAATACTGTTTAAGGATGTGCCAATTAAGAAAAATAGTGATGGTGAGTATATATTTTATGATAAAGTAAATGAGTTTTATTATTTAACTAATAAATATACAAGTAAAGAATTAGATGAAAGATTAGATAGTCAAGTAAACTTTTTTAATAATTTAAATAAAAAGGGAATAGATGTAAATATTTATATTCCAACAAGATATGAGTTTACAACATTAAAAAAAGATAATTTAAGTAATTATGTAGGTGAGTTTGTAAGTAAGTTAGATAGTAATATTAATGTAAGGGTAATGGATGTAAAAAGTATTGATGAGTATAAAGAATATTTTTATAAAACTGACCATCATTGGACAATAAAAGGAGCACTAGATGGTTATAAAGATATTTGTGATATGCTTAATATTGATGCAATAAATAATTTAAATATTGTAAAACATAAAGAAAGAATGTATTATGGTTCTTTAGCTAAGACTGCTTTAAATGATAATATAAATGATTATATTAGTGATGTTGATATAAAACTAGATTATGATGTTTATGTAAATGGTAAAAAAGCTGATAGTTTATTTAAACCTAGAGAAATTAGATTAGATAGAAGTTATAAATATTATGATTATTATGTTCAATATTTTAATGGACAATATGGAAATGTAGTTTATGATTATCATAATAGTGATAAAGAAAACTTACTTATTATCGGAGATTCTTATTCTTGGCAAATAGATTATTTAATAGCTAGTTCTTTTAATAAAACACATGTTATTAACTTAAGATATGATGAATATAAAAATAAAAAATTTAATTTAAGTAAGTATGTTAGTGATAATAATATTTCTAAAGTATTATTCTTATATGAAGGTGGTTCAAGTATGTTTGACCAATATGATTATGATTTTGAAGGGAGAGTAAAATAATGGTATTTTCTAGTTTGATTTTCTTATTTTGTTTCTTTCCAATATTCTTAATCTGTTACTTTGTACCCAAAAAAAGAAAGACAAGAAATATAGTTTTGCTTATATTTTCATTAATGTTTTATGGGTATGGGGAACCAATTTATGTCATTCTAATGATTTTATCTATTTTAGTTAATTATTATATAGCTTTAATAATGGATAAAAGTAGTAGTAAAAAGAAATGGTTAATAATTGATTTAGTATTTAATCTAGGATTACTTTTTATATTTAAATATACTAACTTTTTTTTAGATAATATAAATAATTTATTTAATTTAAATATTAAATTTTTAAGTATAAGTTTACCAATAGGTATTAGTTTTTATACATTTCAAATACTTACTTATGTTATTGATGTTTATAAAGGTAAAGTAGATGTTCAAAAAAGTATTATTAATTTAGGTTGTTATATTAGTGCTTTTCCTCAACTTATTGCGGGACCTATAGTTAGGTATGAAACTGTTAATGAAGAGCTTGATGAACGATGTGAAAATATAGAGAACTTTGCAACAGGTATTAGAAGATTTATTATTGGGTTATTTAAAAAAGTGGTAATTGCTAATGAAATGGCTTATGTTGCTGATACTTTATTTTGTTCTAGTATTGCCGAGTTAGGTGTTATTGGTATGGTTGTTGGGGGTGTTGCTTTTACATTTCAAATTTATTTTGATTTTAGTGGATATAGTGATATGGCAATTGGTTTAGGTAAAATGCTTGGATTTAATTATTTAGAAAATTTTAACTATCCATATATTGCTCGCAGTATAACTTCATTTTGGAGAAGATGGCATATTTCGTTATCTACATTCTTTAGAGATTACGTTTATATTCCCTTAGGTGGAAATAGATGTAAAGGTGCGCGTCATATATTTAATTTATTTGTAGTGTGGGCCTTGACTGGTTTATGGCATGGTGCTAGTTGGAACTTTGTTTTTTGGGGACTTTTCTATTTTGTTTTATTAGTGTTAGAAAAATTTGTATTTAAAAATATTGATAAACTTCCAAAAGTTTTAGGACATATTTATACATTTAGTTTAGTAACTTTTGGTTTTATAATATTTTATTTTACGGATACAAGTGTATTAGTGGAAGCAATTAAAACATTGTTTGGTGCGCATGGATTTGGTAATTTAAGTGTATTTAGTCATTATCAAATAATTAAAGTAAGAACAATACTAGTATTTATTTTAGCAATATTTGCATGTACGCCGATTTTTAAAAATATGTTAGATAGGAAAAATAAAATGAGTGATATAATAATACTTGTATTATTTATTCTTAGTATAGTGGGTATTTTAGCATCTAGCTATAATCCATTTATATATTTTAGATTTTAATTTTCAAAGTACAACAACAGATATTCAAAGTGCAAAATTTGTACTTTAGAATTGTTCTTTGAATTAAAAAATGTTATAATATTATTTACTTAAAGG
>FR899753.1:0-23146 GCA_000437355.1 Firmicutes bacterium CAG:460
GTTTATGTTCCAGTCTTTCATAAGAATTATTTTTTATTTCTTTTATTAATTCTCTTTGAGACAAATTATTTTCAATGCATAAATTTATATAATAGTTTCTTTTGTTCTCATCTTTTATTGGCAAAATAGTTCTTATTATTGTCCAACTCAATTGTTGGCGCACTGCGCCAATTATTGGAAAACATAGATATAATTGCCTAAACCTGGATAAATTTGTATAATCATATCCTTTACCATATTCTTTTGTTAACTTTGCTGACCAATCTTTTAACAACTCATTTCCATACTTAGATTTATCTTTTCCTCCCTGGGCTTCCACTATTAATCTTCCCACATTCCAATAACACTCAACTAATTCCATGTTAGCATTTGTTTCTCTAATTGCTTTTCCTATTTCTACTTTTTTAACATAACTATTTACTTCATCATAATAATTCATTTTTTACCTCCTTTTAGAAATAAATACAATTTTTCTTTCATATATAATATTTCCTAAAGAGTTTAAATTTTTGCACTTTTTTTGAAATTTTTACAAAATTTGACGCTTTTTTTTCGTAAAAAAAAAAGAAGCTAACTCACTTCCTTAAATCCATTTTGAAATATAAATTACTCTAGTTGTATATTCTTCATAATTATCAAATATTTTGATAATTGAATAAATTATTTCTTTTAAAATATCTTTAGTATCTTTTTTTACTCTTATTTGTAATATTTGTTTTTGCATTTCACGTCTAAATAAATAGTCATCAATATATTTACTAACAACTTTATCTAAATTAATAACACTTTCAACATCTTCAGAATTATTAATATCAATTCTAAAAATATATTGTTGATACAATTTAATTAACTTTTTTGATATAATATCATCTTCATAGGGAGAGAATTCTATTATTTTATAAAAATTTGGACAAAGGCCAATTATTTGCTTATTTGTATACATAAAATCACCTTCTACTGTTAAGTTAAGTTTACTACATTTATTAATATTTGTAAATACCTAAAAGAAATGTTATAATAATTTTAGATAAGGATGGTGCATAAATGACGAAAAGAATAAAAATAAAAAAACAAGTATATTACATTTTAATTGGAATTGTTCTGATAATCATGGCTTCTATTTTTGGTAATTATAAGTATAAAGAATATAAATATCATCAAACATATGAATATAAATTACTTAATCATGGATATAAGGGTGAAGATGTAACTAAAATACTTAATAATTTTAGTGAAAAAGATTATAACTACTTTTTAAATAATGATGTTAATGAAAATTATATTAAATTGTTAGATGAAAAATATTTTTTAAAGAAAAATTTTTATAAGTATATTGAATACATGAATAATAATAAAAAACTAGATTTAACTAGTGTTGTTAGAAACATAAATATTCATTTAGATAAGAATTTTTATGAAGAAGAATTTAATACAGATGTTAGTAAAGATACAAGTATGTTAGTAAATAAATATTATCTTCTTGGTAGTGATTATGCTCCTTCAGATTTGGTTACAATTTCTCAGACTTATTCTTGGGGAGATGCGGGAAGTCAAAAAACTAGGAAAGTTACTTATGATGCATTTTTAGAAATGTGGAATGCTGCACAAGAAGAACAAGGCTATTATTTAATGGTTAGTTCTTCTTATAGGTCTTATCAAGAACAAGAAATTGTTTATAATAATTATAAAAAGACGCGTGGTCAAAAATATGCTGATAGTATTGCTGCAAGACCTGGTTCTTCTGAACATCAAACTGGTTTAACTTTAGATATATTTAATAAACTTAATAATAATAAAAATACTTTTAAAGATACTGATACTGCAAAATGGTTAGAGAATAATGCTTATAGATTTGGTTTTATTTTAAGGTATCCAGAAGATAAAGTTAAAGTAACTGGTTATAGTTATGAAGCTTGGCATTTTAGATATGTTGGTAAAGAAATAGCAAAATATGTTTATGAAAATAATATTACTTTTGAAGAATATTATGCTTACTATATTGAAAAATAGGTTTAAATTACAAACCTATTTTATTTTAGCTAAAACATTTTTTCAACATTATTTGGAACTTTATCTTCTACCACTTTTTTAATTATTTTAGATTTTTGTTCCTCACTTACTTTTTTACCAGTCATTTTACTTAATGTATCTATTACCTCACTAAGTGTTTTTTCATCTTTCATGTTTCCTTTTTGTAATTTTTCTGCAAGATTTAAAATAGTGTCTTTAGAAACATTAGTCTTTTTTTCTACTTTTTTAAAAAATTCATCACCGAATTTCATAGGCCCTCCCTAATGATAATATATGCCCAAATTTGACTTTGTTTAATAAATGTGTTATAATGTGTCTAAGCTTTGGAGGTTATTATGATAACTTATGATGATATTAAGAAAATTTTAGAAAGCGTAGACATTGCTAAGTTAGAAAAGGACTATATGACTAGGCAAGAGGTAAATCTCCTGGATAATACTATGAAAGCTAAAGATGTTTTAGCATATTTTCCAGATGAACTAATTTATTTACCAAAAGGACTTGATAATATCGGTAAGTTAAATGCCTTATTGATGCTTTATTTAAATAGTGGACATTCATCTGCTAAGAGATTAATTATTGAAATATTGAATAGATGTGGATATAATCCAAATAATGAATTACTTAGAGCTATTCAAATATCTGATTTATATTTTGAAGGACAAATTAGTCAAGAGAACTATATAAGAGCTATTGGTGGTTTAACAAATTCAAAAGGTGTTGTTAGTATCAAAATGGATGAAATACATATACGTACTATGCAAGGAATGTTAAAATTACAATCACTATGTAAAACTTTGGGTATAAGAAAAATTACTGATGAAGAAAGACGTGGTTTTTGTCATAATTTAACCAGTGATGTTTTAATAGCTAATAAAAAATTATATGGTGGATACTATTATATTCCCCTTTCTTTTACAGGTTATATGGAACATTCTGTAGTAATTGATTTAGAAAAAAGTGAAGTTTTGGATTTTGCTAATAATATAATTGTTCCTCTTAAAATATGGAAGAAATTCTTTGGTTCTCCAACAATTTTTATAAATGGAGATTACTATCAAGAACTTGCTAAACAATCTAAAGAAAAATTAAATGTTGATTTAAATATTTGTTTACTTGAACAAGTAAGAAGAAGATGTAAGTAGTTATCTTACTTTCATCTTCTTCTTTTTTAAATACTTATCTAAACCTCTAAAACCTTGGTTTTCATAATCAAAATCTTTTATAATAGAATAATCTTTTATACCTTTTTTAGATAAATATTCTTTTATATTATCAATAGTTATATTATGATAATTAATTGTTTGAGTTATTCTTGCTAAAAATTCTTTACTAAAACTATTTTGATAATTAGCTTTATTTTTCAGAAAACCTATTTTTATATCAATACAAGCATTACTTGTCATAAATATATATGTGTTTTTAAAATCTATTTTTTCTCCTTTAGCATTAGTTACAAAGCCTTCATCTAATATTTGTAAAAATAAATTTATGACACTTGGATGAGCTTTTTCTAATTCATCTAATAAAATTATAGCATTTGGATGCATTCTTACTTTATCAAAAATGTTTTCATCATCATAACCAATGTAACCTGCTGATGAACCAATAAGTCTATTTATAGAAATTGGTTCATTGTATTCACTTAAGTCAAGTCTAATTAATGGTAACTTTAAATATGTTGCTATTTCCTTAACAGTTTTAGTTTTACCTACTCCAGTTGAACCTGTTAAAAGTATTGATACTGGCATATCATCTTCTTTAAATTTTAAAGTATTTATTATTTCATCTATGGCTTCATTTTGACCAATTATTTGATTTTTTAAATAGTTATTTAATGAATTCCAATCATTTTTTATACTAGGAATATTTACTTTTCTTAATAATACTTCTTTAATATCAGTATTAGTTATTTTATTCGGAGTATTTTCTACTTTAGAAATTTTTTCATTTATTTCTATTTCTATTTTTCTTAAATTAAGGGCTTCTTCAAAGTTATTTTTCTTAACCATATTTTCTTTTTTCTTAATTATATTTGCTAATTTATTTTTTAATAAACTTATATCTTTTTCTTTAGAACTTTCTACTTCTTTCATAGCACAGATACTATCAAGAAAATCAAGTGATTTATCAGGATTAAATCTATCTAAAATATACTTATTTGTTAAAGATACTATTTCTTTAATGTTATCTTCTGATATTTTTATATTATAATGATGTTCAAATGATGGTCTTATTTTGGATAATATTTCAATTGTTTCTTCAATATTTGGTTCATTTACTTTAATTATTTCAAATCTTCTAGATAAAGCTTTGTCTTTAGCAATAAATTTATTATATTCATTAATTGTTGTTGCTCCGATTAATTTAACTTTTCCTCGCGCTAAATAAGGCTTTAAAATGTCACTAGCATTTATGGCTCCTTCTGCTCCTCCAGCATTTGATAATGTATGAATTTCATCAATAAATAAAATTATTTCTGGATTATTTTCAACTTCTTTAATTACTTTATTTAATTTTTCTTCAAATTCTCCACGATACTTTGTACCTGCTACTAAAGAAGACATTTCAATTGAAATAATCTTTTTATTTTTTAATTTATTTGGAACATTTCCATCTTTAATACGTCTTGCTAATTCTTCAACAATAGCACTTTTACCTACTCCAGCATCACCGATTAAAAGAGGATTATTTTTATTTTTACGTAAAAGTGTTTCAATTATTAAATTTATTTCTTTTTCACGACCAATTAATAAATCATCTGTTGTATATTCTGTTAAATCTTTGCCAATATTATAAATCTCTAACTTGGGATTATTTTTTTTACTCTTAATTTTTATTTCATCATATAATTTATCAATATCTATACCTATTCCAGCCATAATTCTAATAGCAATTCCTTCTCCTTCTTCAAGGAGTGATACTAATAAATCAATTGGTTTAATTGTATTACACTTAGAAATATCAAAAGCATTTTTTATTACTCTTTTTAATAACGGTGTATAAATACATGTACTTTTTTTACTAGTTTCTTCTTTTACTAAAAGTTGTAATTCATCTAAAAAATCATCATATGTTAAACAATATCTATTAAGTAAGTCTTTTATTTCTTCATTATTTTTTAACATACTTAAAAGTAAATGTTCTGTTCCAACATATGAATGATTTAATTCCATCATTAATTTTTCTGCCCCTTTAAAGATTTTGCTAACTTCTAAATTATAATTATTATACATAGAATTAATCCTCCCTTTTATAATTCTATGTATGTAATGGCTATTTTTTTATTAAATTATTCAAATTTTTTATCATCATCAATTATTTTAATACAACATGGATACTTATTTAAAATAACATATGCTCCGGCGTAGTTACCACTGTTAAGAAGTTTTAAAATATAATCTAAATCATTTTGTAACATATCTTCGTTAATTATAAATTCATATGAACCATTATTATACGTTACTTTTATCTTCATATGTTTAAGTGGATATTTTCTAGTTATTATTCTAGTTTTTGTCTTTTTTAATTCTATAGTGGTTTCTAGTTTATAGCTTACTAAAATATTATTAGCATTTATAGTACTTTCTTCTTCATAATAAATATATTCATTAAGAATATTCTTTTTATTTTTATTAACAGCATACATTTTATTATTAAAATGAAATATCATATTTAAATTACTTGAATAAATTTCTATTTCATCACTATCTAAGTTTTCCATAGCAGGATTAAAATTAATTCTTGTATCAACTGCAGAAAATAATTCTAATAAACTGTTATTTAAGTTTTCATTAAATTCAAATTTAAAACCAATTGCTTCAAGAAACTTAAAAATAGAAATATTTAATTTATTTAAAACATCATACAAAGAAATGTGTTCTTTATCACATTTTCTGTTTATTTTACTTATAATAGTTTTAATCTTTTTTATATCTTCCATGTCTTAATTATACAATCATTTCAATTAAAAAAGCAATAGTTTTTATATAACTATTGCAATTAAAGTATTTGAGCCTTTATTAACGATTTTTGAAACCGTTTCTTTAAGCTTATATCTTGTATTATCTGGCATCATACTTAGTTTAGCTTGAATTCCTTCTTGAACTATAGCTTCTAGGCTTCTACCAAATATTTCACTTTTCCAAATACTTGATGCATCACTTTCATAGTCTTTCATTAATCTATCAATTAATTCTTTAGACTGAATTTCGCTACCTATGATTGGTTCAAAAGTAGATTCTACGTCAACTTTTAACATGTGTATGCTTGAAGCGACAGCTTTAAGTTTAACGCCATACCGGCTTCCTTGTTTAACAAGTTCAGGTGTCTGTAATTTTAGTTCTCTAATACTTGGATAAACTATACCATATCCAGTATTTTTGGCCATTTTTATAGCACCTTTTAAAGAATCTATTTCTTCTTTATCTTCTGTATAATTAGCAAATATTTTAAGAAGTCCTGCTTTTGTGGTTACCATGTCCCCCATTAAAGATTTTAGTGTTTCAGTGTATAATTCGTTGGAACTATCGAGTGTTATTGTTACAGTTCCTGTGGATGCATCAAGTTCAGAGATAAAAGATTTTGAAATATACTCTGAATTTTCGAAATGCTCTAAAATATAATCCACATCTTTAACTTTTTCTACACTGATAACACTTTCTTTAATTTTTTCTAAGTAGTGTTGTTTAATTTCGTTACTATTTGGTAATACATGTACCCACTCAGGTATAGAAACTTTGATGTCTAAAACTGGAAACTCGTATAAAGCTGTTTTTAATATTTCCATAATTTCTTTTTCATTCATAAGTTCTGCACTTATAGGCATGACTGGGACATCATAAGTATCCATTAAACTTCTAGCTAGTTCTTGGGTTTCAGTATTTGTAGGGTGAATACTGTTTAGTATTACTATAAATGGTTTCCCGATTGATTTTAATTCACTAACTACTTTTTCTTCTGCTTCAAGATATGACTCCCTCTTGATTTCACCGAATGAACCATCTGTTGTCACAACAATTCCTATTGTTGCATGATCTTTGATGACCTTCTCTGTTCCAATTTCGGCCGCTTCCACAAAAGGAATCGCATCCTCGAACCAAGGACTTTTCACCATCCTAGGATTTCCTTCTTCATCAACAAAGCCATTAGCATCAGGAATGACGTAACCTACACAATCAACTAACTTGATGCTTGTTTCGAATTCGCCGACTTTGATTGTTGCACCATTACTTGGTACAAATTTAGGTTCTGTAGTCATTATGGTTTTACCTTGCGCACTTTGAGGTATTTCATCTAAACATCTTTTCTTTTCATATTCATCTGTTATATTTGGTACAACAAGATTTTCTATGAATCTTTTAATGAATGTTGATTTACCAGTACGAACGGCTCCAACTACACCTAAATAGATTTCTCCATTCCCTCTTTTGGCAATTGATGATATAATTTTTTCTTTTTCCATAATCCACCATCTTTCGTTTTCTATTGTAATCGTATGTAGGGAAGTTTGTAAATATTACAATAAAATTAAGATTAGCAAATATGGAAACGCTGTAATGTTCAATGATGAGTAAATTTTTTTACCATGAGTATATTAGATTTATATTAATTATTAACCTTTCTATTTATATACTGTAAATTCATTTAATAAATTTCCGTCTTATAATTCCTACTTATTAAGTACTAAATATTAAATATGCTGTTTAAAAGTTATTTTTTAGTTTCCTAATATAGATAGCCCTCATAGTAAGTTTTTCTGATGGAACCAATGTTGAGATTCTTCTATGCTGTGTAGTCAAGAGCGATTGAAACGCCTTGCATTCCATCATAGTCGTTTTGAACGGCTGTTGCAAAATTAATAACTTCTCCGTAACCATTATGACTTATAGTGTACGATTTAGATTGTGCTAAGGTTACGTTAGTTGCAGCGTGTTGATAACTACCATATACTGTTGCCCATCTCGTTGTTGCTGTCACTGTTGCTTCAATTGTACACTGATAGGTATTAGCATCATCAACTAGATTCATAGAAATTCCAAAACCATTATCAGCTTTAACCATGTTGGTTCCATTATTAGAATAATTTACATATCCAACGTTTCCATTTGTGTAGATATACGCTTGTACTCCACGTTGCGTTCCTTCAATTACTGTTGCGTCATCTGTCCTTAAGGCATTTACATCATAAGATTTAATATAAGGAGATTTTAACCATAAGGTTGTTAAGTCAATTGAATATGTATTAGCACTACTAAGAGGAATAGATGCTATTTGTATATTCTTATAAGTTGTTTCGTAATAAGTTGCTCTCGTTGTTGCTGTGTTCTTTGTTGCACTTGTTGCTTCTTCTTCGTTGATTTCTGTTGTTGTAGTTCCATTTGTTGTTTTCGTTACTCTATAATATTTATTTACTTTTTTAGAATTTTCTAAATCGTAAGATAAATATCTTGAGGCGTCCTCATCACTCATTGTTGCAATTCTCAAATCTGAAAAAACTAATTTTAGTCTTGCATATTCTGCATCTGTTAGTGTTGCACCTTTTACGCTGCTAGTTAAAAATATGCCAAGCATTATAATTGTAGCTATAATGCTTTTTCGCAAACCGTTCAAACATCCCCTTTCGGTTCCAACCCAATTGTCTCATAAAGAGTCGAAAAAAGTAAATAGAAAATCGCGGGAATTGATATTCTCTTATTGGAGAGTTTGTGTTAACTCCCTATAAACATCGAGAATATAATTAACTTTAATATGATAGTTTTTACAATCACCTTTTATACAATTTAATAAATTATCTGGTACATTATAATCAAAACATTCTATATTAATGTTATCTTTAATTGAATATGAATAATTAACTCTGTTAGTGCTGTAATAATATTTAATAATTTCTGAGTGGTTATTAATTTGATTACTTATTATTAATATTCCATTTGAAATCATATTTTTTATTACAGTATTTTCGTCTATCTTTTTAGTATAAGTCTTTTTCTCTTCATCATATTTGTAACCTAATTTTTCTAATTCATTTTCTGGTGTGTCATGTTCACTGAATGTTTTAATTGTTTTATCACTTGTTACATCATCTGTTGGAATATTTGATGGTGCATAAGAGTTATTAAAAAGAGACAAGTTATCGGTTGATAAAATGCTTGTCTCATAATTACTGTCTTTAACATAAGTTTTGTAGGATAATTTGTTATTATTAAATTTTTCTTTGAATGCTAATTGACATTCATATTTATAAATTTTATTTTGTTCGTCCCTAGTTTCAATTGTTAAATATAGATTTCTTTTAATATTTTCTATTGTGTCTTTGCTTAATAAATCTGTATTTGATTTATTCTCTTCAATATAAATATTTTTTAAATTATCAGCTTTATACAAGATTTTTTTATCTCCGTTTACTAATGTGTATAATTCCAATTTAATTTCTGTTGGTTCATACTCAATTTTCTTCAGTGCGATGTTTTCTAATGTTAGAATATTTACTGTTTTTGTTTGGAAGAAATATCCATGATTTAAGTAAATATTATCACCATCATATTTCAAATCATAAATCTTAACTGAGTTAAAGTTGTTTATGAAATAAATTAACAACAATATAAACGCTATTATAAATCCGATTAAGAAGATGTTGTGAATTAAATAATTTAATGCCTTCCCAAGTTTCATTTTTATAAAACTCATATTATCTTTAAATTTCTTTTCAGATTTAATTAGTAAGCTTGGAGATATTTCCAGTTTCTTACAGATGTTCCTAATTTGGCACAAGTCTGGAACTGTTGTGCCGTTCTCCCACTTTGAAATCGTTCTATCAGATACACCGATTAAATCTGCTAAATCTTTCTGTGTTAGATTTCTGTCTCTTCTAATACTGTAAATGGTATTAGCAAATTTTGTACTTTTTACGACTTCCTTCGTAGTTTTGTTTTCTTTTTCAACCTTTTTCATACTTTCACCATTTTCATTTTACCATAAATTTCCAATTATTGCACCATAAATTTGACTTTTTATCATAAAATTACTATAATAAGCCTAAATTAAGGAGGAAATTAGAATGCGTGAATATTTTATTTATAAAAAATACATTGATGAACTTTTGAAAAATCAAAATAATACTAATATACCTTTG
This sequence comes from Firmicutes bacterium CAG:460, assembly GCA_000437355.1. Classification (GTDB taxonomy): domain Bacteria; phylum Bacillota_I; class Bacilli_A; order RF39; family UBA660; genus Onthocola_B. The sequence continues at coordinate 10,166 of FR899753.1, forward strand.
TTACAAGATATTTATAGTTATAAAAATTATGAAAGAATTTTAAAACCTGTTTTAAAAACTATTTATGATAATCCTTATGCTAATTTAACCACTTTAAGATTGAAATTATTTTTAAATAGTGGTTTAAAAGAAATAATGAATATTTTTGTTAATGATACTAAAATTACTCCGGGTGTGTTACTAGATTTTGGAACATTTAAAACTCGTGATACTGTGTTATGTGGACTTCGTCAGGAAGTTGATATGAAAGATGGTAAATTAAAAAAAGATGAACTTCCAATTGAACAAGATACTATTTTTGATTTAGCTTCTACATCTAAAACTTTTACTGCTGTTGCTATATTAATTTTAGAAGAAAATAATTTAATTGATGTTTTTGAACCAGTTAGAAAATATGTTCCTGAGTTTAAAAATTTAGGAAATACTACAATTTATGATTTATTAAAATTTAGAGTTAAAATTGTAACTGATAAACGTGTTGATAGTACTAATAATAAGGAAGAAGCTTTAGAAATATTATATAGTGCCAAGCTCGTAGAAGAGGAAAAAGTTATGAATGCTTATACTGATATGGGAGCTATGATTTTAAGAATTGTTGTTGAAAAAGTTACTAACATGAGTTTTAATGAATTTATTACGGAAATGATTTTTAAAAAAGCTAATATGGTTGATACACATTTAATTGTACCTAGCGAAAAAATAGAAAGAGTTGCTAATGAAAATTTTTCTTCAATTGTTTTAAGTGATGGAACTGTTAAAACTAATTATAATAATGTTAAAGGTACTCAACATGACCCAAAAGCTATTGCTATTGGAGCTAAATCTGGTATAGCTCCGGGTCATGCCGGTTATTTTTCTACTAAGAATGATATGATTAATTTTGCTAATGCTTTAATAAATGAAAAAATTTTAACTAAAGAAAGTTTGTATTCGATGAGCGATACTGAAACAGGATTTAAAGATAACGATAAATATGCTAGATTTTATGGTTCTTTAGTTTTTTTGAAGCAACCTGACCCTGAATTTTTGTCTGTTTATCCTCCCCTTTCTGGAAAATCATTTATGTCACCGGGATTTGCTGGTACACAACTTGTTGTAGACCCGATTAATAAAATTACTTTGTTTGTTGGAGCTCCAAGACTTCATAATAGAATTTATCAAATTTCTAAAAATCAATTACCTAATATTAAGATTGATAGTCATAATATGAAAACATTTATTTTACCTGATGGTAGTGAGAAAATTGTTTGTAGTGATTATACTAAAGCTAAAGAAGTTCTTGTTACTTTAGCTTTGGATTTAGCTATACAATATCAATTATTAGAAAAAATATTTACAAATGAAAAAGGAATGCATTTAGTTCGTGAACTAAATTAGCATTCTTTTTTTAATCTTTATTTTCATATGATAATAGGTTTTTAATATCTTCTTTTGTAAGTTCTGATAAAATATTCTTATCACGAATTTCTCCATCGATTAGTTTATCACTTAAAATTCTTTTTTTATTTTGAAGTTCTAATATTTTTTCTTCAATTGTTCCTTTGGTAATAAGATGAATTACTTCAACAGTATTTTTTTGACCAATACGGTGTGCTCTATCTGTTGCTTGATTTTCTGCTTGAGGATTCCACCATAAATCTAGATGAATTACCACATCTGCAGTTGCTAAGTTTAAACCTGTTCCTCCAGACTTTAACATTATTAAAAATACTTTAACATCATCATTATTATTAAAGTTATCAACCATTTCTATTCTATCTTTAGCTGGAACGCTTCCATCAATCATGTAAGTTTTAATTTTTGCTTTATTTAATTTTTCTTTTACAATATTTAAAGCTGTTTTAAATGATGAGAATATTAAAATTTTATGATTGTTTTTAATATATTCATTTACAATACTTTCTAATTGTTCTAATTTATTAGAACCATCCTTGTAATTATCATAAACAATATTTGGGTCAATACAGATTTGTCTTAATTTGGTTAAAAGTTGTAATATTAAAAATCTTGCTTTATTCATACCTTCAGTTTCTATGATTTTTTCCATTTCTTCTTTTACTCTTTCAAGTTCTGCAACATATAGTTTCTTTTGTTCATCTTTTAATTCAATATAAATATCATTTATTAATTTGTCTGGTAGTTCTTTTACAACATCTTGTTTTTTTCTTCTTAAAATAAATGGGTTAATTTGTTTACTTAAACCTTTTATTAAAATTTCACTGTCTTCATCAAAATCTTTTATTTTATATTTACTTTGAAATTTTGTTAGACTTGCTAAGTAACCTGGCATGATGAAATCAAATATACTCCATAATTCTAAAATAGAATTTTCAAGTGGTGTTCCTGTTAGAGCAAATTTAGTTTCCGCATTAACCTTTTTTACAACTTTAGTTATTCCTGCCATGTTATTTTTTATATTTTGAGCTTCATCAATAACCATGGTGTTAAAATTTAAATTGTTGTAAAGTTCTTCATCTTCCCTAAGTAAACCATAAGTTGTTATAATTACATTTGTATCATTTAAATCACTTAGAATTTTGGTTCTTTTATCTTTATTTCCAACACAAATTTTTCTTTTGATGTTACTACCAAAACTATCAAATTCATGGTCCCAGTTATAAGATAGAGATGTGGGAACTACAATTAAAAATTTATTATTTTCATTATCTTTTAGCATTTGTTTAATGTAATAAATTACTTGAATTGTTTTTCCTAAACCCATTTCATCAGCAAGAATACCACCAAAACCAGTTTTTGCAAGGGTATATAACCATTTAACTCCCGTTACTTGATAATCCCTTAAAATTTTAAGTTCATCTTTTGGTAATGTTAAATTAATATCTTTAAATTTATAGAATTTATCAATAAAATTATCAAATAAATTATCTGTTTTAATAATGTTATATTTCGTATTTTTTAAACTATCTAAATATATGGCACGATATTTTAAAATTGCTCCATGACCAGCAATTATTTCAGCATCACTTAGTTCTAAGTCATCTTTTAAATCACTTAGTTCTTTTAAAGATTCATCTTCTAGATTTAGAATATCACCATTTTTAAGACGATAATATTTCTTTTTATTTTTTATTTCTTCAAAAATATTTACTAATTCGTTAGAATTAATATCTCCGAGAGAAAATGTGTAACTTAAAATATTATCTTGACCAATACCAAACATTGATGTAACTGATGTTTTTTTCTTAATATTTATTCCTTTAAATTTTTCAGTTGTAAATATTTCATATTTGGTTGCTAAATTTTCTAATCCATTTTCTAAAAATTCAACTTCTTTTTCAATATCTTTTAAAATAATTTTATTATTATCTATTTCAAAACCATATTTTAATATATCATTTATAACTTTTGTTTCATAATCAATGTCCCTTAAAATGGTGTTTGATTTATCAAAATAATTTACTTCTTTTTCATCGTAATTAAATAAGGCATCAACTAAAATATATGAACTTCTTAAGTCGAAATACAATTTTGTACTTATTTCTTTTGGTAATGTTATATCAGTAACTGAAGCATCAATCTTTAAGTTTTTTCTTACTATTTTAAGTAACCCTTTTGTGAAAGCATCTACTTTTTCTTTTGATATTATTAATTTATCTAGTTTATTTTCCATTAAATCATCGATTAATTCTTGTTCTAATTTTCTTAAGTGATATAAATTACCTTTGTATAATATGTATTCATAATCATTTTTTATTAACACTTCAATATTTTCTAAATCAAAATCTAATTCATATGATTCATTATTTTTTATTAAGTTTGATGAAATTGGAAAACCTTCTTTTATGCCCTCTATTTTATAGTTATTGATGATGAAATTAGTATTTTTTATTTTATTTAAGAATGTTTTAAAGTCTTTTGCAAAAATATTTCTATTGTAGCTTCCTTCACAGACATCTAAATATGATTCTATAATTGTTTTAGAATTACTAGATAAATAATATTTTTCAGGTATATATGTAAAATTTTTACCAAAATACACTTCTCCTTCTTGGTTTTCATACGCAACTTTAAAAGCTGTAGCATGATTACCTAAAGTGTATAATTTATCTTCACCAATCATTATTTTTATATTGAAATCTGTGTATGTTCTTCCATAATAATAGTAATAACTTTCTTTTTCAGTTACATTAATAATTAATTCTACTTGAAGTTCTTTTTTTATTAGTATATCTTCGTCTGGCATAAATTTATTTAAAATATCTTCAGTTATTTTATGAACATTTATTATTGAACCTTTAAATAATGTTTCATAATAATTTACAAATACCGCCCCGATATGTTTACAACTTTGAAAATTACGATATTCTTTACAGTCACAGATTGTTTTTACTATTTCTTTGTTATCTTCAATTACGATTGATACATCATAATAAGTTGGTTTAGTTTCAGAGTCAACTTCAAAATTAAATACTTTTAAAGTGCTATAAGTTCCTTTTGTTTCTTTTGAATCTTTAAAAGTAATTTTTTCTTTATCATAGGTTTTGCCTTTTACAATATCTGTGGTATTTACATATGCTCTGATATTAGTTTTGTTTATTAAGTCTGTTAAGTTTTCTATTTGCATAATTATACCTCCAATCTATATCTTACCATAATTTATTTAAAATAACAATTGTTTGCTTTCAAATTTTTGTTATTTTAAAAAGAAACTAGTATTTAACTAGCTTCTTTAACTTTATATAATTTATTATTCTCAATTATAAATAAATCATTTATGTAACTTTTAATCATTGGATATTTTATGTTAGCATCATAATCAAGTAAATATCCAACTGATATAGGTGATGGAATATCAAATGAAAAAAAACTATTGATATTATTTAAATCATCTAGATTATTGTAATATAATTTGTACTTAGTGTTTTCATAAGTTATAATTAATAAATTATTATCGATTACTACTACTCTTTCAACATTTTCTACATCCAAAACGATATCAATATTTTCTAATTCATTTTTTATTCTTACTTTTTCTTTATCCTTATATATATGAAGATTGTTGTAATAAAAATCATCATAACTATAATAGTGAGTTTCTATTTTTTTAATAGTTTTTTCTTCATATTCTGGACAAATATAATATTTATCAATATCTGGTGATATCATACTAAAAATAGCATTTGATATAAAATAAATTATAATCATTAAATAAATTAAATTATTATATTTTTTTGTTTCTTCATGATTTTCTTTTTTGAAAATTATAATGCTATATACTAAGTAAATAATACTTAATATAATGGATGCCACAATTGATGAAGCTGTTATAATACTTGAAACATTATCAATATATCCACATTCTGTTACTAAATTTGCTTCATTTAACAATACTGAAAAATCATAAAAACCATGAAGAAATGCTAAAGCCCAGATGTTTCTAGTTAGATAATATAGTGTTCCAAATAAAATACCTATCGATGTTGTTTGAATAAATTGAGTTATTGTGGTTAGAAAATCTTGACCATAGAATAAATTTGTTAAATGAATAGAACCAAAAATGATACCACTTATTACTATGGAAGTTATGATTTGTTTTTTGTTTTCACTGTAACTAGCTAATAACTCTTCTTCAATTATTCCTCGAAAGAATATTTCTTCAAATAAACCAATACTAATAGTATAAAAAATTAAACTTATTAAATTGAAATAATTTAATTTTTCTCCAATTAAACCAATGATATTTGTAATAAATACAAGTGATGATAAAATTACTATTGGTAGACATCTTTTTAAAGTTTCTATAAAACTTAATTTTTTGTTTTTAAAAATATACCATCTTTTTCTAACTGTTAAAACAACTAGTGAACAAATTAAAACTACTGCTTCACTGATAAAATATTTTGTGTATTTTCCATAATTGATTGTTTTCCAGATTGTACTTGCAAATATGCTTCCAATTGTTTGGATAAATACTTCAAATAATATTAGGATTAAAAATACCCTGATTATTAATTTTAGTAAATTCTTTTTTTCCATATTAACCTATATTTGAAACATTAGTGTATATTTGTGATACATCTTCAATATCTGATAAAAGATTGTAAAGTCTATCAAATATTTCTTTATCTTCTCCTTCAAGGGTAATCTTGTCTTTAGCATACATACCAACTTCATCAATTTCATAATCAATGTTTGGTATTAATTTTTCAAGTTCATCTTTTGCGTTGTTTATATCACTTGGATTTAAGCTGATTGTTATAAATCCATCTTCAGATTCAATGTCAACAACATCTATTCCTGCATTAAGTAAGCATTCTAATATTTGTTCTTCATCATCAAACTTAAATGATATAATTCCTAGATGTTCATAATTGTATGAAACAGAATTTGTTACTCCGAGCGATTTATTAACTTTGTTAAATGCTGCACGGACCATTCCAACAGTTCTATTAACATTATCTGTTAGGCACTTTATAATTAATGTTGATGCTCCAGGTCCGAAACCTTCATAAACTACTTCATGATATTCATCTTGTCCTACACCTTTTGCTTTATCTATTGCCCTAGTTATAATGTCTGATGGAACTTGATTTTTCTTGGCTTTGTCAATTAATCTTTTTAATGTTATATTTGCCTCAGGATTTGGACTTCCTTTTTTAGCTGCTAAATATATTTCTTTAGCAAAAGTTGTATATATTTTTCCTTTCGCAGCTCCTGTTTTTTGTATACTTGCTTTTCTTACTTCATATGCTCTTCCCATAATTTCTCTCCTTTAAAATAATTTTATTTTTTTCACAAATTTGTAAACCCCATAGTTTTTATTTAAATATTTTATTCTTTTTACTACTTTTCTTACTGTGTAAATATCATAATAAGTAAATTTTTCTTTTTTCATAACAAATTCTAAAGCTTTTATTACTAATCTTTTAGCATTTTTAGTTCCGAAGAACTTTTCCATTTCTTCTTTTTCTTTTTTAGGAATGTTGCGCACTAGTAATTCATAATACCATGTACCATGTTGCTTAAATAAATACTTTTTACCATCAAAATTTTTTAAAACTTTTAATGTGTCATAGTAACCTAACCTCATGTTATTTCTTATATCTTCTTGTTTGAAATCTAATATGCTTCCTAACTTTCTTGATGGTTTTATAATTGTAATTTTTTCTTTATATTTGTATGGCCTTCTTATTCCAATTGCTTCAAGGTCAATTACATATACTTTGTCATAGCCTTTTTCAAGTAAGCTATTTGCTGGAATATAATCATGAAAACCACCATCTAAATAGTAATTGTCATCAATAAGTTTTTCAAATTTAAAAATTGGTAAAAAACAAGATGCAATTATATAGTCATTTAATTTATTTGCTGGTATATCTTCTTTAAACATGTATCTTGGTTTGAAATCGTTTGCTCTTACTGTTACTAACCCAAAATCTTTTTTACTTTTATAAAGATATTTACTTATGTTGAATTCTTCTAATTTTTTACGAATATTTATTGTACTTATTCCTTTATTAACAACAATATTTTTAACATTTTCTAATATTTCCATTAATAATTTCATATCATATTCATTGCTGTTAGCTTTATTTATAAGTTTATCACTGAAACCTAAAATTGAACCAGTGGATTCATTATACCAGAAATTGTAAAGTTCATAAAATCTATTACTGGCACACATCGCTGCATTAAATGAACCAATTGAGGTTCCAACAAAACCATTAACATTTATGCCACAATCAAGGAATGCTTTGTAACAACCAACTTGATAAGCCCCGCGAAGACCACCACCTGAAAAAGCTATTCCTACCTTCATTTATTCTTACCTACCATCTTTTTAGCTAAAAACTTAGCAAATTTATGTCCTTTATTTTTAGTTTTTAACCTTTTAAAATATTCATTTAATGAATCATTTTTATAATGAATTATGTTATCAAGTTCATCACTATCACTACAAATTGGACTGTAATAATCTTTTTCTAAGAATATTCTAGATAATAAATATTTTGAACTTAAACCATTTATTAAAAGTAATTTATCTAGAAGTTCACCATAATTTATTGTGTCAGTTTTTAAGTTAAATGTTTGTTTATTTAAAACTGCAGCATAATTTATTCCTCGAACAAAAGCATAAGCACAATCTTCTTTAGTAATAACATCCATATCATCATCTCTATTTCCATGATACATAAATGTTTCTTCTAAAGGATTACTTAACACCAAAGGAATACGATAAATTGTATAATTTTTTAATTTACTTTTAATTAGCTTTTCACTTTCTAATTTTGATGCATCAAAATAATCAAATTCATTTAATGTTATTCTACTTTTAACACTTGGATTTTTTATGTTTTTGTACATGCTTGTAGTTGATGCAAAAAACAAATGACATTTAGGATTGTAATAATTAATCGCACGAACTATATTTTCACACCCTCCATAGTCAATGGTCATTGAAAGACCAGACTTCATATTTCCTAAAGGAGGCATGGCACTTGCTAAATAAATTATATAATCATGGTCTTTTACTAATGCTTCCATTAAAACTCTATCTGTTACATCACCATATAAAACATTAACTCTTTTTTTAAATCTTTTTAATCTACTAAAAGAATTTTTGTTTTTTAAATCAAGAATAGTTATTTCGTATTTTCCTTCACTGAGTAGATATTTAACAGTATGAATTCCAACAGCACCAGCAGCACCAACAACTAATACTTTTTTCATCTAATGCACTCCTTTTTATAAAATATTTATTACTACTAATAATATTATACCTATTATTATACCATAAATAGTTTCTTTTTTATGTATTTCTTCATAAACTTCTTTTAAAAGTTCAAAAAATAAAATATGGAGTAACATTCCCAGAGTTAAAGCAATTATTATTCCTTCTAAAATTGGACTTAGATTTCCAGATATTAAAAATATTAAACCGCCGATACCGCCAGATAAAACTAAAAGAGTTATTAACATTTTATTTTTGTTGTTCTTCTTTGTGGCAGATATTTGAAAACCAAATGGTAAATTGTGTAAACCTATTCCTGTAAGCATTAAAATTCCACTTTTTAAATCTGTGGTTGCAACACCATAAAGGGCCATACCTTCAATTATGTTATGAAGTAAAAGTGCTATTATGGTTATAGTACTTATGTGTTCAATATGATTTTTATGGTCTTCTTTTTCTTCATCATTTTCATGGTGATTATGTTCATGATGTGGTACTAATTTATCAATTAGAATAAGCAAGAAAAGACCAATGATAACAAAAAATATTAACCACCATTTACCGACCTCGATTAGCTCAGGTATTAAATCAAATGTTATTAGGCCAATAATTACAACACTTGCACATGATAAAGATAATCTTGTAAATAATGTTTTATTTTTCACAAAATTATATATTATTATACCTACTAAAAAAAACAAACCACTAAAGAATGTTAATAATAATGCCATGCTATTACCTCTTTTCCTTTAGTATTTTACCACAAATTTGTTCAAAAAAAAAGAAGAAAGAGTGTTAAATTTTCTTCAATTTTCCGAATACTTATTCATTAGTACGGCTATTCGACTCCGTACAATTAAATTGTAGCACATATTTTATAAAATAAAAGCCATGTTTTTGTTTTTTTATTTAAGTATTATAATTCGATTTCAAAAGCGTATTCGTAATCTATTTTTTTATTTTTTGATGTTCTTAAATATGCTTTTTCTTGATGTGATTTTTCAACTATTTCTTTCGTAGTATAACTTTTAAAATATGTTTTTATTTTTGATAATACTTCTAATTCTTCACTATCAAAAATTTCTTTATCAAATTCTTTTTTAGATTTTATCAAATGGCACTCTGATTCATCATTAATATATTTAATTTTATAATCTATTAAATTTTCTTTGTATAACAAATTTATTATTGTATCAAAATCATCAGGTACTGGACCAAATGGTAATTTAACATATTCTAATCCTGTTATAGATGTAGTTGTGTTTTTATAATTATAGAAATCTGAATAAAACATTTCTTTTAATAATTTAGTTTTTGGAATTGTTTCGCTCGCTAAATACAATATTACATTTTTTATCTTTTCAATAGATAATGGTGTAAAACCATTGTATTCTGATAAGTTGTTATCATTATTTTCTTCTTCGTTTATCAATTTGTTTATATTGTTGCCTTTAAACGATTTTATTTTTTCATCTATTTTTATGTATTCGTTCGTGCTAATTCTATCCTTACTTGCTATTAGATATTCATTTATAGATGCAGGATTATTAATTAAATTCTTGATAGATACCATATATACATCATTTGGTATTGATTTTCCTTTTTCATAACTAATTAAAGTTTTTTTTGCACAACCAATTATTTTTGAAAAATCAGCAAGAGATAAATTATATTGTTTTCGTAAATCCGTTAATTTTTCCTTTGGAATACCATATTTATTATTAAAAATTTCTATAGCTATCTCTGAAGTTTTATTATCGAGACATTCATCATAAACTATTTTTCCACAATCATTACAAAATCTTCTTTTACTAATAAAAGAGATATTCTTTCCTTTAATAAAAAATTCGTTTTTATAATCTTTAACATATGTGTTTGTACTTCCGCAATTGTAACATTTCATATTAACACCCTCATTTTCCATCTTCATGAAAAGACCAACATTCTGCTTCAACAGTATCATCATCTATACATAATTTAATATATGCAATTTTATTATTTATTATTTTTTTAAAAGTTAAACATTTCTTTAATGACTTACTAAATATAGGTTTAGGATCAACAAAATAAAATTGTGGTTTTAAATAATAAATATGTTGCCATGCTTCTTCTTCAGTTAATCCTAGATTTAACAAATCTTCCAAATAATTTCTGTCATCTCTAGATTTAAAATGTTTTTTGTTTAATTTAATTAATTTTTTAATTTCCGATAATAACCGTATTTGCTCTCCATTCATGAATCCCCCTTGTATGTTTTAAACTGGTCTTGTGTTGTTAATTATATGGTAACATAGGTAACCTTTTTTGTCAACCCAAAACATAAAAATAATTTTGTGCAATATCAAAAAATTAACCGATATATTTTTTGATTATATCGGTTTAATATAATTATTTATTAAAATACTTTACAATTGCATCAACTATTCTTTCACTTGCATGTCCATCACCATACGGATTTGATGCTTTACTCATTTTTTCATATTCATTTATATTTGTTAGTAACTTTTTAGTTTCTTCATAAATTACTTCTTCATCAGTACCAACAAGTTTTAATGTACCTGCTTTAATCCCTTCAGGTCTTTCAGTTGTATCTCTTAAAACTAAAACTGGTTTTCCTAAGCTCGGAGCTTCTTCTTGTATTCCACCACTATCTGTTAAAATGATATATGATTTATTAAGAAAGTTGTGAAAATCAAATACTTCTAAAGGTTCAATTAATCTTATTCTATCACAACCATCAAAAACTTCACTAGCCACTTCTCTTACTTTTGGATTCATATGAATTGGATATATAACTTTTATATCACTAAATTCATCAACAATTCTTTTAACAGCCTTAAATATATGACGCATTGGTTCACCTAAATTTTCGCGACGGTGAGCAGTTAATAAAATCATTCTTTCATCAGGTTTAATCCACTCAAGGTCTGGATGCACATAATCTTCATCAACTGTTGTAGACATAGCATCAATTGCAGTATTTCCTGTTACATATATTTTTTCTTCTGAAATATTTTCTTTTAACAAATTGTTTTTACTTATTTCTGTTGGCGCAAAATATAAATCTGTCATTCTATCAACACATTGTCGGTTCATTTCTTCTGGATATGGTGAATATTTATCATCCGTTCTAAGTCCTGCTTCAACATGTCCAATTGCAACTTGGTTATAAAAAGCTGCTAAAGCTCCAGCAAATGTAGTTGTTGTATCTCCATGAACTAATACTATATCAGGCTTAACTTCTTTTATAACTTTTTCTAAACCTATTAAAGCTCTAGTTGTAACATCAGCAAGAGTTTGTCCTTGTTTCATTATATTTAAATCATAATCAGGTTTAATATCAAAAGTATTAAGAACTTGATCTAACATTTCTCTATGTTGAGCTGTTACACAAACTATGCTCTTAACTTCTTCTCTTTTTTCTAATTCTTTTACTAGAGATGCCATTTTTATAGCTTCTGGTCTAGTACCAAAAATACTCATTACTTTAATCATTTTTTTCCTTTCTAATTTTAAAAATAAATTTTACATTGTTGTCCCAAAAACGTTTTATTCTTTTTGGTTCTTTTAGTATTCTATAAAGCCATTCTGTATTAGTTTTTATAAAAATTTGAGGAGCTCTTTTTTTTGTTCCACTTAAAACATCAAATGATCCACCGACGCCCACAAAAATTCCCTTTTTAAAATCTTTGAAATATTTATAAATTAATTTTTCTTGAGCTGGTATACCTAGTGCCACTAAAACAATATCAGGCTCTTTTTTTATTATTTTTTGAAATTCTTCTTCTTTATTTTCAACATAGCCATTTGTCATTCCAAAAAGTTTAATATTAGAATAATTTTTTTCTATTTTTTCTTTTAAATTATTTAAAACTTCTTGTTTAGCGCCAAACAAATAAAGACTTTTTTTACTTTCATTAGCAAATTCAAATAATTTTTCTGCAATTTCAATCCCCGGTATTCTTTCTTTTACATCAACGCCTATCATTTTAGCTGCTTTTACTACCCCTATACCATCTGGAACAAAGGACACGCTGTCATCTTCGAGAATTTCTTTTAATTCTAAATCTTTTTCAGCTATCATTAATGTTTCAGGGTTAACAGTTACAATAAATTTTTTATTTTTATTTTTTAAATCTTTTTTTAATATTTCAAAAAAACTTTTCTTATCTTTCTTATATAATTTTTCAAGAAACTTTTTCATGTACATCCTTTCTAATGTATTCTATTTACAAAATGTTTTTACTCATCTTTTTTTATCAAATCAATAATAGCATTTGCCTTTTTAA
>FR899753.1:23185-41532 GCA_000437355.1 Firmicutes bacterium CAG:460
CCAGTCATTTTCCTTAGCTTCTTTGTCTAATAAATCTATATATTTTTTATCATTTTTAACCTTTTGGGCTTCTTCTAACATTTTTAAAAATTCTTCATGATTATGACCGATTAAAACACTTTTATATTTTCTACATTCAGGCATATCCGTTGTAACAATTGGTTTATGAAGTGCCATATATTCAAAAATTTTGACTGGGCTGGTAGATTTAGTTATATTGTTAATTTTAAATGGAATGGTAAGTATTTCTGCAAGTTTGGCATAATTTTTTAAAATTTTGTAATCTCTACTACCTAAGAAATAGACATTTTCTACATTTCCCATTTCTTCATCATATGATTCATCATATTTAATCCCAAATAATACAACATTATATTTGTTGGTTGATGCAATTTTCTTCACTAAATCATAATCAAACCATTTTGCAAGAGCTCCATAATACATTACTATAGGTTTGCCATTATTTAAAACGTCAACAAATTCTTTTTCAAAAACATAATCCTTGTCATAATATGTAAAGAAATTATAATCTACTCCGTTGCTTGAAAATACTAAATTATTTTTTCCTCTTCTTTTTATTACTTCTTTTTCTAAAGCATCAGCCGTAACAACAACATATACTTCTTCATGATTCATTACATATTCATATTTATCTACTATATTTTGAGGCAAATTCTTAGTTCCAGCAAGTTCTGGAGATAAATGATCAATATATTCATATATAAATTTATAGCCATTATTTATATAATTTTCTATATTTTGAACAGATAATTTCCAATCTGTTGAATAAAGTTGAACATATTTAGGTTTATTTATTTTTTCTAACTCTTTCATAAGTATTTTATTTAATGCAATATTATTAAAATTAATTAAATATATATTATCATTATGTTTTTTTATAGTTTTTACTTTGTCAGTCATTGTTGTGACTTCATAAAACATTAAACATTTTTCTTTAGCTAAATTATTTGCAATATGTTGAGGTCTTTGAAATAATGGAACATTATAACCAAAGCTACTTCTCCATAAAATAACTCGGTCATAGGTTTCATTATCTAATATTTTTCTTATTATTTTTGAATATTTTCTTTTATTGAATATAACTTTAAAACTAATTTTGTCTAAGTAATTTGCTATAATATAAGCTCTTAATTTTTTACAAAAACCAATGAATCCATATTTTTTATAAACATTTACTAATTTAGATAATTTTTCTTTCATCTTTATCATCTCTTTTCTAACAATATGATATCAAATAAAAGAAAAAAGTACAAGCTTTAGACTACAATTTAAAGGTTTAATATTAGCAAAAAAACAATGAGAATTAAATTCTCATTGTCTTAAATTAATTATTTAATTTTTATTATATGCTTTTTGATATGAACCGTCTTTAATATCATCAATCCATTTTTGGTTATTTACATACCAATCAATAGTTTCTTTCATACCATCTTCAAAGTTATAAGTTCTATCCCAATGTAATTCTTTTTCAACTTTAGAAGAATCTATGGCATATCTTCTATCATGTCCTGGTCTATCACTAACAAAAGTTATTAATGATTCTGGTTTTCCTAATTGTTTAAGAATTGTTTTTACAACTTCTAAATTTGTTCTTTCAGAATGCCCACCTAGATTGTATACTTCACCAATTTTGCCTTCTCTTAATATTAAATCAACGCCAACATTATGATCATGTACATGAATCCAGTCTCTTACATTTTCTCCAGTTCCATAAACAGGAATTGGTTCATCATTTAATGCTTTTGAAATAACTACAGGAATTAGTTTTTCTGGAAATTGATATGGTCCATAGTTATTTGAGCATCTAGAAATAGTTGCTGGTAATCCAAAAGTTCTAATGTATGCCATTACTAGTAAATCAGCACTTGCTTTAGATGCTGAATATGGACTTGAAGTATGTATTGGATTTTCTTCAGTAAATAATAAATCTGGTCTATCTAAAGGTAAATCTCCATATACTTCATCAGTTGACACTTGATGGTATCTTTTTACGCCATATTTTAATGATGCATCCATTAATACTTGTGTTCCTAAAATATTTGTTTTTAAAAATATTTCTGGATTTTTGATTGAATTGTCTACATGAGATTCTGCCGCAAAATTGATTACAGCATCAAATTTTTCTTCTTCAAATAAATTAAATACTTTTTCCCTATCTGTTATATCCATTTTAATAAATCTAAAATTACTTTTATCTTCTAATTGAATTAGATTTTCATAATTACCTGCATATGTTAATGCATCTATACATACATATTCATCTTCTGGATAAGCATTTACAACATAGTGTAAATAATTACTTCCTATAAATCCTGCTCCACCTGTTACTAATACTTTCATTTTTAAAATCTCCTATTCTTTAAAGTCAATAAATATTGTCCATAATCTGTTTGTTTTAAATCTTGTCCCAAAATTTCTAATTGTTCATCACTTATAAATCCACGTCTCCATGCTATTTCTTCTAAACAGGCAATGTACAATCCTTGCATTTCTTGAATTTCTTCAATAAAACTTGATGCTTTTAACATATTTTGAGGTGTTCCTGTATCAAGCCAAGCAATTCCTCTATTCATTAATTGAACTTTTAATTTTCCTCTTCTTAAATATTCGTTATTTACAGATGTAATTTCAAGTTCTCCTCTTGCTGATGGTTTAACATTTTTAGATATTTCAATTACATCATTATCATAAAAATATAATCCTGGTACTGCATAATTTGATTTTGGATTTTCTGGTTTTTCTTCAATTGACATAACATTAAAATCTTTATCAAATTCTACAACTCCGAATGCTTTTGGATTTTTTACTCCAAAACCAAATATTGTAGCTCCTTCTTTATTATTTTGAGCTTCTCTTAAGATATCTGTCATTCCTTGACCGTAGAAAACATTATCTCCTAAAACTAAACAAACACTATCTTTTCCTATGAAATCTTCACCAATTATAAATGCTTCAGCTAATCCTTTGGGCTCTGCTTGTTCTTTATAAGAAATATTTATTCCTAATTTTGAACCATCACCTAATAATTCTTCATACATTGGCAAATCTCTTGGCGTTGATATTATTAAAATGTCTCTGATGTCTGCTAACATCAAAATTGACAGCGGATAATATATCATTGGTTTGTCATATAATGGCAATAATTGTTTTGATACTACCTTAGTCATTGGGTACAATCTTGTACCTTTTCCTCCTGCTAAAATTATTCCTTTCATAAAAGTTTACCTCCATTTCTTAAATCTATTATACCTGTTTTATTTATAAATGTCTAGGCTTAATATAATTAAATAAATAACTTGGATTTACACCTAGGCTTTGATATAACGCTAAAAATATAATTATACATATTAATACAAATGCAAATGTTTCAAAAATAACATAATTAACATTTCCTTTATTTGTTTTGCTTTTTAATTTGCTAATAATATTTGGAATTATTGGAGATAAAATTAAACAAGCAATAAATAATGTTCTTAAAGCTAGGAAATATCTATCTTCAACATGACCAAAACTTGCTACTAAACTTGGAAATAAAAATGTTAAAAATATGCATGTATTTAATCCAAAATAACTTTTTATTTTTTTGGCATGTTCACGTAAATAATTATAAGTTAAATAGATACTTATAGCCATAAAGCAAATTGTAAATAGTGGATATGGATTTTTTAAAGGATATGTGTTAAGTGGGTCATTCATCAGACCTAAGAATAATCTTTCTGTCCATTTTACAATAAATTCTATCGGATGATGTAAAAATGTTTCTATATACATTCCTGGAGTAAAATAGTCATCTCCACTTTCAACTACTGATGTAGCTTCATCTCCTAAACTTGCCACTATTGACATACTTAAATTATCTGGAATCATTGCAGGATAATTTATCACAAGCATGTTCGCTGATAAACCATGAATTAACCATTGTGTTCCAGTTGGAATATTATTTCCTTTTTCTCGTCCATCTTCAACAATAAGATTTTCATAAAGCTTATCAGGAACTTTTGTAACACTATATCCAATACCGAATATAATTAGTGTAATTACCATTACCTTGAGATTTTTTCTATTACTTTTTATAACAAAGCATATAAAATAAATAATTAATATTAGAGCTGAAATTGAATATTGTCCACTTAAACCACTACAAATTCCAAGCATTATTCCAAGTAATAAAGGTCGATATTTTTTATAAGTATCATTATCTTTTATTTTAAATAATTGATTAATACTTAATATTAATATTAATAAACTCCAAAAGTCTACACTTAAAAATATAAAAACATAAAATTCTAAAATCCAATAAAGAATTATAAATAAATATATTTGGTATACTTTTACTTCATAATTAAATATATTTTTTATTAAAAATGGTATTCCAATTGTGGTTAAATATGCAAATGATAATGCATGCATCATTTTTAAAATTAGAAATGTTGATATTCCTAATAGGTTTCCAACATAATAGCTAATTATCCCTGGAATAAATGCATACAACCCCTTATACATTACATATGAATAGTATTTTTCATTACTAAAAAATGACCCAATTACTTTCCATGTTTCGTTTGCATCTAATCCTTGCAATAAATCACATTGATATATAAAACAAAATGAAATTATTGTTGCCATTATAAACATGAAACATTTTGAATTTAAAACTGTTTTAACTCTTTTCATATAACTCCTTTTTATACAGAATATATAATTATTCCAATAATAATTATTATTATTCCTACAATTTGTCTTTTGCTAATTTTTTCTTTAAGAAATATATAACTTAATATTATTACAAATATAAAACTAAGAGATTGTAATATCTGCCCTAATGATAAACTTACCTTTTTGTATCCAACTAAAGTAAACAATGTTGAAATCACCATTAGACTATATCCACAAATTGTATATTTATTAATGTAAATATTTTTTTGTGCAGCACCTTTTTTTAAAATTATTTGACTAAAACTTGCTATTAAAATAGATAAAATAAATAAAACTACATATTTAATCATTTTTTTCACCCGTTAAAATTGTTGCTACACCTAAAGTAGTTACAACTACCCCAATAATCATATTAATTGTTACTTCCTCATTAAACAATAATATTCCAAAAATCATTCCCCATATAATTGTTGTTGCTTTAAAAAAATATACTTTTGATAAATCAAATTTATTTAACAACCTTTGCCAAGCAATTGAAAAAATACCTAAAGTTAATATTGATAATCCAAAAAACACTAATTTATAAAACATATTACTTTGAAGGGAAGCAAATTTCATAAACACACTGGATAAAGAAAAAAACAAATATATAACTATAGCAAACAATACTGATTTTATCTTCATTTTGTTAACCTATCAAATAATTTATCTGATACTTCAAATATATAATTCATATCTTCTTCTGTTAAATCATAATACATTGGCATTCTTATTAATCTATTAGAATATTCTTCTGTTAATGGCAAATCCCCTTTTTTATATCCAAAATTTTCTCCCACTTTTGATAAATGCAAAGGTATATAATGAAATGGTGTTTCTATTTCATTTTCTTTATAAAATTTTATTGCTTCATCACGTGTTTCAGAGTCCTTAAAAATTAAATAATACATATGAGCATTATTTGTAGCATATTCAGGAATAAATGGTCTAGTAACTAAGCCAGCTTGTTCAAATTTTTCAAAATAATTATTATATTTATTCCAAATGCTAATTCTTTTTTCTTGTATTTCTTTAATTCTTTCTAATTGACCATATAAAACAGCTGATAGTAAGTCTGATGGTAAAAAAGATGAACCTGGAACTTGCCATGTGTACTTATCAACAAATCCTTTGAAAAATTGTTTTCTATTTGTTCCTTTTTCTCTGACCATTTCTGCTGTTGTGAAATTATCAGGATTTTTAACTATTAATAATCCGCCTTCACCCATACCAATGTTTTTTGTTTCATGGAAACTATATGAGCCATAATCGCCAATTGTTCCTAATAATTTACCATTATAATATGAATCAATTGCTTGAGCTGCATCTTCAATTAATAATAAATTGTATTTTTGACAAATTTCTTCAATTTTATCCATTTCACAAGCTACTCCAGCATAGTGTACTACTACTATTGCTTTTGTTTTTGATGTAATTTTTTCCTCAATTTTATTAGCATCAATATTCATCGTTCTAGGATCTATATCAACAAATACTGGTTTTGCTCCTCTTAATACAAAAGAATTGGCAGTTGAAACGAAAGTAAATGATGGTAAAATTACTTCATCGCCTTCTTTAATTCCAGATACTATTGCTGACATATCTAGTGCTGATGAACATGATGTGGTTAATAATATTGGTAAATTATATAATTCTTTAAATTTTTCTTCTACTAATTTTGTGTACTTATTATCACCACAAAGTCTTCTACTTTCTAAACAGTCCAAAACATAATTTTTTTCTAAATCTGTTATTGTCATTCTATTAAATGGTATTTTCATTTTCATTTCCTTCTTTCTTATTTTTAATTGATCTAATTATATATAAAGGCCTTTCTTTAACTTGCATAAATATATTTCCAACGTAAAGTCCAACTATCCCTACCACAAAAGTAATTATTCCACCCATTAGACATATTATTGCGATGATACTTGGCCAACCAAGCACAAAATCAGTGCAAAAATGCATTATTACTAAACATATAATTCCAATAAATGATAAAATTGACATTGCTAATCCAAAACTAACAATTATCTTTAAGAATTTATCTGATTGAGATAATAAAATATCTAAAGCCATTTTAATTCTTTTTTTGAAATTGTATGAGGACTTTCCTTCTTTTCTTTTGTCATGTTCTACTTCAATAGATGTTTGTTTAAATCCCATCCATTGCAAATACATAACAAAAGCCCTATGTTCTTCTCTCATTTTACAATAATTGTTGATAACATTTCTTGTACTAATACTAAAATTACATAATTCTGGATCATATTTTTGCCCAATTGCTGAGCTATAGATTTTGTAAAACATTTTTGATACCAAAATTTTGAAAAAACTATCTTTTCTATTTTTTCTTTTGGCAAAAACTACGTCGTACCCCTCATTAATCTTATTATATAAATTTATTATTTCTTCTGGTTTGTCTTGTAAATCGCAATCCATTACTACAACATAATCTCCAGTTGAATAGTCCAGACCAGCTAAAATGGCTTTCATTTGACCAAAATTTCTGGATAATTCTATACCTACTACTTTTTCATCTTTATCTGTAATTTGTTCAATAACTTCCCATGAGTTTTGAGGGCAATTATCATTTACTAATATAATTTCATAATTATTAGTTATTTGTTTTAAACTTTTTGTTAATCTTTCGTAAAGTTCAACTAATGCACCTTTACATCCATATATTGGAATAACTACTGATATTTTTTTGTTATTCATTAAATAACACATCCCTTACATCTTGTAATACATTTTTGTCCTTTATATCAAAAATATAGTATCCAAATCTACTCGAACTATCTACAACTTCGTGATTAAAATTTTCGTCTATCATACTTGAACTATAAATTTCTGGATATTTATTTAAAATGAATTTTACATTTTCTAAATCTTTTTTATCGAAAATAAACTTTATTAAAGCAAAGTGTGGTTCATTTTTTATTTCCATATCTGGTTTATTTCCTAATGCAACATCTAATGTCATTTTTAAAAAGTCATAACCTGTTGAAATTTCAACAAGATGAGAACCAATACAGTCTCCTCCCATTCTAGCACCAATTTCAATTATATTTATAGATCCATCTTCCCCAATTTTAAATTCAGCATGAGATGCACTATTTTCAATATGTAGTGCATCTAGAGCTTTTGGTATAATATCATATATATTATTTTTTATATTTTCAGGTAAATCAGCAGGTTCTATATGACCTGTTTCAATGCATGAAGGAAATCCAGTAGTAAACTTTTTCGTGATTGCTAAAATTGTGTGTTTTCCTTTAAAAGAAATACTTTCACAGCTATATTCATTTTTTCCTTCGATTACCTCTTCAACAATTGCATATTTTTCAAATGAAGATTCACATGCTTTTAATATGGCGTTTTCTAATTCTTCTTTTGAATGAACTAAAGCTATTGATCTACTTCCTGATCTATCTGTTGGTTTTACAATTAATGGAAATTTATTAATTGTAACTTCATCTATACTTTTTACTTTTTCAAATCTAGGTATTTTTATATTTGCTTTTTCAAATGCTTTTCTCATTTCAAATTTATTTGTACATATCAATGAATACTCTGGATTATTACAATTTAAACCTAAAGCATTAGCTACATAATTAACTGTGATTACTGCTAAGTCAGAGCCAATAGAAGTTATTGCATCTGGTTTTATTTTTTTACATTCTTCTAGTATTTCTTCTTTTTCAACAATACTAATTGGATAAAAATAGTCTGCTGTTTTTTCTCCAATATCACCTGATTGCCAAGCAAATACATGAGTTTCATAACCTAAGCTTTTAGCTTTTTCAATTAGTGGATTTTGAAATTCATTAGCGCCTATTATTACAATTTTTTTCATAGATCATTCCTTCTTACAAATTTATTTTTTTGCATTTCTTTTTTATAATCTTCTAAGTATGCTATGTAATCATATTCTGGAACATACCCCAAATCTTCTTTGATGTTTTCAATATCCATAACAAAATTATCACAGTCTTTCTTTTCAGGGCAATAAATTATTTTAGAAGGATTATCTTTTGGAGAAAAAACTTTTATTATGCCTTCAATTTGTTCTTGCATTGTGGTTTTTACTCCAGTACCTGCATTATATATTCCTGTTTCTTTATTAGTAAATAAAGATTTAAAAATCATTTGACATAAATCTTTAACATAAATTATATCTTTTCCAAAATTTGGGTTTCCCCACAATTCAATATCTTCACCTTTCATTGCTTTGTCAATTATATATCTATATGATATTTTTGTTTTCACACCATTTACATAGTAATAAATATCTGGACTATATAAGTAAATATTTGGTAATCTAAAGATAAAATTTTTGATACCAAACTCTTGATGATAATGTTCAATTAAATCAACTGCGGCACTTTTTGTGATAGCATATACGGCATGATCACCAGTCATTATTATTTTTCTTGGTAAATAAGGTTTTAATGGTAATCCTTCTTTTAAATATCCATTTAAATCAGCCCAGGTTTGCGTATATATTATTCTATCTACATTATTTTTCTTGCAATAATTTAAGATGTTTAATGTTCCTTTTATGTTAACATCAATATAATCATCATCTGTTATACCACTAGCATATGCTGGTAAAACACCAGCAAAATCAACTACTGCATAAACATTATCAGTTGGTAATTTATCAAAATCATTTTTATTGGTAATGTTTACTTGATAATATGCACCTTTATAAAAATCATATGGATATTCCTTCTTTGTGCCTGTTGCAACTATTTCGTATTTTTCTAAATCCAAATTATTCATTAAATATTCAATAAAATACATTCCTATGTTTCCTGCAGCCCCCATTACAATTATTTTCTTCTTCATATTTTACCTCTTTATATTATTATCTTTTTAAAACTCTTTTTGGTTCATATTCGTTAACAGCTTTAATTACTCTATCAACATCTTCACTTGTTATTCCATAGAACATTGGTAGACTTACAACTTCTTTAGCATATTTTTCTGCAATTGGTAAAGATTCATTATTTCTTTCAGCATATGCAGGTTGTTTATGAATTGGTGTTGGATAATGAATTAATGTTTGAATATCTAGTTTATCTAAATATTTTCTAAATTCTTCTCTATCATTTACTCTAACAACAAATAAATGCCATATGTGTTCATTATAATCATCTACTATTGGAAGTATTACATTATTATTTTTTATTTCAGTTAAATACCTTTTAGCAACTTCTCTTCTATAATCATTCCACTTATCAAGATGTGGAAGTTTTACTGATAATATAGCTGCTTGAATTTCATCTAACCTACTGTTATTTCCTTTATAAAGATGAACATATTTTTCTAATGAGCCATAATTTGATAGTGCTCTTACCTTTTCTGCTAAAACTGGGTCACTAGTAACAATACATCCCCCATCTCCCATACATCCTAAGTTTTTTCCAGGATAGAAACTAAACTCTGCTATATCTCCTAATGAACCCGCTTTTCTTCCTTTGTAGGTTGCACCAACTGCTTGAGCTGCATCTTCTAATACTTTCAAATTGTGTTTTTGTGCAATAGCCATAATTGCATCCATATCAGCGCATTGACCATATAAATGAACTGGAAGTATTACTTTTGTCTTTTCGGTTATTTTTTCTTCAATTTTTGTTACATCAATATTATAATCTTCTCCAGGTTCTACAAAAACGGGTTTTGCTCCAACATAAGTAACCGCAAGAGCTGTGGCAATATAGGTATGTGATGGAACTATTACTTCATCTCCAGCTTTAACACCTAAAGCTTTTAGTGATAAAATTAGTCCATCTAAACCATTTCCTACTCCTACACAATACTTTGTACCACAATATTCTGCAAAACTTCTTTCAAAATTTTCAGTTTCTGGTCCATGAATAAAATAATTACTATCAATTACTCTTTCTGCTACCTCTTTTAATTCTTTTTTTAATTCGTCATGCATTGGTTTAAAATCTGCAAATGGTACTTTCATTTTTTATCTCCTCCTTAAAAAGTTTTTGCATTTATATAATAATGTATTTTTAAATTTTTCTATCTCTATATTTTTTTCATTTATTTTATCATACCTTTACTTTTTTCTTGTTAGTATATATTCTTTTTCATATTCGTTATAATCCCTAAAATAATCATTTTCATCATATTCATGAGACGCCAACACTAATAATGTACTATTTGGAGCAAAATCAAACATTTCTCTCCAAATATATGGTCCGATATATAATCCTTTACTTGGGTCATCCAATAAATGAACTTCTTCTTCATCAGGCGTTTTAGTTCTTATTTTAATATCTCCACCTAACGCAATTAATATTTGTTCCAAATCTCGATGAGAATGAAAACCTCTTTCTACGCCTTTTTGGACATCATAAATATAATATACTCTTTTTATTTCAAATGGAATATCATCTGGATATTGTAAAGGTGTTAATACACCTCTGTTATCTGTTATCCTTTTAAAACTTACTTCTTTAACATTTTCCATAATTACCTACCTAATGATTCTTTATCTTGCCATGGATATCCTCTATATTCTTCTAAATATTCTTTCCATGGATATAATAGATTTCCATCTTTATCTCTAATTTCTTCTATTCTCTTTTTAGGAATAGCTGGTCTTCCTACTGCAAACATATTATCAGGAATATCTTTTGAAACTAATGAACCAGCTCCAACAAAGGCATTTTCACCAATAGTTTTACCTGGTAAAAGGGTTGTGCTCGCACCAACTATTGCAAATTTCTTGATTGTGCATCCTTCCAACTTATCATGAGGTGGATACATATCATTAGTTGTTAATACATAAGGAAATAACCATGCATAATCTTCAATAACTGTTCCCATGCCCAAATGTACATTAGAGTGCAATCTAACAAATTCTCCAATATTAACTCTACCTTGAATGTCACTAAATGTGCCTACTGAACAATTATTTCCAAAAATAGATTTTTCTCTTATTGTTACATGATGACCAGTTTGGAAATTGTATCCAATACTACAATCTTCATAAATAATGGTATTACTTCTAATTACTGAATTATCTCCTATTTTTGTTTCCTTGAACACATGATTATTATTCATTTTATAATAATCAGCTGTTGGTGAACCAATAATACAATAAGGCCCTATATAACAATTATCACCTATAACAACATTTGGATAAATTATTGCCCCTACATCTATTACTGTATTGTTACCTATTTTAGCCCCTTCATAAACAATTGCATTATCTTTTACAAAAAAATTACTCATAATCCTAACCTCCTTTTAATTATTTTTAAAACTTTTATCGTTATTAATGCTACAACGTAAGAAATAATATGAATTAATACATATTTATAATCTAAATTGAATGCATAGCTTATAAATATATCAATTAAAGTTGTAAAAAATACTATATACATTAATGTGTGAAATATTTGTGTGTGTATAATTGCCCTTATTTTGTTTATTAATATATATATAGATAATAATTTATTTCTTTGTTTCAATTTTTTTATTATAGGAATTTTCTTTTGAACTATTGATTGATTTTTTTCAGAAAACATTTCAACATGCAAAATATATTTAGAAAATAACTCTCCCGCAGTTCTAGGATTCAATGAATCTAATTGCGATAATACTAATTTTTCAAAAATATTTAATATGTCATTTTGATACTGTCTTACATGTGGAGGTAAATCTCCTTTTTCATAATGACTTACACCACCACTTCTATGTAGAAATGATACAAAATCAACATATTTTATTTTATATCCATTTAATGTTAATAATAAATAATAACTCCAATCTTCAACTAACTTAAAAGATTCGTCAAATAGACCAACTTTTTCAAATATTTCTTTTTTATAGGCTGTTGCTCCAGCGCCATATAAACATCTTTTTGCAACTTCAACATATTGCTCTTTTGCAGATTTGTTATTTAAAGATTTTGCTAATTTTGTTGGAACGTATTTACCTTGTATATCATCTAATGTCGTCCCACAAAGATAACATTGAGAACTTACAACAAATTCTTCACTGTTTTCTAATGCATTTACAAAATTCGTTATAACATTTTCATCATACAAAGCATCATCTGCTGCAAAAAATTGAATATAATCACCATTTGATTTTTTTATTGCCTTATTTAGTGTTTTTGTAGTACCAAGATTAGTATCATTAGCTATTATTATATAATTTGTTATATTTTTTTTCTTCTTTTTTTCAATATAATCAATAACTGTCTTTTTATCAAAACTTTTTGATTTATCATCAGTTACTATCAATTCAATATTTGGATAATTTTGTTTAAATACTGAATCTAAAGCTTCATATATAAACTCCATTTGATTGTAATGGGTTACTACTATAGAATATAATTTCATATTTACTACCTGCCTTCCATAAACTCTTCATACTTATCACACACTTCTTTTTTCCCTATTTCTTTTACTTCTCCATGTTCTAACCATACTATTTTATCACATAATTTTTTTATTTGTTTTATGGAGTGTGAAACAAATAAAACTGTTGTACCACCATTTATCATACTAAGCATTTTTTCTTCACTTTTCTTTTGAAAAGCTATATCCCCTACTGATAATATTTCATCTACAATTAATATTTCTGGTTCAACTATTGTTGCTATAGAAAATGCAAGCCTTGCTACCATCCCTGATGAAAAATTTTGAACTGGAACATCTAGAAAATTTCTTAATTCTGAAAATTCGACAATTTCATCAAACTTAGCATTAATTAGTTCTTTAGAATATCCCATTACAGCACCATTTAAATAAATATTTTCTCTAGCTGTTAATTGAGGGTCAAAACCAGCCCCTAATTCTATCATCGGACAAATATTTCCATAAACATCTACATGTCCTTTAGTTGGTTTCATAACCCCGGCAACTATTTTTAGTAATGTTGATTTTCCAGCACCATTAGCTCCAATAAAACCAATCACTTCGCCTTTTTTTACTTTGATATCAACATTATTTAATGCCCAGAATTCTTCTTTTTTCTTTTTATTCTTTTTAAAAATATTGACAAAGCCCTGTTTAAGAGAAAAGCTTTTTTCTATCCCTAGATTAAATTTCATAGATACTTTATCAATATTTATCATTAAATCTTTATCTTTCATTTTTCCTCCTAAACATAATATATAAATTTATCTTGATTCTTTTTAAATACAATAACACCAACTAACAGAACTAATATTGAAGAAACTGCACAACCTGCAAATTGGCCCAAAGTTGGAACATTACCATATAGTATTATTGACCTTGCAAAGTTAATTATTTGATATAATGGATTAAATTTCATTATTAATTGTAATGTTGGATTACTAATAAGATTTATATCATACATTATTGGTGTCATATATTGCCAAATCGTTAGTACAATACCATAAATGTAAAACATATCTCTCAAGAATACCGACACAGTTGATAATATAAATCCCATTCCTAACGTAAATAAGAATAGGCATAAAAACGAATATGGTAAAAGTAAATGAGCCCAATTTAATCCTGTTCCAGTTAAAAGAATTACTGCATAAAGAGGAATTAATGTTAAAAAGAAATTAATTCCTACAAATAAACACTTTGATAACGGGAAAATATATTTAGGCATATAAACCTTATTTATTAAAGGAAAGTTTGCAACTACACTACTCATAGCAAAGTTTGAAGCTTCACTAAAATAGTTAAAATATGTTAACCCTATCATTAAATATGCAATGTAACTTACTCCTGGCGTGGACATTTTAAATACATTAGAAAATACTATTGCCATTACTGCTGTCATTAAAACCGGATATAATAAGCTCCATACGACACCTAATACACTTCTTTTATATTTAACTTTAAAATCCCTTATAACTAATTGTTCTAATAAAAATTTATATTTTTTTATACTATACTTTATATTGTTAATTGTCTTTTTCATTTAATTAATCTCCTTAGACTTATTATACCAAATAATAATAGATAATTCTATAATTAATTTCAAATTACTCTGAAAAAATAGAAGTATTAGTGTTTTATTATAAAATTTCCTTTTTGGAATAAAATATACCACTAAATATAAAAATTGCTATCATTGTTATATTTAACGAATTTATTATATTTCCACTTAAATAAGCACATAAGATAAACAATAAAAAGCATGATAACATAATAAAAGAAAAATATGTTTTGTTTTCAATAAAATAAATCGTTGTTTTAATTAATAGAATAATATAAACAAATAATAACAATATTGTACCAAGGATTCCGAATGCATAATAATGAAGTATAAAATCTCTTTCAATATTAATAATATTTTGTACCCGAGAATTACTTATTCCCAGAATAATATCCCATTTGTTATCATTAATTTCTTCTACTCTTTTAATAATATTTTTTTCAATATTTCTATAATTCATTTTTTCTTTAGGTGTGTTTTTTATATAATCTACCCAAAAATCTTTATCGTAAATTGCCGGATAATTCTCTTCAAAAAATCTTTTAGGTAAATAATTTTCATCAAAATTATTATATATATATTCCATTTTCAAATCTTTTTCTTGCTCCATATTTTCATCTTTAGAATTATTTATATTTGAATTGAAATCGTTTGTCTTTCCACTACTATTATTTATGGTTGGTTCTTTCATATATAATTTTGTTATTACATCACTAAAAAAACTATTTTTATTTTTTTTATCAATTTTATATTTATTTTCATATCCTATTGTATTTAATTCAACATATCTATTTTGATAAGGTGATATAGGTATAATTGTTATCCATAAAAATATAGGTATTAGAAGTAGTAAAGTTTTTTTATCTATTTTCTCTTTTCTTATCAATTTATAAATTAGATAAAAAACGCAAACACAAAATAACGTTAGTAATCCTCCAATAGTAGAAATTCTAGTTCCTAACATTAACATTGCTGTAGTGAGAAATATTATATATATAATTGATTTTTTATTATTGTATAAAAAGTCATAAACAAATAATAATAACAATAAAATTAAACTTACTGCACATTGATTTGCATACATAAAAAATCCCTTACTAGCAGTATCTTGATAATAATTTTTAGTATTCCATTCAAATATATTTTTAGAAATAAAGCTATCAGTGTAAGACCCTAAACTTATTTTAAATAAATTAGTTATTATAATTGTTCCACTAATAAATAATGTCCAAACCTTTAATACTAACATATATTTTTTAAAAGGTATTTTTTGATAATATAAAGAATAAAGAAGCGTTATTGGAGTTATTAATTTTATTACCGTTAAGGCTTCACTAACGATATTATAATTGAAATTATTTGGTACTAAAGACTTAAAACTCAAAGAATGGTTGTAACTTAATACAAGATATAACATACATAATAGATAGTATATAAATAGCCATTTATAATTATTTCGTGAATTTTTATAAAACAATAATGTAAATAAATTGATTAAAAAAACACATATTACTTCTATTAAAGTAGTAATTCTATTATAAAAGAAAATTGTACTAAAAATTGGCACAAAAAAAAGAAAAATAATCGTACAATTTTCAAGTATCTTCTTTGCATCTAATTTTTCTTTTTGCATATTTTGCACTCCTTTACTTCTTTTTGTGTTCAAATAAAATATCTGTTCTTAACACTATAAATAACAACAAAATCATTAATATAACATATATCGCTATTGCAATTTGGTTATCACCTAAAGTATAAAAAATTGAAACTGTTGCAAATAATATATCTATTGCATAAATAATTAAAATACTAGCAACTGGACTATATTTCATTTTTAAAAGTTGGTGATGAAAATGTTCTTTGTCTGCTTCGCCAATATTTTGCCCTTTTAATAATCTTCTAAAAATTGCAAATGCTGTATCAAATATTGGAATTGCAAGTATTACAACTGGTACTACTAAAGATGTAAAAGTTGTAACTTTATAACCCAAAAGGGCTATTACTGATATCATAAAGCCTAAAAATAGACTTCCTGTGTCTCCCATAAATATTTTTGCGGGAGGAAAATTATGAAATAAAA
The DNA here is from genome assembly GCA_000437355.1 of Firmicutes bacterium CAG:460. Classification (GTDB taxonomy): domain Bacteria; phylum Bacillota_I; class Bacilli_A; order RF39; family UBA660; genus Onthocola_B. The sequence continues at coordinate 39,936 of FR899753.1, forward strand.
AACCTAAAGTTGACCCCAGCATAATTAAGCAAAGAATTATGTCTAGCCCCCCTAGTCTATTTAGTATAATTGCTATTATAGAAATAGTTAAAAAGTATATTGCACTTACTCCACTAGCAAGTCCATCTAATCCATCTATTAAATTTATTGCATTTGTTATTCCAACAATAAATATTATAGCTATTATATCATTTATAAAATGATTAAAATAAAATTTTAATCCTAAAAAGGAAATTTCTGTGAACCCAAGGTTTCCATAAATAACCACTATTGATGCTGCAATAACTTGAACTAAAAATTTGTATCTTGCTGGAACTGAATTAATGTCATCAAATATTCCAACGATTATAAGAAGAAAGCTAGCTATTAATATTGAAATCATTTGTGTGTTAATTTCACCATAAAGAATGTAGCCTAGTAAAAATGAAAAATATATTGCAAGACCACCTAATCTAGGCTTTGGAACTTTATGTATTTTTCTTTCATTTGGTTCATCCATTGCATTTATGTGAATAGCTACTTTTTTCATAATTGGTACTAAAATCAAACTTGTTAAAAATGTAACCAAAACAATAACAAATATATTATGATTATTTACAACTAAATTCATATTATCTTCCCTTCGTACTATTATTATAAACTATATTTAGTGAAAATAAAAGAAAAATCAAATTATCAAACAGTTTTTATGTAAAAAATATTAAAAGTTTTATTGGCTATTTTTGCCATTTTTGCCAAAAAATAAGTCATTTAATAAAAAATACTCAAATATTTATTAATTATTTTTTTTACCGTGTTTCAAAATGCTATTTTATAACAAAAAAACACTATTATGTTTCAATAATAGTATTCTTTTCTAGTACTTCATTATCATTAGTTTCTTTAGGTGTTTCTTTTTCAATTACTTTTTTATTTTTAGTTTTACCATTCTTTTTCTTTGCTAAAACAATTATGATAATAATCATTAATACAAATAAACCACTAAAACCTAGAATGATATAAGTATAAAGTTCTATTTTTTTATTTAAATCAATTACATATTCATCATTATATTTTATTAATGATTGCATTTTTTTATCATACATATAGAAACCTTTATCACCAGTTTCAACATTAACACCATAAATAATTACATAGTCAGAATCTTTTGTATAATAGTAACCATCTACTTTAGTATCATTAATTATAATTGTATCTTTAGTATACCCTTTTATTTCTTCATCACTAGAAAGTGGATATATAGTTATTTTATTAACACCAATTTCATGATATTCTTGGTACTTATTTTCCTTTTCATTATATATAAATAAGGATATGTTACCACCACTATCTTTTAATCCAACAAGGTAAAGATTTGTGTTATCATTTTTATAAGCGGGTATATCAAAATCATTTATTTTAATAGTTGTCTCAGTATATAAATTTGCAGTTGGTAGATTTTCTTTTATTTTTACCACTGTATAGTTTTTACCATTTATAGTTACATTAATTGGATTTTCATCTTTTACTTCAACATTTATTGTATATGTTTTTTCAGCACCATTTTGAGCTTTAACTACAACAGAAAATTTATTAGCACCTTGAGCTACAGCTTGAA
>FR899753.1:41567-68839 GCA_000437355.1 Firmicutes bacterium CAG:460
GAACTCCAGCCCCTGATACTTGCGCAGTTTTATCTTGAGGCGTTGCTTTAACATTTATTTCTTTTGTATCTTCAGGTGCTACAATACTATATTCCAATGTGTTTTTATTAAACTCTGGAGTAAGTGTAAAACCTTCAACTTCTAAAGCACTTAAATTGTTATTTTTAGAATAACTTGCTTCTAGTTCTGCTTGTGTTATAATTCTTATTTGTTTTGTATTTGCAGATAAACTAACAGCACTTAAGTCACTTGAAACATAGGCTCTATAACCATCTACAGAAAGACTTGTTGAACCACTTTTTAAAGTTTTAAAAGTAAATGTATAAGTTTTCTTCAAAACTCCAGGGTCTTCAGCATAATCTATCATAAATGTTCCACCATCTCTAGCAGTACTACTTGTAAGTTGTAAATATTTTTTGTCATAATTTAGTGACATTTGCCAACTTCCCATTTTTGTTCCACTAGATATGGTTACTGTTACTGTTACTTTATTTCCTACAACTACGGTTGATGATGAAGCAATATTTATTGAACCACTCGCTGCACTAACAACACTTGGAAACAAAATACTAATAAGTAAAACCATCAATAATCTTTTTATTCTTTTCATTTAATTTCACTCCTTTTTTATTGAATTATTTTATATGAACCAGATATATTTTTTACAATTTGTAAAACATCTAAAGCATTTATTTCTCCATCTCCAGATGTATCTGCAGCTTCTTTAAATGCTCCTTCTAAATTGTATGAACCAGATATATTTTTTACAACTTGTAGTAAATCTAAAGCATTTATTTCTCCATCTCCAGATGTGTCACCTTTTATAATTACTTCTAAAACTTCAGTAGAACTTTGATTATTTATTGACACTTTATAACCAGTTTTCATAATACCATTCGTTACATTATTACCATCTTTATCAGAAATGTTTACAGTTGCATTTCCAGCTACTGACTCTAAAGCACCCTTTATTTCTGTTACATCTGTTCCAACTGCAATATTAGAAATATATTTTGATGTGTATCTAAAACCACTTGATGTGACTATTGTACTAATTGGAATTGTACTCGGTTTAGAACCACCATCTTCTGGATTATCTATGGCTCCACTTCCTCCATTAATAATAGTAGCGTTCATATTATTAAATACCGGAATTTTAAAAACTAAGTTTAAACCTAACAAATTGTTTTTTTCATAAGCACTGAAAGCTGTACTAGATTCACTCATAGCTCCAGAAACATTTGTCATATATTGATGTGATGCAATATTTTCAAGTTTATTTACATCGAACTTTTGGAAATATCCAGTATATTGCCCTTTTTGGATGTATCCTTTAGAGAACTGTTCAATACCTCCGTTTATAGCAACATCTACACCTTTCCATCCTGATTTATAAGCATAGTTTAAACCGCAATAAGTTGTACCTTTTAAAGCAACACAGGCATCAGTTACTCCAAAGTTAAAAAAGTTAAAATAACCATAATATAAATTTTCAAGTTCCGCATAAATACCTTTGTAAAGGTTTTCTAAAGATGTTCCTACTCCTAGTTCTACACGCATTTTAGATGCTATTGCTATGGGACTAGCTTTATCAACACTACCTGCAATAATTAAATCTTTTAAGTTGTTGCCAATACTTGTGTGATATTCATTAAAAGCTGCTCCTGTTAAAATTGTTTCAACAGCATTTGGATAATTATCTTTTAGATTAGCATCATATGATTGGTCTAAAAATTGAAACACATATTTTTCTGTAAATGAATTTCTGGGGTCCATATAATAAGCAATCGCTGTTTTAGATGGGGCAACATAACCTCCCGGTGATGTTTTATTACAAGTATTATCAAAAAATTCATCATCATATATCGTATTAGAAATGAAATTTTTTCCACATTCACTTTCTTTTTCAACAACATTATTCCATTCTAACTCTATTTTAACTCCTTGAAATGTCCATGTGGGATGTTTTTCTTGCAAGCTACATAAACCTCCCCAGTAACTTGATGGCAAGCCAACTTCACTTAGTTTTTTTTCACATTCTGTTGTTGGAGTTACATCATCAGTAGAATATGATACTACTAATTCAACATCATCACTACAAACATAACCATCAACATTTGTATAGTATGTCATATGATACCATCCACCATTACAACGTTTATGATTGTTTACATCATCATATAATTTATCATCTTTTAAAACATAATAATCATTTTTATAAAGTAAACCTATTCTTGTACCATCAGTACCCCCTGGGTCTTTTCTTAAATTTGTTTGATTATTTAAAACTTTAATTCGATGGGTATAAGAAGTTGCATTTACATTATCAATGTAAAATAAGGCCATGATTAAAAAAATTATTGCTAAAAACTTTTTCATAATTTGACCTCCTTCTACATTATTACTTTTATTATAGCAAATTTTGTAAAATCTCTCAATTTATTTACAGTAAATAAAGTAAATAATTGTAAAATCTCTATTAATTTTGTGTACTTTTGTCTATAATATAAATACCTAGAGGTGATTTAGTGGAAAAACATTTTGATAAAATTGATATTATATTAATTAGTTTAATTTCTTTATGTTTATTAATTATTGTAGTTGGTCTTTTGTGGATAATACTAAGTAAGCTTGAAGATAAAGAAGTTAATAAGAAGAAAAAAACTGTAACAAAAGATAAAAAAATTACGAAAAAGAAAACTAATCAATCAAGAAGAAAAAGTGGATATGTTAGTCCTCATAAAAGGAAAAAGCCAAAGAAAAAATAAGGATTTATTGAGTTTAATCAATAAATCCTTTTATTATAGCATCACTTTTACTATTATCATTTTTATTTTCAGTATTTTTTGTTGTATTTGTATTTTGATTAGAATTTGTATTTTTACTATTTACAACATAAACTGTTAAATTAGAAACCGTTGATAATAATACATCTTTATGAACACTTTGGTCACCGATTAAACCAACAGCTACTTGGTCATTGTAATGTTCACTGCCACTATCAACATATTTTATTTCTAAATTAATGTTATTACTATTACAAAAACTTTGCGCTTCACTTATAGATTTACCAACAAAACTTGGAAGTAAAGCACCAGATTGACCTGTTCTTTTACCTTTTCCTGGACGATATATTTCATACGTTTCATTAACTGAGAAACTAAATGTTTTTATAGGTTCTGCTGTTTCTTTACCTAAAACTATATTAAATGCTTTCTTTATATCTTCAAGACTGCTTTCATAATACCCTTGAGCTGATGTTTTTCTTCCTTGAGAAGGTACATATACATTTAAACTATATGTTTCTAATGATGCTTTTTGAATATTTAGAGAATCTTTACCTGATAGTTTGTTACCTAGAACATTTTTAGCAACATTATATCCCGAAAGAATTGTATCTGTATCCATATTAGTAGCAATATTTTTACTAACGGCATTTAAAATATCTTGAAACTCTTTAATACTATTAAAATGTAATACCTTATTGGCTAGAGCTTCAACTACTTGTTGTTGATGTCTTACTCTATCTAAGTCACTACCAATATACATATGACGGCATCTTGCATAAGCTAGAGCTTGTTCACCATTTAAAACTTGTAGCCCAGGGTTTATACAAACAAGTTTATCTCCCCACTGTCTATCACTATTTTGTTCACAGACTTTTCCTCCATAAGCATTAGCCATATATGTCGGAGCTTCAACATCAACTTCAACTCCCCCGACAGCTTCAACTAAATCAACTACACCTTTAAAATTTATTTTAACGTAGTAGTCAATATTAATATCTAAAAATTTATTTATTGTACTTATTACACAACCTGTTCCATATGCTGCTGATGAATTTATTTTAGCATATCTATTGTTATTACATGCAATTGGGACATATGTATCTCTTGGAATTGATAATAAAACTGAACTTAAAGTCTTGGGATTAAATGACATAAGCATTAAAGTATCACCATTAAATGCTGCATTTGCATTAAGGCCATCCCCTTCAGAATCAACCCCTAAAAATAAGAATGTTAATGGTTCACTAAAATCTTTATCACTAACAATATTTAAATCTTCATTTTGTCTTTTTTCACTATATTCATAAATAACTTTTGTATCATATACAATATTTTCAAAACCTACTTCATTTCTAAATAAAGTATCATAATTACCTGGTACTATCGCTCCATCTATAACATTATTATATAAATTATCTAACATTTTAATATAATCATTGTACTCAACTATTTCATTTTTTAAATTCTTCTTTTTATATAATTTTGTAGATAATTCGTTATTATCTTTATCTATTTTATCACTGATAACACCTATTTTACTTTCACTACTAAATTCTGTATCTTTTAAAGTGATTAAATAAATATTGTAAGTTATTTTATCACTTTCTTGCATGTTATTAATGTTACTATAAACATAATTTATATAGTAAGAACCAATAAAAAATATTAAAATAAATAATAATGAAAATATAGTACTTATTATTAAACCTTTGTATTTTCTTCTTAAAAGATTTAAAAAGTTAATAAATACATATAAAAGAAAATATATTATAAAAAATATTATGGCAATTATTCTTATTCCAGTTTCAATACCAGTTAAGTTAAGTAAACTTTTGATAAATAAAATACTACTTACTAAGTAACAAATTGTTACTAAATAATAAATGATACGTATTACTAGATTTGATTTTTTTAGTTTTCTTATCACTTTATTCATTTACAACACCCTCATATTCTACAACATATAACTTCTTATCCTTTTTTACTAAAGTTATTGTGGCATTTTTGTCATAACCTAAATCATTTTCATAATCCCAATTTAGTGTAACAACATAACTTGGTACTTCTTCTTCATTTATTTTAAAAGTATTAGTACTTACATTCGTTACATTTACACTACTTACTACTGATAGTTTTTTTGTTCTTTTACCATATGTGTTATCTTCAATAGTCTTATAAATAGTATCTTCAACATTGGTTTTAAAATTATCAACATTATCTGGATATACATATTCTAAGCATGCTACATCATATTTGTTTATTTTGTTATCCATAGTAAATAAATCTATGACAAATAATCTTGCTAATATACTAGCATATTCTTCATAATTGATATTTTTTTCTTTTAAAACCCTTTTTAATTCTTTGTAAGTATCTTTCATTAAAGTAGTATCTCTTTCATCTAAAGTATAAGAAAAGTCTACTATTGAATCTATTACTTTTACATTGTTTTTAACTTCACTTTTCGTAAAGAACATTTTAAATATTATTAATCCAATTATAATTATTATTACTAAAATCAATATTAATAAAGGATATTTATATTTCTTCTTCATAATTACTCTCCGTTCAATTTTTTATTTTCTAATAAGTTATACACTATTATATCATTAGATATTTCAAGCCTTTTTTCGCCGATTTCACTTAGATTTTTGATGTAATCTTCAGTGAAATTATCTTCTTTTAATACTTTATATTCACCGGTTGAATTGTTGTAATATACTTTATTTGTTAAAATATTTCCATTTGGATAAACTACAAGATTGTCATCTTTAATTGTAAATATATCTTCACCGATATTGTATTTGTTGTATATGCCATACATATTAAGTATTGTGGCTGCAACATTATACATACCCATAGTATAAGTAACTTTACCTGTAAATATACTTTGTAAGTCTTTATCTTTAGTCCAAATTATTAATGGAGTCTTCTTATTTATTTCGTGGTCATAGTAGTCATAATCGACATAATTCGGATTTGTTTCGTCATAGACTTCTCCATTTTCGGGATTTAAGTTATATAAATAATTTATTTCACTACGAGATAATTTTGCTTCATGGTCACCATAAAATACAAAAACTGTATTATTAAAATAGTCAGATGATTTAATGTAACTAATAAATTCTCCGAGTGCTTTATCAGCATAGTTAGCACTTTTTATGTATTCACCGACTGCTGTAGAAGATAAATAATCTTTTTCTTCTATAGTTGTACTTCCAGATGCATCTGTTACTTTATAATGACTTGTTAAATCTATATCACTATGTTTACTTGCTAATTTAAATGGTGAATGATTTGATAAAGTAATTATTGTTCCCATGTAGTTTTGATTTTCTTTTTCAACATTTTCTAATATTGGCATTGCTTGTTTAAAGAATAGTTCATCATTAATTCCTAGATTAATAACATCATCTTCAGTAAAATCAAATGATTCTCTAAAATACATTTTTTCATAACCTAATGATGGATGAGCTTTGTTTCTATTCCACATACTAGATAAGTTTCCATGCATACTAAAGATAAAATAATTTTCTTCTTTTAAGAATTTTGGAATTGTAAAGTAATTACGGTCATAATAACTTACAAATACTGTTCCACTTGATGCTGGCATTAATCCTGTTAGTAAAGTAAATTCAGTATCACTACTTGTTCCTGTTGATACTTGGGGATAAAAGTTTGTAAAATGCATGCCTTCTTTAGCTAACTTATTTAAGTTTGGCGTTACTTCTCTACCATTAAATGAAAGATTCATTAGGAAACTTTGCATACTTTCCATATGTACAAAAATAATATTTTTTCCTTTTAATATTCCTGTATATTCATTTTTAGCAGTGACTTTTTTATTATCAAAATATTCGTTAAAACTCTCTAAGGCTTTTTCTTGACCAAATAAACTGCTTAATTGTGGTCTTAAAAATTGAGCAATGTCATTAAATTGATACATTATTATTCCAAATCTTTCAACAATATATATTCTATTCCATTGTTTTGTAAGTCTACTATAATCTGAATTTTTAGCAACACCGAATGTGTAACTTAAAAAGATTATGCCAATTAAAACAGTTGATAAAACCATTTTTTTGCTTTTTTCGATTTTATCAATAAATGTATAATACGAAGATGATAATAATTTTTTGTGAATTAAATAAAATATTATAGGGATTAAAATATAAATTCCATCAGCAATTCTTAGTCTGTCAAAAATTGAACCTGTTACAGTTTCCGTTTGTCTTACTGTTGCAAGTTCTCCGATTGATGCAAATGATGTAAAAAATCTATAATATATTGATGATACTAAACACATTAAATTAAATACGATTAACCACGTAAAATAATATTTAAATTGATTTTTGGGTTTTACAAAATAACCTAAACCTCCGATAACAAGGATAAATCCTAAATCTGTAAGGAATGGCTTAAGTTTTAAGGCAGAACCAATTGTAAATGCTCGGACACATACTGTAGCAATTAGTGATAATGCTACATATGATATGAATAAACGATTGGTAATTATATATTCAACGATTGATTTAACAGTTTTTTTATAACCATAATTATCTTTTTGTTTCATATTTATCCCTTCTTACTTAATTAAGTATAACAAAATTTAGATTTTTTATCAATTATTGTTGCAAAAGTTTCATAAATTTGATACAATTTATTTACGCAGGTGTAGTACAGAGGTTAGTATGCGACCTTGCCAAGGTTGAGACGGCAGTTCGATTCTGCTCACTTGCTCCAATTTGTAGCTAAAAATCAGTCGAAAATGACTGATTTTTTTATTAACTAGTAATAAAAAAGACAGATTGAGGCTGTTAAATGCTTTTAATCATCTTTTAGGTTTATTTTACTTGTTTATCAATTCTGGTTTCAATACGCTTTACTAGTTTTATACTTGATTCAACTTCATCAGTTGTACGTTCAGTAAATTCAGATAGTTTTTTAACATCACTATTAGAAGAAAGACAATATCTTCCAGCATGAATGACCTTACTAATTGTTATCAATGCTACATTTTGATTTTGTTCATTAGAAATTGTTTCTCTTATAGTTTCTCCAACAATTTTAATTATTTTTTTAGACTCTTCAGCTAATTTTACGCTATCTTCAAGACTACTTACTTCACCCAAAGGATATAATTTATTAACTCTTTGTTCTAAATTTAACGATACTGGCATTTTTACTTTTCCCCATAGACTAAATCCATAATCATTTCCTAGAGAAATACCAAACTCTGCTAAAATAGACATCATTGTTTGAACTTTTATATTAATGTCTTTACTACTAAAATCAGGATTTTCATTATAGAATAATTTATATATTTCTATTAATGCTTTATCATCTGTATCTAAAACAACAGCTTTAGCATTTTTTAAATGATAAATTTGTTTCATAATTTCAGTAATTTCTTTTGAAACTAATTCAATACCTGGATAATCTGCTACATCAGTTTCATGATTGTTATAATCCAATTTTATACCATTAGTTGGTTCGTATTTAATTTTATATCTATCATAATATTCACTATTTTCTTCTCTTTTATTTTTTTCGTATAAGAACAAATTAGAATTATCATATTTAACAAGTTCTGAACCTTTTTCATCTTGATAAAAAATAACTAGTAATTTTTCTTCACAATTTTTTAATATTGTTCTTACGATACTAACATTTTCTATCATATAATTATGTCTATGATTATTTATAAAATCTTCTAATAATTTGTCAATCTTATCTAAATTGGCGTTAGCACTTGGTATGCCGTTGAATCTTACTTCTATACTTCCTTTTGTAAAATTTAATACTTTTCTAATACTTATTGGATTCATTAAATCTCCTCCCCCTTAATCGTTATATATAATAACATAAATTAATTAATATTACAAATTTTTATTAAAAATATTTTAAAATATTGTCATAAACAGTAGGAATTGATAATTTATATGTTTCTATCAAAAGATTTCTTTCTTTTGTACACGCATTAATAATTGTTAGATAAAGCATATTATTTAAAAGAAATTTAGTATTAACCATATTTATTGAATTTAATTTATTTCTTATTTTAGTCCCATGTACATAGTAATTTCTTGTATTTATTATTGCAGAAATATATTTTTCACTTAAATCATTTTTTTCTAAATCATTTAGTTTATAAAATAAGTACCTTATTTTATCTCTTAACATTATATTTTCAAAATCATAAAATTTTTTAATGAATTTTTGTTGTTCTATCGAAATTAAATTAAATATTTCATTCATTTTAATATTATTATTTTTCAACTCTTCATTTGTTTCTAATGCGTATTCTCTTACTTTATTTACATACTTTTTATTAGAAAGTACCAATTCTAATGTATTAACAAGTGATGTAAATTCAAATATATTATCTAAATCATTATAAATATATTCATAAAACATATTTATTGCAGAAGTTATATGTTCATCTTCATAATAACTTTTTAAAATATCTTTTAATAATTGTTTTGAATTCAGATCTACAATATTAAAATCATCCAAAATTATTTCTTCAAATTGTTTTTGAAATATAGGTATTAGTGTATGATAATTGTTATCATTATCTAAAACATTAATTTCTATCAAATTCATCTTTTTATTTATAACAAATCCAAAACAATTTTCTATTTTTTTTATCTCTTCAAACATTTGACTTAAACTAATGACTCTTTTAAATTCCACATTTAAATTAGCTGGATTCGAGAATATTTTATGACCAAATTTATCTTTTTTTATTCCAGCAGTACGAGCATACCCAATTTTTAAATTATCATTTTCAAAAAGAATTTCATTTTTAAATTTTTGTATTATTGTAAATTGAGTATCCATATTTTCTATATCTATTTTATATTTATCTTCTACAAAGAAATAGTCTAATTCTTTATAATATAGGTTTATATTTTTTATTAATATTTTCGTTTCATCTATATATTCTGAAATGACAAAGTTTGCTTCATAAGTATATATATAAATATCAGGATTATCTTTATGTATTGAAACAGATATGTTTTTATTATAAACAAGTGTTAAATTACCTATGTCATTATAAAATCCTTTAATATTAGTTATAACATCATTTAACTTTATATTTGATGGAACCTCAATATCTGCATAAAATTTATTTTGGTTTCTTTTTATAACTCCTATAAGTGTTAAATATTCATCTCCATTTTTAACTATTACATTCATTTTTACTCCTAATTAATGTTTAACAACAATTACCTTTACATTTCCTGAATTTTCTATATCTCTTTTAAATTCCAAAACATCTGGAATAACACCAATATCATAAACTAAAAATATTATTTCATTATAAACTTTAGTATAAGCAGTTATATCAGCATTGATTTCTTCAATCATTTTAGATTTTTTACTGGTTTCTTTTAATAATTTTGCTTCTAAGCAACATTTCAAATTTGGAAATATAAAATCTGGAATATATTCCCTACCAGAAAAATTAAATTTTCCTGTTTCTCGATCATAATCTACACCCTTATTCATATTGTTTCCAATAAATAGTCTTTCTAAATTGTCTTGTACTTCTTTTTCATTATTTGGTTTCTCATTGAACATTAATCTTAATTTTAAAGATATAAAATTTTCAAGTATATTTAACTCATCTTCTACATAATCATAATTTTCTTCTAAAGTAGCAATTAATAATCTTATTGAGGTTAAAACAGATTGAAAAAGAGTCATTTGCTCTATACCAGTCATATCAAAAATATTTTTTAATTTGCTTGTATCATAAGAATTATAAATTCCTGGTAAATGAATATATTTTTTTGCTTCTTTCGCAACACATTGATATTGTCTTACAAAATCATTACAAGATGAATAATTAAAACTTATATCTTTACCAACCTTATTTAGTATTTGTTCCATGGTTTTTTCTATACTTTTAGCTTGGTGTATTAAAATTTTTAACTCTCTTCTTTCTTCTTTAGTATTTTTTGCCATAAAATCACCTCTAGATAATATTTTATCATATATTTTACTTTTTCTGACACATTTACCCATATTTATGGTAGAATATTAGTAGTGATTGATATTTTGTATATCAAATCGTTAAGAAGTGAAAAGTTGTAGATATCTTTGACAATCGCTCCATTTGAAATCAACTTACGGACTTAAAAGTTCGTAAGTTTTTATTTTATATAAAACTTTAAAATTCCCTTATCACAGAAAAGAGGACTTTTTTCATGCTTGAATTTAAAGTAATTGAAAATTTAAAACCTAATAAAATTTAACTGACATCTTAAAGTTCTTTAAATATAAAGTTAAATTATGACAAATTAAAACTACTTGCACACCAACCTACAAGTAGTAATACCTACTGAATACTAGATTACATACCCTACTACTCTTACAATACTTGAATACAAAGTTAATGAAGTATAAAATAAGCCTTTTTATATTAAAGAACATAATCAAAAGTACAATATTAAAGAAATTACACAATTTTTAAAAAAGTTTTAATTTTAGACTATACATTTTACTTATTTGTGAGGAAACATATAGAGAAATATATTAAATTTAACTTCGTAAAACTCACTCTAATTGAGAAAATTAATAAAAAATTTTTTTAACTCTAGTTATATTTCCTGTTAAAATATTAAATAATAAAGTATAATTAAACATGAAGGAAGGAAATAGTATGAATCAAGAGAAAATTGGAAAATTTATTTTAGAATGTCGAAAAGAAAAAAAGTTAACACAAACTGAGCTTGCAGAAAAATTGGGAGTTACAGATAAATCAGTAAGTAACTGGGAAAATGGTAGAAATATGCCAGACTTATCACTATTTAAGCCACTTTGTGAAATATTAGATATTTCTATTAATGACTTAATAAGTGGTGAAAAAATATCTAAGGATAAATATCAAGAAAAATTAGAAGAAAATATTATTACTACAATTGATTATACTAACAAAAAAGTAATAGTTAAAAATAATATTATTGGAATAATACTAATTGCTTTCGGAGTAATAATGGCAATAACTGCGATGTCTATTTTTCCAAGTGAAAGTTCATGGGGAAGTATTTATTCAATATTTGGGACTTTAGTATCTATGTTGGGAATTATTATTTTAATAAAGAAATTAAAACTTACTAAAAAGATTATAATTAGTGTAAGTTACCTTGTTTTATTTATTTCTATGTTATTTATGATAGATTATATAAGTGTTATAAATATAAAACAAGCTCCAAGATTTTCAATAATAAAAATATCAAGTGATACTGCAATATATTATGATACATTATTTTATGATGTAATTAGATGTAATAAAAATAGTAAAGATGAATATTATAAAATAATAAAAAATAATAATTATGATAAAGATAATATTCAAAAATATTGCAAAAAGATTAGTTCAAAATAAACGAACTAATCTTTTTTTCTTACTAACTTCATTGGATAAAATTTTATACCATGAATACATTGTTCTGTATCAGTATCAATAAAACCTAAATGTTTATAAATATCATGGGCAAATAAAGAAGAATTTACTGTCATATAATTTTCTTTATTTAATTCATTTATTTTATCAAATAGCTTTCTACCTATTCCTTTACCATGGTTCTTTCCTTCTACAAAAAATAAAGCTATATGAGTTTTATCTTTGGTAGCTATAACCCCAGTTAAAGCATGGTCTATATAAGCTCCATAAAACTCTCTATCATTTATCCAATTCTTATTATCTATTGTTTTTTTAAATTCATTTATACCCTCTTCTGTATAATCTGGAGCTTCATATTCTAAAAATACACTCCATACTAATTCAAGAGCTTCGTTCATATCCAAATTTGGTATTCTTTTAATATCTATCATAACAAATCACCTCAAAAATTTTCTTGATTATAACATATGTCACTGTAAATGTCACTGTAAAACCTTAATACTTTTTTAACTTTTCCAAACCTCACACAAATTGATGTTAGCCCTTCTCTTTTTTTACCTAATATTTTATCTGTTTCATCAGCAACACTCACAAAACTAGATTTTATAAAATGAGTAAATATGTATTCATGACTATTAATATCATTTTTATATTTATAACAAAAATCTCTAATCGGAGCACATATATTAAAGACCCAGATTGGACTTGCAATATATACTTTTTTATATTTTTTTAAATCTATATTAATATTTTCAATATCCATTCGCCATTTATGCATTCCAAATCTTCCACACCACCAGAAACCTAAAGTTCCATCTGTTTTTTCTTTAGTTTTTAACTCTATTATATTAGCACCAATTTCATTTGCTTTTTCATAAGCAATCTTTTTCGTATAACCCCTTCTTGAAAAATATACAACTAATATATCTTTATTTTTATTTATGTTTTTGTAATCATTTACATTAAATATAAATTCTGATTGTGTATAAAAAATTACTGTTATTAAACCAATTATAAATTGTAATAAACCAAATATAAAGTAACTTATTGATAAAAAGTTAGTTGGTAATATAATAAATTGAATAGTTATCCATAACATTAAAGTTATGCCAAATATGGTTCCTAGAATAAAACCTATTTTTTTATCATTAATTATTAAGTATGATGCAATTAAATTAGATAAACCATTTACAATAAGCAAAGATATTCCTGAAAATATATAATTTTGAAATAAGATATCACTAAATGGAAGGACACTAAAATAAGGAAGTACTGTATCCATTTGAAGTATCTTACCTGTTGGGTCTATAAACATACAAACACTTCCATATAATGCACCAATACCAACAAACAAACACCAAAACAATAATATTTTTTTAGTTCTTTTATATCTCATTTTTACCTCATGAAAAATTATTTTATCAAATTATTTTTTAAACAATATGGTACTACTTCATTTTTTAATGTATTTGATAATATATCTGTACCTATACTACTTTCATACCACATAAAATTTTCTATTTCTTCGGATAAACTTAAGCTACCATCAAGTGGTCCATTGTATTTGAATACATAAAAATGTATCGGAGTTTTTCCATCACTTGTTGCTATTTCGTCAAATTCCATTACTAACTCAAATAATGTCTCATCAAAAATGGCATTATTACCTAATTCTTCATGACATTCTCTTTTAGCTGCATCAAGTGGAGTTTCTCCATCTTCTACTCTTCCGCCAATCATTTGATATGTTGGTCTTTTTCTCGGTTTATCAATTAATAATTTATTATCTTTAAAAAACATTGTACCAACGACATTCATATTCTCACCTTATATCCATATTAATTACATTGTGATTGCTATCACAAGTAAAAATCATATTAACTTTTTCATCATACAAATACTTTCTTAAATCATCATCTAGTAAATGAGTAGTTGCTAATCTTTTTTCTTCAGCAATTAACTTTTTTATCGGTATCCAACAAGCATAGTTTTCAGGAAACTCTTGAGGTGTACCGTCTATTTTACTTGCAATATATGTTTTTATAGCATATTTTTTATCTTCAGCTGGATAAATAATCTCTATCTTTCCAATACATTTAAGTTCGTCAATTGTCATCCCAGTTTCTTCTTTAAATTCTCTTTGGCATGCTTGTACTTCCGATTCGCCATCTTCAATTTTTCCACCAGGAATGTCAAAAAAATCTTTGTTGATATCTTTATATCTTATACACATTATTTTATCATCTTTTATAGCAAATACTCTAACTGCATATCTAACTTTCATGTTTTTCTTTTCCTTTTTTTCGCATTTCTATTTCTTTTATAAATACTTGAAATTTAGGAAACGCACTTTTAATACGACGATAAAGTACAGTATTTTCTTGAAACCATTTTTCAATATATTGTTTTATTTTTTCGGTGTTATCTTTTCTTTCACTTTTAATTTTACCTTTTATCTTAAATAAAATATATGTTGATATAACATTATCAATTATATAAATAATAAATAATATAATTGCTACTACTAATAAAGCTGTTGGGGATAACTTATCAACAAGTTTTATAACTGCTGGATGTAAAACATAAATAATTAATGATGCAAGCAATCCAAAAGGTATCATTGTTTCTAAACAAATTCTTCCATTAATGTTAAACTTTTTATTTGAATAATCCCACCATCTAACATTATATATTTTTTCCATAAAATAACTTGTAAAATATTCAAGTAAAGAACATATTAAAATAGCTTTTAAAAATACTCCGAGTATATCACTAGTATCTTTACCTACTACTAGAATAATTGCTAAACATCCCCATCCATATATTGGACAATATGGACCAATTAAAAATCCACGATTTATAAATTTATGCTTATTCCATAATGAAACACATACTTCCATAAACCAACCTAAAAAAGAATAAATAATAAAATATAAAAAATATTTACATACTATTTCCATATCGATGACCTTCTTTCTTAAGTTAATTTTATCATAAAAAAATTATAAATGCCATAATTAACCTTGTTTTTCACTTTTTTTTATTGTAAAATGTACTTACAGGAGGTTAGAAAATGAAAAAAGATTTAGTTATTGAACTGCTACAAAAAATTCAAAAAAATAATTTAAGTATCGAAGATACTAAAAGTTTATTTAATAGAAGTGAAAAACTTCTTACAACCATATTGTCCGGCGGAGAATTCAAAAGCAACGTAGACATAATTAGTCGTTATAATAGTGATGAAGATGCTTTAAAAGCTGTAAAAATTTATTTAAGCGTGGACCCTACTAATTCAATGACACCTAGTAAAAAAAGATTAACATTAGAACTTTTAACAAACAAAACGTTAATAAATTTTGGAAAAGTTTTTGAATATGTTCAATGTTTTTTAGATATTCCAGATGAAAAATATGAGAATTGCTATATAGTTTTCTTTAATCTTTTATTAGATGATAATTTAATAACACAAGAACTTAATTTTACTTTTGCCAATTTTATAATTGAGCATGGATTTAAATCAAGTCCATATTATTTAGAAAAATTATTTTCAGATGAGAAAATAACAAAGCAAAATTCAAATATAATACTTAACAGAGCTTTAGTGATTACGCAAGCAGGATATCAAAATGCTGAAAATTTATCTAGTATGCTACAATTTTTTGATTTTACAGCAATAGATAAAGAAGAAATAATTTTAAATGCTGCTAAAATTATTGGAAATTGTTCCCAAAATCCTAGAGAAGTATGTAAGTTATTTTTAGAAGACTTACCAAAACATTTGTCAAAATGCGATTATTATTTAAAAGCTGGTAAAATTATTGGAGCATTAAAATCTAATATTGGATATTGTGTAGCTAGAGATATAATTGAAGCTGATAGTAACTTTGACGATAAAAATACAATTTTATTATTACGCATTTTAAAAGATTGTACCTTTGAATTTTTAGGTTATGGTAATTATGATGTTCATTATGGGAATGTAATTATTCGTAGCAATAGTGATTCAATTATAAATGATATTAAATCTAAAATAATTGATACAAACTACGTATATTATTATATGTTAGAAAACTCTGTTTCAAAAGATAAAAGTGATGATATTAATGTTAGTGATTTAACAAATAAACTAGTTAGAATAAAAGATAAAGCTAATAAAGCATAAAAAGCCAAATGGCTTTTTTTCTTTATAAATAAGATTTCCAAGATTTAATTTGAAACTCTAATAATTCTAATAGTTCTTCAGCTAATTTTTCAACTTTAGAATCAATATTGTTATTTAATATTTCTTCTACTTTAATAATTCCTTTGTTAGTTCCTTCAGTTAACATTTTAGCTATTTTAGCATCATCACATTTAATTAATTCTATTCCAGTATAAATTTCATTAAATGCTTTTATGATTATGTTTATTTCTGTTGGTTCTTCCCCTAGTTCATTTAACATATTGGTTATATCCATCTTATTGACTTGATATTTCTTTTTGGCATCAACCATTGTTTTAGCTAATGCTTTATCTTCAATATGTCCTTTTACTTCATCAATGCCAATTATTCCCATTGCAACTATTTTATATAGTTCATTTAATGCTGTTATATCATCCATTTAAAAATCACCCATTTATAGTATGAGTGATTTTTTATAAATTATACCTCTTGAACTACTGCAATTATCATTGGTTTACATTCAGTAAGTTCATATAAGTATCTACTTAATTCTTCTCTGATTTCAACTTTTATTTGATTAAAATCAATATATTTTGGAGTTATATTTCTATTTATTATTGCTTCACAGATAACTTTTATTTCTTTTATCATATCTGCAGAATCTTTAACATAGATAAATCCACGAGTTGTAACTTCTGGACCAACAAGTAAAACTTTATCTTTTTTATCAACAGTGGCACTGATTAACACAATACCATTTTCAGATAGCATTTCACGGTCTTTAATAACTAAATCCCCGATATCATCATTACTTGTTCCATCAATTAAAACATCATCTACTTTAATTCTTGCAAAGTTATCAACAAGTTTTCCATCTTCAAATGTTACTACATCACCATTTTGTTTAAGTAAAATGTTAGCATCTTGAATACCTAAGTTACTAGCTAAGTTAGCATTGTTTACCATATATCTATACTCTCCTTTTACTGGCATATAGAATTTTGGATTAATTAATTTAATCATAAGCATTAAATCTTCTCGTGATGCATGATGTAATATTTCTTTTTCTTTATCTATTGTTTCAATATTACATCCAAATTTTGCTAGTTCATTTTGTAATTTAACTAATACTTTTTCAGTACTATCATATCTTGGTTCTGCAAAAACTATAGTATCTGTTGGTTTTAATGTTACAAATTTATCATAACCATTTAATATCTTATTCATATTTGCATATGGAGTTGTTCTATCATCCATTACTAATAGAATGGCATTTTCATCATTTATATTTGATAAGTCTCCGAGAAGTTCTTCATTAAATTCCATGTATCCTTCTTTTTTAGCAAAGTTTACAACGTTTTGTAATCTTTTTCCCATTAAAACAATCTTTCTATGAGAATTAGCAGCTGATGCAAATATTTCAGAAATTGTATATAAATGTGTTGGCAATACGGAAAATATTATTCTCTTGTCATGATGCTTTATAACATCTTCAAAAAAGTTAACTAAACGATGTTTTGGAGATGTATGTCCATTTTTTTCTGCAAAAGATGATTCACATAGTAAACATAAAACTCCTTGCTTACCAATATAAGCAATTTTACCAATGTCCATATCATAAGCTCCTTGCATACTTGGGTCAATTATAAAGTCTCCAGTATAACAAATTGCACCATCTTTTGTATTAATAACATACATAACAGAATCTGGGCATGAATGAGAAACTGCAATTGGGAAAATAGAAACTTTACCAAAATTAATCTTTTTGTGTGGTTTTATTAACACAATATTATTTTCATTTACACCATCTTCCATAAGTTCAAACTTAGTATATTTAGTAGCATATACCTTTAAATTTGGTATATCTTTTAAAAGGTCAGCCACTGCCCCCATATTTTCAGGATGTCCATGGGTTATAAATAAACCTTTAATTCTTTTTTTGTTTTTAATTAAATAACCAAAATCTGGCATTATATAATCAATACCAAGTAAGTTTCCACTTGCAAACTTTATTCCAGCATCAAAAACAAATATTTCATCATCTACTTCAATAACATAAGAGTTCTTTCCACTTTCAGAAAGTCCTCCCAAACCAAAAATCTTTATTTTGCTCATATATTATCACCTTCAATTTAAAAAAATAAGTTCTTCGGTAAAATAATTATACCAAAAAACTTAAATTAAATCAATCTCTTTCTTCACTTAACATTTTACTTAATGATATTATATCTAAATCCTTATATATTATACTATTTATTAATATCTTTATATTTTTTGTATCTGTCGATTTATCAATATAATATATATCTCCAGAATTAATATTATTTTTTATATCTATAAATGTTTTGTTATTAACGATTTTTTCTGTTTTTACTAAGTATTTATTATTTTTACGACATATCTTTTCATTTTTATTACTTAAATAACAAATATGAGTGTTATTACTATATTTATTTATTAAGAATTCTAAATCTTTATATTTATTTACTTCATTATTTATTTGTTCTAATGATTCATTTTTATTAAATGTATCTAAATCAACTAGTATACTTGCATCAATATTGTTATCTTTAAAATATTTTATTGTATCTTTATTATATTCTAATATTATTGCTACACTATTCTTATTTTGGTTGCCTCTTTCAACTATTTTATCTTTATTATTTTCAAGTGTTACTTCAGGATATGATGTATCATATATTAAATAATATGAATTAAAAGAGTTTAAATCTTTCATATTATAAAAACTATTTTTAATATTAACATTTTTACCATTTAATCCCGGTACTATCTTGTCATCTTCAATAAAGGCATTAATATATTCTTCATTATAATTACTGGCTTCTTTCTTGATACTTTGATATAACTCATTTTTATCTAAAGTTAAATTAGCTATTTTTTCTGTATAAAAAAAACTAAATGCAGCTATTCCTAAAATACCTATAATTCGAAAGTATCCTTTTTTGTTCACAAATTCTCACCTGTTTAATTATATGCTGTATCTTAAAGAAGATGTTATATAAATCTTCTTTAAAAGTTTTCAATGACATTTTCATATTCTTCTTTTTCGTCACTATTATTTTCTTTTTTTTGAGAGTGGGAAACAAAAGAGATTTTTTCAGCAATTATTTCTGTGATATATCTAGTATTATTTTCACTATCTACATAATTTCTGTTTTGAACTCTTCCCTTTACCCCAACTATGTCTCCGCGTTGACAATAGTTCTTGGTGTTTGAAGCCATTCCATTCCAAAGTACACATCTAAAAAAATCAGTATCATACTTATTGTCAATATTTTTAAATTGTCTTTGCACAGCAATATTTATAATAGTTCTCTTTTTGCCATTTTCATACTCTTCAATTTCAGGGTCTCCAGTAAGTCTTCCAACCAAAATAATTTGATTTATCATGAATTCCTCCTTTCATAACCATAATTTACCAGATATAAATTGAGATTGCAAATTATAAATATTAGAAAATTGACCCACGTTTTTTTAAATTTTTATTTATTTTTATAACATTTTTTTAAAAAATGACCTAAATTTGTTAAATTTGCAAAAAAATAAGTGTTGTATTTTTCTTAAAAATTTGGTAAACTTATTATGAAAATAAGGAGTTGTGTTTCATGGAACAAATTATTAATTATAATGATGCAATATTAAAAAATTATCAAAAAACTTATCCAAACTTAGCTGAGTTTACTTATGATGTTACAACTGATGCTTTAGTTTATGAAGGAAATTATGTAAAACTTAATGGTTATGGTTTAAGTAGAATTGACCCAATATTTTTTAATATGATGCCTGAAGATATATTTATATATATGAAAAATGGATTTTATCAAAATGCTCAGGAAGATAAACAAATAAATGAATATCTTAGTCAATTTGTTATTACTGAAGAAGAAATTGGTTTTATAAATTCATATGTTGAAAGATATATTGAAAGATTAAATATTTATGCCAGAAATAGAGATGTTTTTGATAAGTATTTAAGTAATGATAGTATCAAAGATTTCATGGAAAGTATAAGAAATGCAAAAAAAATTATAGACTTTGCTAAAAATAATGCTAAAGAAAATAACAGCTCTGTTTATAGTATGTTAAGAAATGCTTATGACAAAGAAATGGCTAGTATGAACCAAAATAATGAACAAGAAAAAACCATAGATAAAACTCTTAGTTTATCGAGAACTAATTCTAAATTTAGTGGTTTTAGTGAATTTGAAAAAAATGAACAATATTTAAAAGAATTAAATGATAGAAGCAAATTAAGTGTTGCTGGTTATACAAGTATTTTATTAATTATTGCTACAACAATAAGTGTTGGTATGTATTTAGCAATACAATTATTCTTAAAATAAAAAAACTGTTTGAGAATATTCTCAACAGTTATTTTTTTATTTTTCCAAATCTTCTATCTCTTGTTTTATAAACATTTATTGCTTCTTTTAAACATTCCGGAGTAAAATCTGGAAAATAGACTTTAGGAAAATAAAATTCAGCATAAGATATTTGCCATAACATAAAATTACTTATTCTATTCTCTCCACTTGTTCTAATTAGAAAATCAACATCTGGTAATTCATTATATAAATATTTGCCATACACTTTTTCATCAATACTATCTATATCTAAATTACCGTTTTTTACATCTTTAACTATTTTTTTAGTAGCATCAACAATTTCTTGTCTTCCACCATAACTTAAACAAAAATTAACTACTAACCCAGTATTATTTTTAGTTTCATTTTCTAATTCATCTATACATTTTACTATTTCAGGTTTTAATAAATCTTTTTTAGAAGAAAATAATACTTTAATATTTTCACTATCATATTTACTTTTAGCTTTTTTAAACCATTTCATAAAAAGGTCCATTAAATAATTCACTTCTTCACTACTTCTATTAAAGTTTTCTGTAGAAAATACATATAAACTTAAGTAATTAGCTATTTTTTTCTTACTAGTATAAAGGATTATTTTTTCTAAAGCTTCTGCTCCAGCTTTATGTCCCTCACTACGAATTTTTCCTCGCTCCTCTGCCCATCTTCCATTTCCATCAACAATTATCCCTATATGATTGATTGTATCCATTTTATCTCCTTCTACGGCGATGTTTTTTCTTACTTTTTCTTATTATCAATAATATAAATATTACCCCAATAAATATTAAAATATAAGTAACTATTGGATAATATTCAATATTATTTTCTAAATAAACATTTGATGTTGCTATTAATTCATCGCCATTATAAATATTTACAACACCTAGCTTACTTCCCTTTTTAGTATTAAATGTTATTTTATCACTGCCAACATATTCATACGTTACTTCATCACCGTTTTTTAAATATTTATTTACATCTTCATTTCCAGTTATTTTATATGTTTTTTCTTTACTTAAATCAACAGGTATTTCTTTTATAAATGTATCATCATTTAATATGTTTTTATATCCATAATTACTACTGTAATAATCATAGATAGTTATTGTGTCTTTAACAGCATTTGATGGACTACTTGTACTAGAATTAATTACTACTAAAAGATAATCTACGCCATTTAAGGTAGTAATTGATGCAAGACATCTACCAGCATTTTTAGTAAATCCACTTTTGGCACCAAGTATCTCACTGGTATTTAAAATACTTTTATAACTATTTACAGTACTTTCTAAATTTATTCCATTACTAGTTTTATAGCTTTTAGTAGTAAATACTTTTTTAAATGTTTCATTTTTTAAAGCATATTTTAATAACTTTGCTATATCACTAGACGTTGAATAATTATTTTCATCATCTTTACCAATAGGATTTGCAAAAGATGTATCGTTCATGCCAATCTTTTTAGCTGTTTCATTCATTTTTTTAATAAAACTATTATATCCGAGTGTGTTATTAACAATAGCATTTACAGCATCAGCTCCACTTGGTAAAATAATACCATATAATAAATCTAAATATGTTACTTTATCTCCAACACTAAAACCGGCTTTAGAATAACCAACTGTACCATCAAAGTCATGTTCTTTAATAGTTATTACTTTTTCTAAATCATCTATATTTTCTATAGCAACTAAAGTAGTCATCATTTTAGTAAGACTTGCTATTGATGTTTTTTTAGTATCATTTTTACTATATATTAACATATCTTCATTCATGTTATATAATGTAACATATTTACCAGTTATATCAAACTCTTCAGCATAAACACTAAAACAAAAGAAAAAAAGGCTAAATAAGAAGAATACTACTCTCTTCATTATATAGCCTCATAAGTTGTGCCTTCACGAGTATCTTTTAAAACTATTCCCATTGAAAGTAGTTCTTCTCTTATCTTATCGGCTTTTTCAAAATCTTTATTTTTCTTAGCTTCACTTCGTTCATTTATTTTTTCTAAAATAAATGCTTCATTATCAATACTTTTTACTTCTTTTTTAAGTAAATCTAAGCTTAATACTTGGTCAAAATCACTAACTAATTTGTATTTTGTTCCTTCATCAACATCACTTTTTAATAAGTCATGTAAAACTGTTACAGCATTCGCAGTATTTAAATCATCTTCTAGGCAACTAACAAATTTATTTTTCCATTCATTAAATACTTCTTCATTAACACTCTCATCATATTTTAAACTAGATGTTTTACTACGTAATTTTTTATAAGCATTTTCTGCTCCATCTAGTGAATCAAATGAAAATGTTAATTGTCTACGATAATGACTTAGTAAGCACATATATCTAAAACTTAATGGATTATATCCTTTTTCTTTTAGGACACTAACAGTAAGAATTGCTCCATGACTTTTACTCATTTTACCAGATTCATCATTTAAATGTTCATTATGGAACCAGTAATTACACCATTTATGTCCTAGGAAAGCCTCACTTTGAGCTATTTCATTAGTGTGATGTGGGAAAATATTATCTACTCCACCACCATGAATATCTAAGTGTTCTCCAAGGTATTTAATGCTTATTCCAGAACATTCAATGTGCCATCCTGGATAACCTAAGCCCCATGGACTTTCCCATTTTAAATCTTGTTCATCAAATTTAGATTTAGTAAACCATAATACAAAGTCATTTTGGTTCTTCTTAGAGTCATCTTCTTCAACACCTTCACGAACTCCAACAACCATTTCATCAGCTTTATGATTAGTAAGTTTATAGTAATCATCTAATTTTGATGTATCAAAATAAATGTTTCCTCCACTTTTATAAGCATAACCTTTTTCAAGTAGGCTTTCTATTATTTTAATATATTCATTTATATTAGCGGTTGCTGGTGCTACAACATCTGGCATTCTGTTATTAAGTAGTTCAAAATCATGAAAGAATGCATCAGTATAAAATCTAGCTATATCCATAACTGTTTTATGTTCTTTTTTAGCACTACTTACCATTTTATCTTCACCAGAATCAGAATCACTAGTTAAGTGTCCAACATCTGTTATGTTCATAACTCTTTTTACATCATACCCAAGATATCTTAATGTTTTATCTAAAACGTCATGACCAATATAATTTCTCATATTACCTATATGAGCAAAATGATATACTGTTGGTCCACATGTATAAAAACCTACTTTGCCTTCTTCCCATGGCACAAATTCTTCAACTTTTCTAGTAAGTGTATTATATATTCTCATTTTTCCTCCGTATTATATTTTATTACTTAAGTCTATTTAATATTTCTTCTTTACCAATTAAATAAAGTGTATCTGCTAATTCTGGTCCATGCATTATACCACTTGCTGCTATTCTAATTGGCATAAATAACATTTTTCCTTTAACTCCAGCTTTTTCTTTTACATTATTTATTACTTCTTGTAATGCTTCAACACTCCAGTTACTTGTAGATTTAATTTCTTCTTTAAATACTTCAACAACTTTAGGTATTACTTCATCACTTTCCATAAATTCTTTTGCTTCAGCATCAATAACAAATTCTTTATTAAAGAAACTACTTGTTAATTCATTTATTTCTTTACCATAATTTAAATGACTCTTATATATTAATAATAAATGATTAAGCCATTCTTCACTTTTATCACATTCATTACTAAAATATTTTTTAATCCAACTTAAATACTTTTCATCATCCATTTTATTTATATATTGATGATTAAACCATTTTAATTTTTTAACATCATACTGACTGGATGATTTACTAATTCTTTCTTCATTGAAATTACTAATTAGTTCTTCCATTGAAAATACTTCTTGATTAGTTTCTGGGCTCCATCCAAGTAATGATAAATAGTTTACAATTGCTTCAGGTAAATATCCTTCATTATAAAGGTCCATAAATGAGGCATCACCGTTTCTTTTAGATAATTTATTTCCATCTTCTCCAAGAACCATTGCTACATGGATATATGTTGGTTTTTCCCATCCAAATGCTTCATATAATAAGTTATATTTAGCTGTTTGGTCTAAATATTCTTTACCACGAATTACATGAGTTATTTCCATTAAATGGTCATCAATTACATTGGCAAAATTATATGTTGGAAAACCATCACTTTTAAGTAGTATTTGGTCATCTAAAATACTATTATCTATTTTAACTTTTCCATATATTAAATCTTCAACAATTGTTACTCCTTCTTTTGGCATCTTTTGTCTTATTACATATGGAACATTATTTTTTAAATTTTCTTCTATTTTTTCTTTACTTAATCTAGAACATCTTCCATCATATAAAAATGGTTTCTTTCTTGCATCAGCTTTTTCTCTCATTTTAGTAAGTTCTTCTTCACTACAAAAACAATAGTAAGCTTTTCCCATTTCTACTAATTTTAAAGCATATTCTTTATAAATATCTTTTCTTTTACTTTGAATATATGGTCCAAAATTTCCTTCATTATTTGGTCCTTCATCAATTTTAAAACCACATAAGTCTAAGGTGTTATAGATAAAATCTATCGCACCTTCTACTTCACGTTCTTGGTCTGTATCTTCGATTCTTAGGATAAAATCTCCATTATACTTCTTAGCAAGTAAATATTCAAAAATTGCTGTTCTTAAATTCCCAATATGCATAAATCCAGTTGGACTTGGTGCATAACGTGTTCTTACTTTCATAAATTTATACCTCTTTATCAAAGAAACTCTTTACTAAATCAATGATATCATCATAATCTTCTTGATTACATCTTTCAATAAATTCAATATTTCTTTTTTCATAGTCAATACTTCTGATGTGTTCACATAATACTGAACCTTTGATTTTCTTTAATTTAGCAAGTTCATAATGTGTTGGAAAAGGCTTAGTATTTTGGCTTATTGGGCACACTACTGCCATGTTTGTAAATTGATTAAACAATTTATTGCTTAATACTAATGCAGGTCTTTTCCCACTTTGTTCATGTCCTTTTATTGGACTAAAATCGATATATACGATATCTCTTTCTTTAGGTATGTACTTTACCATATCTCTTTCCCCTTTGCTTCGTCCCATGTAAATTCTTCATCATTTACATCTGAACCTACGTATTTTTTAATTCTTTGCTTTAATGATGCTTTTTCCCTTTCAGCTTTTGTTATTATAATCTTGTTTTCATCCCTCACAATATTGATTGGGTCACCAGATTTAATATGTAAAGCTTCTAAATAAACTTTAGGTATTCTAACGCCATTAGAATTACCCCATTTTTGTACTCTATATGCCATAATTTTCCCTCCATATATAATATATACAATAGTCTATATGATGTCAAGAGTAAAACTAAAAGTTTTCGAAAAAATGTTGCATTTTTTTAAAACAACAAAAAACTGATAAGAAACTATTAATAAACTGTCCAACTTTTGGGGTTCAGTTCAAAACTATTAGTATTTCTATCAGTTTTTATTTTACCATTTATACATCCATTTATAAGAATTTCAAAAATTTCTCCTTCGTCGCAATTTTACTTTCAGCAATAACTGAAATAAACCATTCATTCGATGTAATCCTAAAGATGATTATTTATCACACTATATATATTTTGTATATCATTTTACTCTCACAGGGTCACTCATACTTCCTGACCCTGATACATATTTTACCGAAGACAAAAGATTGAAGGACGGACGCACCCCACTGTTGCCGCTGACAAAGTCGTCGTCCACATAACCACTGCTAAGCACATCGAACGCATTGTACAAATAGTCAGAATTGAGGGAAATTGTCCAATCCAATACTCCCATATACATCCAATTTATTGTTTTTATTGATGTTCCGTTTGCATCATTACCACTATAACTATGTAATGTTTTTGTCCATGCACTTGGACTTGCTGCAAATCCATAATCTGATACATACATTAATCCTATTTTTGCATCGTATGTTATATTTTCTACTGGAGCTACTATTTCATTTTGATATGCTACTGATGGAATTGATTTTGCTATATTATTAGACGTATTTCCTCCGACTTTCCATGTTGTTGTTGCTATTTTATTTGCCCATGTACTACCTATGTTATTTATAAAGTTTTTATTTAAATTTATTTTATTTAAATTAGACTCACTCCATGTGTTTTTTTTGGTCGCATTATTCCAATAATATTGATCTATTGATGTTAAACTTCCTTTGTAATATGATGTACTTGGAGTGCTCGTCCCATAATAATCTCCATTTGTTCCTAGTAATGCACTTGTAGCATAATCATATTTAATTAATTTTACTTTGTCTTCGAATACTCCGATTATTCTATATAAATTATCTGTTGGACATGGGTTTGTTGTTGAACCAAAGCATACAAAGTTATTTACACTTTCACTTGCTCCTGCATATCTGTATGAGTTATCACCTGCTCCATTGGTTAAACTTGAGTTATGATAGTATAGTGAATTTTCACCTTGAGTTCCTGTATATTGAGATATGACATAATCTGCCAATAAAGTTTGATTGCTTTG
>FR899754.1 GCA_000437355.1 Firmicutes bacterium CAG:460
AGCACCGAATTGGGATTTAATATCATCTCCCAATATAGGTAATCCGGCATTTCTAAATTTTTCATTCCAAACATCATCACTTGCGATAAAAACAGGAATATTATTTATAAATCCGGTTTTTGCATCAAGAGCACATTCTGCGTAAAACTTAGAAGCATCTGAAGAACCAACGGGTAAATAGTTGATTAAAATATCTGCTTTAGATTTTTTAATTATATCAACAATACTTTCTTTAGTAACATCATTATCATTCACAGGAGAAAAAAATTTATCATTTAATTTATTAGTAGTATGTAAAGAAACACCATCTAATATTTTCCCTTTTGAAACTATGACACTATTACAACCATCAAAATTATTTTGAAATACTTTTGTACAATTTGGTTGTTCAAAAATTGCATCATAAATATTCTTGCCAACTTTTCGTTCATCAACATCAAAAGCACAAACAACTTCAATATCATCCGGCGTATAACCTCCTATACTCCAATGCATTAATCCCACACTTTTTTCATCTTTATTTTTATAGTATTGTAATCCCTGTATAAGGGAACTAGCACAATTTCCAACACCAATAATTCCTATTTTAATTTTTTTCATTCTAAATAATCCTTTCTTAATGTAACTTTTTGTTATTTTTTACCACGTCAAATCATTCGTCATCCAGAATCACCTCCAAATTCTTTAATTCTTTTTCTTGCATAGCTAGTCTTAGCTATATCAGCCCATTCTTTTCTAGGCCCATATGACAAAATATCTGTTACAATTCTAACTCTATCTTTATTCTTAAGTACATAATCTACTGAAACACACTCATCATTAACAAATGCACATACCATAGTGTTTCCTATATCAGTATGAATTTTATATGCAAAATCAATCGGTGTAGAACCTTTAGGTAATTCTATTATATCTCCTTTCGGTGTATAAACATATACTTTATCAGAAAATAATTCTTGTTTAACCCTAGTTACAAATTCTTGATTATCTCCAAACATTGAATTAATTTCCACTAATGATTTAAAAAACTGATATTTACTTTTTAAATCATCTTGCATTCTATCTCTGATGTTTCCTTTTTTAATATCCCAATAAGCTGTAAGTCCAAAAGAATCTACTTTATCCATATCAAAAGTTCTTATCTGTGTTTGGACTAATCTATCTTCTGGACCAAACACAGTTGTATGTAAACTTTGATACATATTTGTCTTAGGATTACAAATAAAATCTTTAAATTTATCATTTATTGGATGATACTTACTATGAATTAGACCTAAAACTTTATAACATTCATCAACTTCTTCTACCATAATTTTTAAGGCTAATAAATCATGAATATCACACAACTTTTGCCCTGCAGCTATTTTTTTATAAATACCATAAATATTTTTTGTCCTAACCTTTATTTCATTTGGTATTTCTTTACTTTCTAATAATTCTTTAATTTTTAAAAGCATTTCCTGTAAACAAACTTTATTATCTTCTTCAATTTTTTCTTTTTGGTCTGCTATTCTTTTATAATTATCAGGCATCAAATATTGAAGTGATAAATCTTCCAACTCAGATTTTATTCTATAAGCCCCGATATAATAAGCCAAAGGAACAAATATATCCATAGTTTCTAAAGAATTTTCTTTTTGTTTAAATTCTGATTTAAAACCTAATGTTCTCATATTATGAAGTCTATCAGCAAGCTTAATGATAATAATTCTTACATCTTCAGTTATACCAGTAATTATTTTTCTTGTATTAGCATTATTTTGATCTTGCTTAGAAGAAAAATTCATTTTAGAAATTTTTGTAACTCCATCAACTAATGTTGCAACTGTTTGATTAAAATCATGTGATATATCTTCTTTTGTAACATGAGTATCTTCAAGAGTATCATGAAGAAGTCCAGCACACACCGTATCAATATCAGCATGCATTTCTGCTAAAATATAAGCAACATTTAATGGATGAATTATATAAGGTTCTCCACTTTGCCTATATTGACCTTCATGCAAAACTTTTGCATAATCATAAGCTTTTTTCACAACATCAATTTTTGTTGGTTCATATTCACTAACTTTTGCAATTAATGACTCTAATGTAATATTCAAAATTTCACCTCCATATATACAAAAAATCGGTGTCAAAAACGCACTTGTTTTTAATCACCGATTTTTTCATCATTTTTTATCATAGAAAAACAGCATGAGCAATAAACACAGCAATTATGTTTTTTTATTTTAATATCTAAATTATGATAATTTTCAATTAAACTCATATGCTCTCCTTCAAATAAATTTAATCAATATTTTACTCTTATTTTTACTAAAGTCAATATATTTTTGCAAAATTTGGTATTTTTTTTGAAAAAAACATAAGTTTTCTATTTTTGTAATACTAAAGCAAGCTCTAATGCTAATAGCAATACTTCCTTCTTTTTATCTATATTTACTAATCCATTTAAACTTCTTTTATCCCAGACAGTTCCATCTAAGTTGTCTCCAGCATAATAGAAAGTAAAGTATTTCATATTTAGTTTTTTACAAACTGCTGCAATAACTGTGCCTTCCATTTCTACACAAACTACTCCATTATCTTTATAATATTTAATCTTATCTTTAGTTTCTCTATAAAAAGCATCTGTAGTCCATGTAGCACCTTTTGTATAATCAAAATCAAACTTTCTTAATATATCAATAAATTCTTTTTTATAATCAGGATTTATTTCTATTGTTTCACTTTCTGGAACATAATGATAACTTGTTCCTTCATCTCTGTATCCAAGGGTTGGAATAATTATACTACAATCTTCAATGTTTGCATCAAGTACTCCACAATTACCAAAGATAATAACTTTTTCTACCCCAGCAGCATACAACTCTTCAATATCACCAGCTATCCATGGACCACTTACACCCGCCATAAAGAATGTTATTTCCACATCTTTATACTTAATTATATAAACATTCCTATCCATATTAGCACATGATATATACCCTACTTCTAAAGAACTAAATTTTTCTATTACATCTTTAAATAAATGTCTTGAAAAAACACCAACTGCTACTTTAGGTAACTTTATATTTTCATCTTGATTTTCTCTGTATTTTATTCCATGAGGTCTAATAAAACCTTCTTCATCACTATATCTAATCATATTTTATCTCCTTTCGTAGTTTTTATCTACCACTCTTTACATTTCCTTTTTTAATAAATCAAAAACTAACATCATATTCTTATAAATCATTTTATTCATTTGATTATCATTTATAGTTTCATTTAATACCTTTTCAAAATCACTAATAAAAACATATTTCAATTTAAAATTGTTCTTCTTTTCCCACTCATCATAATTCGTATTATTTAAATTAACTTTCTTATCAGTTACAACATAATAATAACTAAATTTAGTCAATCTATTATTATCTTTTCTAGGATAATTTTTATTTAAGTATTCTATTGTACATATCTGTTTTATTATTTCTTTATCATTTAATAAAATACCTGTCTCTTCTAATATTTCTCTTTTTAATCCTTCAATCAACGTTTCATTATCTTCTAAAAAGCCACCAGGAAACTGATATGTATTATTACAAAAGCCTAATAAAATTTCATTATTAGAATTAATTATAATAGCTCTAGGTCTATAAACAAATTCATTTATATCTTTTAGTTCAAGATTATTTTTATTTATAACCAGCTTTTTCATACTAATTCTCCAATCTTATTTATTTTTTATATAAAATTCTATTTCACTAACTAAATCATTATTTTTTTCTACTTTAATTGTTTTTATACCTAATACATTTGCACCATTTATATTTTTTATATTATCATCCAAAAATAATAATTCATTTGCATTTATTTTATATTTATCTAATATAAACTCATAAAAATCTAAGTTAGGTTTTATTCTATTTATCTCAGCAGATATAATTAAATCATCCAAATAGTTTACGTCAAAATGACTATTAATAAATTCTTTTACAAAAGATACATGATTAGTTGCAATAACAATTTTTACATCACTATTAATTTCTTTTACCTTTTTAAATATTTCTCTATCTTTTACTTTATATAATTTATTAATTAATGCCCTTGTAATATCTAATATATTTGTTTCATCATTAACAATTTTATTTGCTTCTTTCAAATACTCTTCATCACTTAAATTAGGTCCAAATAATCTTTCTAATTTTTCTTCTTCATTCGATAAAACAATGTCTCTTTCATTAACCAAAACTCCCACTAAATCAAATGCAATAACTTTAATCATAGTTAATTTTCTTTCAAGAATTCTGCAAGTTTTTTATAACCATCAGTATTCCAAACATGACATCTTTCATCATCATTATAGTTTCCCATTGTTTTATCATATCCTTCTGGAATAAAGATAAAATCCCAACTCCAGCCAAAGGTTCCTGATTTTTCTTTTGCAATTGTACCTTTTGTAATTGATTTAAATACTATCGTACTTTTTCCATATTCACAATAAGCAAAAGCTTCAATAAAACAAGCATTTCTATTTTCAATTCCTTCTAGAAGTTTAAGAAGTCCATCTTCACCTATTCTTTCATCAACATAATGAGTATAAGGGCCTGGAAAACCACCTAAAGCTTCTACAAATAAACCAGTATCATTTTTTAAAACATTACACTTTAATTTATCACTAGCTTCTTTGGCAGAATGCATTGCAATATCTTCAACACTATCTGCTTGAATTTCAGTTGTTTCCATTTTAACATGGTTAACCTCAATCCCTAAAGGTTCCAATATTTGTTTGGCACTTAAAATTTTTGACCAATTACCTGTTACAAAAGTTATTTTCTTCATTTAAATCATCTCCTTATCTATGATTGTATCAAACTTTTAAACAAAAATCATTAATTAAGTTCTTTTTCATAATAATTTACTATTGCAACTTCACCATTTGCATATTTACAAAAACCAGTTTTAATATATTTAGTAAAGCCCCAATTAAAATATATTTGTATATTTCTAATCTCTTTTGGCTCAACTCCTAGAGTTAAAGACTTAAATCCCTTACTTTTTAAATCATTCTCCATAAACTTATATAGTTTAGAAAAATATCCTTGATTTTCATATTCTTTATTTGTTCTAAATGCTGATAAATAAACTTTACCATTATCAACTAAATCATCTTTATTTTCTATACATTTATCTTTACCAGATATAATTGCAGTTGCTTCAGTTATAATTATTCCATCAAGTAATCCCATATAAACTGTTCTAGTATCCATATTACTTAAAGACTGTTCTTTATATATTTTCCATTCTTCAGAATAATTATGTTTTTTTATTTCTTCGTCCCATTTTTCTATAATTTGACTCTTACTTGCTATAACACATTTATAATTTTCTAACATATTTTACCTCATATTTTCTTAATATCCATTAAACCTCTTGTATGATATCCTTCAGATTCATAAAACTTAATAGCATTTTTATTATAAGCAAACACTTCTATGCTAATATATTCACATCCAATGCTTTTAAAGTATTCTTCTACTACTTGCATTAGCTTCCTACCTACACCCTTACCTCTTGTTTCTTTAGCAACAACAAGTTCGGTTACTTCTCCACATTTTGGACATTTATAATCTAAATAATCATACTCATCATATTTTCTAACTGCTCCCATAATTAGGCCAATTACTTTTTCATCTTCAATAGCTAAAAAACATTTACCATTATTCTCATTTACTTCTTCTAAATCTATTAATGCCATTTTATCTCTATATTCTGGATGCAATTGATCAAGTTCATCATCATCAATACTTAAAATATATTCTTCTAATTCCACTAATAAATCTTTTACATCATCAAGATATTTTTCTTCATATTCTATTATTTTCATACTTCCTCCATATTTGTATTTATCCTTACAATAACTCCATCAACATCCTTATCAAATTTTTTCCATTTTGTTTCTTTGTAAATTTCAAACCCTAAATTCAAAAATAATTCTAAAGTATGCTTTCTTTCTTTTTCAAAATTATCATATAAATATTTTATTCCATTCTTATTTGCTTCACGAATTAATAACTTCAATGCATCTTTTGCATATCCTTTACTTCTATATTTATATTCTATCAAAATTCCACATTCATAAATATCATCTTTTTCATTATACTGATAATTTACATATCCGACATACTCGTTAATTTCACAATCTTTTATATATGCAAAATATCTACTATCATCACTTAATATCCTAAACCAATTTTCATTATTAAACTCTATACAACCAGTTTTATAATGATAACCATTATATGTTACTTCATAACCGGCATTATAACTCATTGTTTTTGCATCACTTTCTAATTTTTCTTTATAAAAATATTCATTCTTCTTAGGAATAACTAATTTAATATTTTTCATTTATACTCTATCATAACCCCACCAATCAGGGATCAATTCCTCCAACTTAACAAATTCTTTTGTTTTTTCATCCATTAATATTTCTATATCTTTGCTATTTTTAGAAAGTTGCATTAAATATTCTCTACATGCTCCACAAGGAGAGGCTACTACTCCACGTGAATCAATACAAACCAATTTTAAAATTTCTTTTTCACCATTTGTTATCATATTAGCAATAGCATTTCTCTCAGCACACATTCCAAGTGAACAAGAGGTATCAATACATACTCCAGTATAAATATGATGGTTTTTAGTAAGAATTGCGGCTCCAACACCTCCAGCACTAATCATTTTCGAAACTTCTCTACTATTTCTTACATTTTTAGCTTTTTCATATAATTCATCCCAAATAGTATTTTCACTATATAAATATTCAATATGAATTGCATAAACCCCAAAATTTTTTATTGATTCTTCATATCCATCCAACTTATTGACATTTTTAATTGCCTCATCATAATCATCTGTGCTAGATGTTGTATATTTAGTTCCTTCTAAAGTAAATAATTCTTCAAGAGTTTTATAATAATTTACTTCTTTTACTTCCGCATAAAAAACTTCTAAACTATTACTAGTAAACTCTATTATATCATTTGAACTAATTTTGCTATAATTTATTTTTCCCTTTTTATTTGCCCTAATTTCCACTCTTTTAGTTTTATTTTTGATAGCTAGAGCTGCCCTATTATTAATATTTAATTTGTATACCATTTCTCCTCCATTTTCAAAAAAATTCTGCGTAATGCAGAACTCTATCAAAAACTAAAATGATATTTAAAATACATTAAATAAAACAAAGTGTGATTAATTCTGCATTACAATTATAAATCATTTGTAAATTTTTCATCTTAATCACACTCCTTTCTTTGAATAATTTACAATATTAATATATTATAAATTATTAGTTATGTCAATTATTTTCTTATTATTTTTATTTAATATTTTTTTCCTCTTTTAAATATCAAACTCTAATACTTCCCCATTTTTGGGAAAAAACGACAAAAAGTCTGTTTTACTGTTATAACCAACAATATTAAAATACAAAGCCTTGATAAATGCTCCATGAGATATTATTAAGATATTTTTATTATCATAAGTCTTATTTAAATAATCTAAAAAATCTTTAGCTCTTTTTAAAACTTTTTTAATTTCCTCAATGTCATATTCATCATAATTAAGTTCATAATCCCAGCTTTTAGCAGTTGCATCATAATTAAATGGTTTTCCTTCAAGTGTACCAAAGCCTCGTTCAACTATTCTATCATCAATTATTAAATCAAGTTTATTATTAGTAATAATCTTTGCAGTTTCTATGGTTCTATTTAATGGAGAAACATAACAAATATCAATTAAATTTACATTAATTTTATCTTTTAAAACCTTTGCTTGAGCAATCCCATTTTCATTTAATGAAATATTTGTTTTTCCTTGACATATCCCATTTTTATTCCAATCTGTTTCTCCATGTCTAACTACATAAATTTTATTCATAAGTCTTCCCTCAAAATATAGTTATTTTTCCAAAATTTCTTTTAACGTTATTTCTGCTTTTTTTACAAAGAAATTACTTTCATCAATAGATAAATTATAACTTAATAAATCACTTTTCATTTCTTCAACATCTTTATATTCTCTATCTATATAATCACCAGTTGATTCCATTTCAATAAATATATATTTATCATTCACAAGTTGCACAACTAATTCTGATTTATCATTTGCATAAACAATACATTTATCACTTATATCAAACAATCTTTTATAATGTATTGCTTCCATAAATTTAACAGCTTTATCAACATCAGTAATTGGACATCTAACTTTTCCTTGTTCTAAAATATCGCCATTTTCAGCATATTTTTTATATTTATATAATAAAACTTTTTCAAAGCCAACAATATCTCTAACTAAAATACATTTTTTTAGAATATCTAAATAACTCATATTAGAAATATTAACGTTTTCATCTATCATATAAATATCATTTACAACATACTCTTCTTTTAATAAAAAATTATTTTCTTTTAATTCTTTTTGTAATGTTTCAAAATCTGTTTTAACTAAAACACTAATTTCAGTTTCCATTTGCATAACTATTTTATCCTTTCATATTCTTCTAAAGCAATAATCATATCTTTAGATATAATTTTATTATCTTTATGATTTGGAATATTTTCTTTTATAATATTAATCGCATCATAATCATCAATATATATTAATTCAAAATGTTTATTTATCTCACTTTCAGTATAATTAACATTTTCTAAATCTGGTAATTTGTTAGTTTCAACGGCATAATAATAAATATCACTTTCTCTATTTTCACCCCTATTTGGATAGTCTTTATTTAAATAAATTATTTTTAAAAATGGATTATTTATTACTTCATTTTCTAACTCTATACCAGTTTCTTCTTTTACTTCTCTTTTTAAAGTATCAATTAATTCTTCATTATCTTCTTGATGTCCCCCAATAAACATAAAACATCCATCTTCATTACCAATAATTAACTTTCCGTTATTTATTAATAATACTTTTATTCTAACACTTTTACTAGTTACATCCCTTAAATTTATATTATCATTATTATATATAATTTCTTTCATACTAGCTCCATTTCATTATTTCATCAAAATAAGCATTCTTATCAAACTCTCCATTTTGACACATTGTTTTTAATTCCTCTTTACTTACCCATTTTGCGCAATTTACTTCTTCAACTTGTATTGTTACATCACTTACATCACAATTATATTTAAATAACCATACATCTAAAATATCTGGACATCCTTCATAATATCTTAAAGTACTTCCTACAAATACACCTTCAACATCTTTAAAATCAAGTCCTAACTCTTCAAGCACTTCTCTTTTAGCAGCTTCAAGTGAATCTTCTCCCATTAAAGCTGAACCACCAGTACATTCCCACATTAAAGGATGTTTTTTATTCGCTGAACGTTGTGAAATCAAAAACTCATTTTTATCATTCATTATCCAGGCATTAACTACCAAATGATATTCATCATCACTTAAATAATCTCCCCTTTTAACAATCTTATTTAACTTATTCTTATCCTTATCATATAAATTCCAATATTCCATAGTACCTCCATTAATTTATTTTTATGATATTATCATTTGCTACTTTATAACAGTCTCCACAAAACTCAATTTGTTCATCATCAAGTTTTATAAAAGATTCATTTGGTAAAGCAATTAAAGATTTTATCTTACTTACCATCTTTACTTCTTCTAAAAATTCTTTATTATTTATATCAAAATGAGGATAAACATTAATATCTGTTAAACTAATACCATCATATATTTCTATCTTTTCACTATAATCATTATAATATATTACTTCATTACTTAAATTTATCGCTCCAGCACTTACTCCAATTACTACTTTAGCTTTATTAATTAAATTTTTTAAGTTAATTTTATTTATAATTTCTATTTGC
>FR899755.1:0-6001 GCA_000437355.1 Firmicutes bacterium CAG:460
ATGTTGTAAAATATAAATGGTGATGAATAAATGAAGGTTAAAGTTATTGATGAAGGACATGAAAAAGATTTAGAAAGTGCTGTAAATGGCTTTCTAAATTCTGGAGATTTTGATATAATAGATATCAAGTATCAAGTGGCAATTGCTGTTTGTGGAGAAGAACAGTTATATTGTTTTAGTGCGATGATTATTTATAATTAAAGCATATACATGTTGCCAGATACATCAATGTTATCGTCGACGAAAGTTGTATTTAGGCTTTCAAGTTTATTAACACGTGCATTAAGACGATTAATTTGACGTTCTATTTTGGCAAGTCTGTTTTCTATTGAATCAGAATTATCTACGTATGGCATACCAACATTAGGTTGCACTTGATAAGGATTGTAATTAGCATTTGCGTAAGGCATTGCTTGAGGTATGGCACCTTGTGCTTGAAAATTTGAATAATTCATATTTGATTCTGTAAAAAATGAGTTTCTATTTTTTCTCATGAGTAGCCTCCTTACAAATAGTATATGTAAATTAGAAAGAAGTTGATAATATGAGAATGAGAAATCCAAAAGATAAAGATGAAGTTTTAAATAGTTGCGATTATTATTATGAAGGAAGTTTTGATAATGATAATCCAATATGTTTAGAAATAGGAATGGGAAAAGGACAATTTATTTTGAATATGGCAATAAACAATCCAAACATTAATTATATTGGAGTAGAAAAATATAGTAGTGTTGCAAGTGTTGCTATAAAAAAGATAAATGAATATAAACCCAAAAATTTAAAAATATTAATTGGGGATATAGCAAGTATTGAAGAGTTGTTAGATAAGAAAATTGATACAATATATCTTAATTTTTCTGACCCATGGCCTAAAGATAGACATTCTAAAAGAAGATTAACATCTATTAATTATTTACAAGTGTATGATAAATTATTTAAAGGTAAACCTCATATAATTCAAAAAACTGATAATGATTTATTATTTCAATTTAGTTTAGATGAATATCAAAAATATGGGTATCATATAAATAGAATAAGTTATGATTTACATAATGAAGATATACCTAATGTAATGACTGAATATGAAGAGAAGTTTAGTAATATTGGCATTAAAATTAAATATGTAGATGTGAGTAAATAAAAAATCTCAAATGTTACTTTGAGATTTAAGCGTTATATCCTAAATAGAGAAAAAGAAGTACGGATATAACTTGTTGTTACCTGGTTAAAAGTTAAGAGGGTGTAATGGAACAAAAACGTTATAAATGCAGGTAACAGTGAGTTATTATACACATATTTTTTTAGATTGCAAGCGTTTCGACATTGTTCGACATATGTTTTAAAAAACATTAGTGTAAAGTTAACAAAAATGGACAAAATTAATAAATGAAGTTTACAAAAAGTTTCACTTTATTAGTTTGTTTTTTTTTGGTATAATTAAATATAAGAGGTTTATTAAGTATGAAAAAAATAATATTAATCATTATAATATTAGTTTTCACTGCAGGTTGTACTAATATTAATAAATTAAGTTATGATGATATAGTAAATAATATAACAACAATGTCTACGAAAGATAATATTTATCGAACGGGATATAGTTATTACTTACCTAGAGGTATGAAAGTTGCGGATAGTACTTTATATAATGAAGTAATTGAAGATGCAAATAGTAAATATTATTTATATGTTGATGTAGTAAGTTTTTATAAAAAAATAACTAAAGAATATGAAATAAATAATAATGCAATATACTCAAGTAAGATAAATTATAATGATAAATTTGGGTATGTTGAAGTAAATTTATTAAAAAATGATAAATATTTAGTTGAAATTATGTATAATTATGCTAAAATAGAAGTGATAGTAGATAAAAGCAAATGTAAGGAAGCTATGTTATCTATTATAAACATATTAAAAAGTGTTGAGTATAATGATAGTATAATTGCTAATTTAATGGGTGATGATATTCTTAATTTCAATGAAGAAGAGTTCAATATATTTAATACTAAGGGTAGTGAAAGTAATTATTTAACAGTAGATAATGATTACAAGGAAGAAGAAGAAAAAATTTTTGACCCGGATTTAATAAACTAGGAAGGTGGATATTATGGGATTATTAAATAAAATTAAAGGTATATTATTTGAAGAAGTAGAAGAGGATGAAGTAGTAAATACTCCGAAATCTGAAGAGAAAAAACCAATAGCTGAGAAGATTGAACCTCAAAAAAAGGTTGAAGAAGTGGAAACTCCAAAAGTAAATGTAGTAAAACCAAAGGCTGAAGTAGAACAATTAAATGAAAGAGAATTATTTAAATCTG
Organism: Firmicutes bacterium CAG:460; assembly: GCA_000437355.1. Taxonomy (GTDB): domain Bacteria; phylum Bacillota_I; class Bacilli_A; order RF39; family UBA660; genus Onthocola_B. The sequence continues at coordinate 2,322 of FR899755.1, forward strand.
ATAATACATCACCATTTTTTGATTTTGATGAAGAAGAATTTTCTAATATGAGTAGAGTTCAAAAACCAAAACCTAGCACAAATGTATTGGAATATGAAAGAAAAAAGAAAATGGAAAAAAGATATGATATGGGAAGTTTTACAAAGGTTGAAAGAACTGAAGTTGTAGAAAAGAAGAAGTTTAAACCATCTCCGATTATATCACCTGTTTATGGTATATTAAATGAAGATTATAGACCTGAAGATATTAAAAATAAATCTGAAGTTAGTACAAATAATACTTTAGATTTTAACAGTGTTAGAAAGAAAGCTTTTGGAGAAGAAGTAAAAGAAGAACCAAAAACTACTTATTATGAAGAAACAGTTACTGTTAAATTAAAAGAAAATGATGAAGAAAAAAAGCAAAAAGTAAAAACAATTGATGAATTACTTGAAAATACATCTGATGTAACTATTGATGTTGAAGAACCAAAGGTAGAAGAAAAGCTTGATGCTATTAATGAAGACCCTGAAGTTAATGATTATGAAAAAATTGATGAAGATTTAGAAGAATTAACACCGAAAAAAGATGTAGAAAAGACAGAATATGAAAAAGTAGAAGATGATGATACATTAGAAAATGATTTATTTGATTTGATAGATTCAATGTATGATAATAGAGAGGATGGTGATATTTAATGGAATTTTGGTTAAGTTTTTTACCAATAGTTATTTATTTACTTTTAATAGCTTTGTTAACTATAGGAATAATTCTTGGAATTAAGACTATAATAACTATGAATAAGTTAGAAAAAGTAGTTGATAATGTTAACGAAAAAGTTGAGTCATTAAATTCAATATTTAGTATAATTGATTTTACAACTGATAAGATTGCTTCTTTTACTGATAAAATTGTAGAAGTTGCAGGTAATTTATTTAGTAAAGTATTATTTAGAAAAAAAAGAAAGGATGAAAGTGAAGAATAATATGAAAAAAGGTGGATTAGGAAAATTTTTATGTGGAGCAGCTGTTGGAGCAGGTTTAGGTTTGTTATTTGCACCTAAAACTGGAAAAGAAACAAGAGCTGATTTAAAGAAAAAGTTTGATGAAGTATTAGAACAAGTTAAATCTATTAAAGCAGAAGATGTAAAAGAAAGTATTGTTAAGAAAGTTAATGAACTTCAAAAAGAATTAAAAGATTTAGATAAGGAAAAGGCTTTAAAAATAGCTAAACAAAAAGCTACTAAGATTCAAAAGAAAGCTGATGAATTATATAAATTAGCTGTTGAAAAAGGAACGCCAGTTATTGAAAAAAGTGTTGCTGAATTAAAACAAGCTACTGCTGATGTTTTAAAGAAAATTGTTGCTAAACTTGAAACAGAAAGTAAATAATTAAATAAACTTCCAAAATTGGAAGTTTATTTTTTTAGTACTGATTTTGAGTAAGGTCTTTTTTCATCGGTTCTACCTAAAAGATAATCAACTGAAACATTATAATAATCAGCCAATTTGCAAATATAGTGAATTGGTATTAGTCTTTTACCAATTTCATATTCACTATATTGTTGTCTTTTAATTCCTATTGCTTCTGCAACATCTCTTTGCAATAAATCTCTGTCTAATCTTATTTCTTTTAATCTATCTATATTCATTGTTACACCTCATAATAACATTGTTGCATATTATTGATAATCTTGCTTGACAATGCAAAATATATGTTGCATAATATTGTTATAAGCAAAATATATTTTGCACAATGGAGTGGTAAGTGTGAATAAGAAAAAAATATTAACAATAATTTTAATAATATTATTTATTGGTTTTGTAGCTGAAAGAATAAATACTAATAAAACCGATGTTTATGAGGAACAAAATAAAAGCTCAATTAAGAAAAATAAAAATTTGTTATCAATGAATTTAGAACAAACAGCAGGTGCAGGAGATTATAAAACAGTAACGCAAAGTAAATGGCCTACAGAGGGTTATAAGTTTAATACAGAACTATCGAGATGTGAAAATGGAAGTGAAATAAGTTGGGATGATACAAAGAAAGTAGTAATAATGCAAGGGAATGTATCAGATAAATGTTATGTTTATTTTGATTTAATACCTTCAATGACTCTTGCGGAATATGTAATATCACAATACACTGGGGTACAAGGAGAAAATGGTATTTATTATCATAATTCAAGTCTAGAGAATGGAGCAGGAGATAATTCGTATAGATATGCAGGAGGAGATTATGTCCTAACGGATGCAGGAAAAGCAACTGGGGCAGCGGAAATTTTAGCTTATAATGATGATGTAACATCATTAATAGATTTTTATTGTGGCAATACAAAACATTTTTTTGGATATACTTGTGGTTCATCAGATACATTCTATTATATAGTAAAAGGAGATACTACACATTATAAAACTTATAACGAAGCATTGACAGTATCTTTAGCAAGAGGTTATTTAACAAAAGATTTAATAAAAAATTATGTTTGTTTTGATACAAATGAAAGCCCATGTCCAACAGATAATTTATATAGAATAATTGGAGTAATGGGTGATAAAGTAAAATTAATCAAGTATGATTATGCTACAAAGGATATGTTATTAAGTAATGGTTTATATAATGAAGATGTAGTTGCTAGTACAGATGCGTATTCTAGTTTTTATAAGGGGACACTTAGTAATATATCTTTGTATTATGCTGGAAGCGAGACTGCTTTAGCTTATAATTTAAATGAAACTAAAAAAGTTCAAAAACTTTCTAGAAAAAATGAACTTGCTGTTGGTGATCCCTGTTCTGGAGAAAAAATTAAATTAAATGAGACTGCACTTGGTGTAATTAATTTAAATACTAATTATTATGGTTTGCTATCAAATGATAGCAAGAACAAAATAGTAAATAATGATTGGTTTATTAATTCAGTATCTGCTAATAAACTAGCAAATTCCTTTACTATTTACACTTCTGAATATGATAATTCTGAAAAAACTACAGTATATTCAGCATACATTGGTCTTATGTATTTATCTGATTATGCATATGCTAATAGTTTGAATTTATGGGCAACTGAAGATTATAAAGAAACAATTAATAGTAATTGGATGTATATGGGTGTTCAAGAAGGGGTAATTACTTATTTTGATACATGTAATCCTTATTCAATAAGGTGGGATGGTACTATTAATTCAATAGGTTATTCATCGCCTATAGCTATAAGGCCTACGTTTTATCTTAAGTCAGATGTATTGTATAAATCTGGAATTGGAACTATATCATCCCCTATAATTTTGAAAAAATAATGAAAAAATAACTTCCGATTTGGAAGTTTATTTTTTAGTTTCAATAATAATATTTAAATTATATTTGTCAGCTATTTTTAGTAGTGTTTCAAAAGTATAATTTACAGTACCATATTCGTATTTTTCAATTGATGACTTACTTGCTTTAATATTTTTGGCAAGTTCCTCTTGAGTTAAATCTAGTCCTTGTCTTAAAAATTTGAATGTTTCATTAGCTTTATAATTATTTGCTATTATTTTCATTATTATCACCCATTGACATCGTAACATTTTACTAGTATAATTTTATTATAATTCGTAAGATGTTATGATATGGAGTGATAAGGGTGAATGAAAAGAACAAGATATTAATAATTATAATAGTTATTTTTCTTATTGGTTTTGTATTTGAAAGGATAAATA
>FR899755.1:6051-6309 GCA_000437355.1 Firmicutes bacterium CAG:460
AGTAATGTTTATGAAAAACAAAATGTAAGTTCTATTAAGAAAGATAAAGAGTTATTATCAATGAATTTAGAACAAACAGCAGGTGCAGGAGATTATAAAACAGTAACACAAAGTAAATGGCCAACAGAAGGATATAAGTTTAATACAGAACTATCTAGATGCGAAAATGGAAGTGAAATTAGTTGGGATGATACAAAGAAAGCAGTAATAATGCAAGGAAATGTGTCAGATAAGTGTTATGTTTATTTTGACATTTAT
>FR899756.1 GCA_000437355.1 Firmicutes bacterium CAG:460
ACCGCTGGATATTTTTCTCCATCATTAATATATTCACCAATCATGTTATCATATCTTCCACCACCACCGATAGAACTTGTAACAACACAACTTTTATCATATACTTCAAAAACATTACCAGTATAATAATCTTGACCACGAGCAAGAGTTAAATCAAGAATACATTTATCATTATATCCTAACTTTTCAATATAATTACTTAACTCATCAATTTCCATAATACCAGCTTTTAACACTTCATTATCACTATTTTCAAATCTACTCTTAATACTTTCTAAATCCATTTTAAACATTGCAAGTAAACTATTTACTTTAGTTTCTTCAATACCTAAATCTACTAAATACTTAATAAGTTCTGCCTCAGTAATTTTATTCATTTTATCAATTATAGTAATAACACTACTTATTTTATTTTCTTCAATACCAACTTCACTTATTAAGCCACTCATTAAATTTCTATTATTATATTTAATGATGATATCAATATCTAATCTTTTAAAAGCAGTAATATATAAACTTAATAATTCTGCTTCAACTAACTCTCCAGATATACCTACAACATCAGCATCACATTGGGTAAATTCTCTATCTCTACCAACTTTAACTGGACCATCTCTAAAAACTTTAGCTATTTCATATCTTTTAAATGGAAAACTAATATTATTTTTATTTAGTGCAATAAACTTTGCAAATGGTACAGTTAAATCATATCTAAGACCTAACTTACGGTCCCCTTGATCAGTTAATTTATATATTTCTTTTAATAAATCATTATTTTCATCATACTTATCTACAAGCATATCTAAATAGCATAGTATTGGTGTTTCAATTGGTTGATATCCAAATTCTTCAAAAGTACTTTTTAAAATACCATTTATATAATTTCTAATTTTTTGTTCTTTAGGTAAAAAATCATAACCACCTTTTACATTTTGTATTTTCATATTTAATTTCCTTTCTAATATTAAAAAACAAGCACTCTAATAAAGCACTTGTAACAACTTTAATGTCGTAACTCCAAGTGCATAATTTTATGATGATGAAAAAACTTTTCAAAATTATTCATAAAAAAACACCCTTTCAAAACACCTAAATTATAACATATTAAAGATATTTTTGTCAAAAAAATATACCATTTATAACAAATATATGTTATAATCAATATGTACTTGCCTGTATGGCGGAATTGGTAGACGCGATAGACTCAAAATCTATTTTCATTAGTGGAGTTCCGGTTCAAGTCCGGATACAGGCACCAAATTGTTACAAAACTCAAGCTTTTCGAGACAATATAAAAACTACTCTCAATTTAATTTGAGAGTAGTTTCGTTTTGACAATTTAATAACACACTACGCTATTGACGGAGTTCAATAACGATGTGCAAAGAAAAATCACTTTTGAAACCAAATACAACAATTTTTAACAACAGATATGGTCAAACAAAATTATAGTTTACCTTCAGGAGTCCGTATTAAAAGCAAAAGAAAGTATCATTTTTATTGAAACACGTCATGACTTTTATCTATGCATTCCTTTTTTATCAATTTTAGGATAATAATAATCATTATATTCTTTACTATCTCTAGCAAACTTAGTAGTTGAATCTATTTCTATTTTTGCAGTTTGTCTTTTTAACTCATCCACTTTTCTATTAATTCTATCAAGAAGTGAAAGACTAATTACACTAAAACAGTTAGTACAAATTATACACTGATTTATTCCATGAGATGTTTGAATATCAGTAAGAACCCCAAGTGTTTCTTTATTGCAATTATAACAATAAAATTTTTGTGTGTTATTAGTGTTCATATTATTTTTCCTCCTTTTTCATATTTACATTATACTATATTATCAAAAACTTTTAAATCTTTTTTTACAATTTTATAAAAATGTATAACATAATTTAATTAGTTAATAATTATTATTTAGGATTTTACACCTTGTAGTTGTTGTAATTTCACCAACCAGGCACCAGAAAATAAATAAAAGTCCTCATATGCGGACTTTTTTAATTTACATGATTTTACTTTAATATTCCATAACCAAACTTTACTTCATCAAAGAATAAAAAGTTATGTAAAGGATAAAAAGTTAAAATAACAAACATAATACAACCTAAAGCAATAATTATAACTGGTAATATATTAATATTTAACTCTTCACTTGTTAATATTTTATAACCAATAAATTCCATAAAAACATAAGTAACAAGCATTAAACCAATAGATATAATCATTGACTCACCCAGCCATAAATAAAGTGGAATAAAAATAATTAAATAAAATATAACCCCAAGTAAAGATTTAACCATTGCTTCAATATAAAAATTATTTATTTTGATATTATTTTTTTTACATAAAACAAACTCTAATACACTTCCTAAAAGAAGACAATAATAAATAATTTTCATATGTTCCCAGATACTTTCATTAACTGGAAACACTAAAGCAAAAATATTATTTGGGAACAAATCATACATAAAATGCCATAAAAAAGATAGTAAAAAAAGAAAAACAACATTAATTATTTTAATTTTCTTTAAAGTCATAATAATCACCATTAAATATTATGCAATAAACTTGTTAAAATATGTTATTTTTCTTCTTTATATATTGAAGTAAACAATTCTTGTTCATCATCATCTTCTTTAGCTTCAATTGGCAAATTTGGTAAATCACTAATTGTTGCAAGTCCAAAATAATCTAAAAATTCACTAGTTGTACGATATAAATTAGGTTTACCTGGTAAATTACTTTTACCACTTATTTTAACTAAATCTTTAGCCATTAACTTTCTAATCATATTAATACTTGCAAGACCTCTTAACTCATCAACTTCAGCTCTCGTAATTGGTTGATTATAAGCAATAATAGCTAAAGTCTCTAAAGCAGCTTGAGATAAAGTATTAGAGCCTCTCGTAGTAATTAATTTTTGATAATATTCTTTATGTTCCCCTTTAGTTGTAAGTTTAAAAGCATCTCCAATAAAACTAATTCTAATTCCTCTATTATCTTTATTATATTCTTCTCTTAGTTTTTTAAGTAACTCTTGAGCTTCTTTTTTTGTAATAGCCATAACATCAACAATATTATCTAAAGTTATACCTTCATCACCTACTACAAATAAAAGCCCTTCCAAAATAGCTTCTTTATTCATACATTCACTCTTTCTATATATATTTCTCCAAAATTACTATCTTGTTTTAAAGTAATTTCTCTTTGTTTACACATATCTAAAATAGACAAAAAAGTTGCAACTACTAAATCCTTACTATATTCTTCAAAAAGGTCTGTAAACTTAACATTACCTCTTTTACTAATATATTCTCTAATATATTCTTTTCTTTCTTCAACACTTATTTCTTTCCTAGTAATTCTTGTATTAATTGGTTTTTGATAAGACATTCTTTTATTTAATTCTAACATTGCATTTTTTAAAAGTTCTACATCCATATTACCTTCTAAAACTTCTTTTTTATCAATAAATTCATTTAAATTTTCAGGTAACTTTGTAAAAAATTCACTTCTTTTTTCTTCTAACTCTTTAAAAACACTAGTTACATTTTGATATCTTTCATATTCAATTAATTTATTTTTTAAATCTTCTTCACTATTAATACTAAATTCTTCGTTATCACTATCATCAGTATCTAAATTAAGTAATAATCTACTTTTTAAATGAATTAATTCTGCAGCCATAACTAAATACTCACTAGCATCATCTAAATCATCTTTTGGTATACTTTCTATAAATTCTAAATATTTATCAATTATATATTTAGTATCTATTTCATAAATATCCATTTTAGCAGTTTTAACTAAATGAAGAAGTAAATCAAGTGGTCCTTCAAAATCATTGATACAAAGCTTCATAAAACCTCCCTATTTACATGTATATCCCATTGATGTCATTTCAAAATATATTACTTTAGCATCAGTATCTTTTGGATAATAACTTTTTAAATTAATACTTCCATCTAATACAACATTTAAATTAATAACACTTCTAAATGTTAAAACATTATTTATTACATCTAAACTAGATGATATTCCTTCCACATTATCATACGTATTTTTCATAGCTTGATATGTTGCATATAATGTATTAAAATTAGCATCACTACTACTTACTTCATTTAATAAATTAATAGCATATACTTTATTATTATTTGTTAAATAATCTATTTTTTCATATTCTTTAGTACATGTTAATGTTCCCATATTACTTTCATCTGATGTAACTACATATGCAGGATAATCTTCTTTACTTAAGTTATAAATACTTAACATATAAACATTGTCATCTATATCATAACTAACAGTATAAGTACTACCAACACTAACTATTACATCACCTAACATTACTCTTTTAAGTAACTTCTTACCTTCACTATACATATTAATAAAATAATTATCTTTAGATAAATCTAATATTTCATTACTTGTATTTACTATATCCATACTTATCTTATTATTTTCTTTTTTAATATTATTAATCTTAAAACTATCAAATGTTATTTCTAAGTTATCACTAATTACATATTCTTTTATCTTTTCATCATCACTATTTACATCATCATTACCATTATTTTTATTATTATTTCCACCACTTGGAGTAACAACATCTGGATTAAAATAATTATTTACAAAACTTGCAATATCAGGTAAATAAATAACACCTAGAATAAATATTCCAAATATTAAAACTATCCAAACTATTCCAAAAATACTTGCTTTTTTCTTATCTTCTTTTACAGCAAGTGTCACTGGAGTAAGTTCTTTATCATAATCAACAACTATCATCTTTTTCTTAGCCATGTTACCATCCCATTTCATTCTATATTAATTATACTATATTCTCCCCAAAAAACAAAGACTTTTTTTCAAAAAAGTCTTTATATATAACCTTATTTTCTTATTAAAACATGATAATGAAATGAGGAATAAGTTTTACCATTTGCTTCATAAAAATCTTCAATATGATTAATAAATTCTATTTTAAAATCTTTAAATAATTCTTTTATCAAATCATAATCAGCATAAAATTGTGGTATTTCATATTCAGGTCCCTCTTCCATTCTAAGTCTTGTATTTTCATCAAGTAATGGCCAAGATGTTTGTTTAAATCCCCAGGTAGATTTAGAACCTAATGTTAAATAACATTCTCCACCAGGTTTTAATACTCTTTTAAGTTCTCCAATTATTTTCTTAACTCCAGAAGTATCTTGATGAGATATAACGTTTCGACATAATATTGAGTCAAATGATTCATCAGTATATGGAAGACTAAGCATATCACCTTCCACTAAATTAGCATTTAAACCTAAACTATCCAACCATTCTTTAGTTTTATTTAACCCATCACTACTTATATCAAAACCATAAGTATCAAATCCATTACTAGCAAATAAAACTGTATGTCTACCTAAACCACATCCTAAATCAAGAAAAGATTTAAAACCTAAATTTTCCCATCTATTAAGTAGATAATATGCTTCAATACTTGGAATTTTCCATGGACAATTCATATCATCTTTAACAATTTTCCAATTCCAACCTTTTGATTTAACCATTTTTACTCCTAACAAGGATTTCCTTCAATACATTTACTATTTTCTTTTTTATTTACATCTTCTATAATCTTTTTATAAGCACTCTTTAATTCATCTTTTTGTTTATCACTTAATACTTCATATGGATTAGTTTGACTTTCCACAGTTGCTACATGAATACCAACAACTTTACCATCTTTAACTCCTACAACAGTTGGAGCATATAATCTTTTAACACCAGTATCATACATATTACCAGCATCATCTTTTACATAAAATTCTTCTAAATAATCATCTAAAAATTCTAATATTTCATAATAAGCATCTGTACCTTTTTTAGTTTGTTCAGGCTCAATACTTCCAGAGAATTTATATGTATCTCTTATATCAAGAATATCTACATAATAAACTTTATCTTGTTTCATTTCTTTAGCAACATCAATTAATACTGGAACAGCATTTCTACACCATGGACATGCTGCAAAACCGAAATAAATTATTGCATCTTCATTTTTTAATACATCAAGAATTTCCTTACCTGTCTTATAAACAATTGGATTTTCTTCAGGTATTTCTACATTAACATACTCCTCATTACTATTTTCATTAACAAGTTCATTTAATGCTTCATATTCATTTTTAAACTTCATTGCATCACTAATCTTTTCATCTTTATGAGTTATTATTGCATAACCACATAAACCAATAACAAGTGCTGCACAAACAAATATCACTATCATATATATTTTATTACTTTTTTCCATTTTTATCTTACTCCCTTACTATAATAAATTATTAACACCCTAATATTCTAATTGATAACTTGCGCCAACTGTCACTCCTC
>FR899757.1 GCA_000437355.1 Firmicutes bacterium CAG:460
CACTTTTTGTTGTTATATCTTTCTATAAAGACCAATTGCTATTCCAAGAATAGTGATGTTTTTAAATATTAATGGAGCCATTGTATCGTTTTCTGGTTGTAATCTTATGTGGTCACTTTCTTTGTAGAATGTTTTTAATGTTACTTCATTTTCATCTGTCATTGCTACAACTATATCACCATTTTTAGCATTTTGTTGTCTTTTTACAATAACATAATCATTATTAAATATACCACGATTAATCATTGACTCACCACTTACATGAAGGGTAAATACTTCACCATGTTTTGGCATTAATGCTGCAGGTAAATCAAAAAATTCATCCGGTTGTTCAATAGCTGTGATAGGATTTCCAGCAGTTATTTTTCCAAGTAGAGGAACTTTTACAACATCTTCTTTTTTGTCTAAATATTCATTGTCTACAAGTAATTCGATTGTTCTAAATTTATTACTTTCTTGTCTAATGTATCCCATTTTTTGAAGGTTTTTAATATGCACAAATACAGTAGCTGGACTATTTAATCCCATTCCTGAACAAATTTCTCTTACAGCTGGTGGATAGCCATGCTCTGCAATAAATTTTTTTATGTAGCTTAACACATCTTCTTGTCTTTTTGTTAGTTCTTTTTTATCTTCCATAATAATCTCCTTTTCTAAATATTATTTTACACTATAATTTGTAAAAAGTCAAACAAATGTTATTTATTTTGTTGACACGAACAAATATATGTATTAGAATAATATCAGAAAGACGAGGTAATGGATATGTTAGATGTTTTAAAAAAGTATAGTGGAGTATTATTTTTCTATTTAGCTATAATAGGAATGATATTACTTGCTAATGTTAGGTTTAGTAATTTAGAGAATACCTCGAGTAATAATGTAGTAGCAATTAGTGAATAAAATTAGAATTATAAAAATCCCGCAAGTGCGGGATTAATTTTTTTTATGGTGTCCTCGGCGAGAGTCGAACTCGCGCTCTAACCCTTAGGAGGGGCTTGTTTTATCCAACTAAACTACGAGGACATAACAATATATTATCACATAAAATAAAAATAAACAATATTTTGTTTTAGGATAGACAATGGGTATATAGCATGTTATAATAGATATTAAACTTTGGGAGGCATAATGTTAGAAGAATTAAAAAATGAAAATGTTAAGTTTAAAAAAATGAGTGAAGAAGAAGCAATAAAATATTTAGAACAAAATAATAATTATAGAAATATATGTTTATATAAAAATTTGTTTGAAAAATATTATATTGATGGTAAGTATGTAAATAAATATATTGATTTAGATTTTGCATATTTAAAAGATTTAGCAATAATAGATTTTGAATTAAGACTTTTACTTTATGATATTATTAGTGATATAGAACATTATTTGAAGTTTAGAATTATTAATTTAATAAAAGATAAGAAAGATATTGTAAAAACTATTAATGGGTTTAAAAATAATAGAAAAAATATAAAAAATAAAAATATAACGTGTAGTGGTGTTGATGAATTTT
>FR899758.1 GCA_000437355.1 Firmicutes bacterium CAG:460
GATATAATAATTTATTTTTATCATTATCATTGCTTCTTCTATTATTCACTTATTAATAACCTCCACCTGAACCAAATGAATCTAGTTCTTCTTGAGTAATAACTACTTGAATTTTCATTCTCTTATTACCACATATAAATAGTGCTTCCCCTTGATTATAATATTTTATTGCTTCTTTTTCATTATCATTTAAATCTATTAATTTTGATAAATCATCAACAGCTTGCTTTCTAAGTCCCATTACTAAGTAATATGATGCGTTATCAAATATTGCTTTACCATGCGTAATAATATTTGGAGCAGCAAAGTCTGTTGGTTGTTGAGTTATAATTATTGTACCAGTATTATACTTTCTACTCCTTCTTTGAATTTGGGCTAAGAATTCAGCACCTAATTCATTATGACTAGATAATAACACATGAGCTTCATCAACCATCATAACAGTATTTATATCTTTATCAAGACATAATCCCCATGCATACTTTAAGATATTAAAGAATAATGCATTTTTAATATTTTCATCACTATTCATAAGTTCTTTTATATTAAATACTATAAAATCACTTTCAATATTTAAAGTAGTTTTACCAGTAAAATAATATCTTAATTCTTTTACTAAAGGTCTTACTTTTAATTCAAGTCTTTCTAATACATCCCTTTCATGGGTTGCATCAGTCATACCAACTAAATGACCTTTAATTGTTGCATAAACATCATCAAATGTTGGATAATCTGCACTTGTTAACTTAGTAAAATCCGTATTATAATCTATTTTATATCTTTTATAAGTTTCTTGTAATACATCACTAAACATTGTTAACACATCATCTTCAATACTTGGTGAATAATACTTCATAAATGCTTTTACTTGTTGAAGTGTTCTAGTAAGAACTGTATAACCTAACCCTTGTGCTATTTCTTCTTCATCAGCATCAATAACAATTTCAAGGGGATTAATCATACCAAATTCTCCACCTTTACCTAAGTCTAAGAAATCTCCCCCTAGGCTATTACACATATCACCAAGTTCACCTTCTGGGTCAACACATACTACTTTAAAACCATTTCTAATATGAGTTCTAACTAATACTTTTGCAGCAGTTGATTTACCACTACCACTAGTACCAAGTAAGATAATATTAGCATTATTTCTATTATTTTCTTTCTTAATTTGATACAAAAATTGATTAAATAATATAACACCACCAGAGAAATCAACACCTAAAAGTGTAGCATTTCCAGGGTCTTTAATACTATCAAATACAAATGGATACATAGCAGCCACAGTAACTGATGGTATTGGTGTCCCAATTCTATTTTCAATATCTTGAGGTGGGAATATTGGTAATATTGATTTTAATGCTTTTTCTTGTTCAAACATTAAAGCAACAGCACGCATTCCCATTGCATCTAAATAACTTCTAACTTGAATTTTTCTAAGTTCTAATTCTTCTTTATTATCAGCAGTAACCATTAAATGCATTTGAAAATCAAATATTCTAGCTTGAGTTGCAGCAAGCATTTGAATAAATTGTTCCAAAGATTCATAATCTTGTCTTATTCTTTCTTGCATTGTTTGGTCTTTTTCACTTTGATATCTAACCTTTAAATCAGCAATTTCTTTATTAAGCATTTTTTGTAAAACACTAAATTGAATAGGAATATGCTTAATAGCTATTTTAACACCTTGAATATTAGTTATATCAGATAAAAATCCTGGAGCTATATTTCTTGGAAAAGCAATAACAGTAAGAATTGTAGAATATTTTCCACCCAGTACAAACTCAGTTGGTTTAAACTCCATACCTTTTGGAGCTACTTCACTTTTTAAATTTGCCATATTACATCACCGCCCCAAAATTAGTAGTTTCTCCACCATTCAAGAAATTATCTAAAACTATTCTTAAATCATTATTACTTGTTTGTGTTGATTGTAAACCAGCACTTGCTAGTCCACTTATTAAATTATGTAATTTCTTTTGAACAATTTCTAATCTTTTTTCTTTAAATAATATATAATATTCTGTATCAACTACATTATACTCATTACTTGTAAACAAATTAGCTTTATTAATATCTTGCATAATTAGTTTTCTAATTGCATTATTCGGAGCATTATTATACATTAATTGTAATTGTGATAAATACACATCTATATCAACTGGTCTATCTGCAATAAGTAACCAAAATTCATAATCAATACTATTATAAAAGTTTCTAAGTTGATAAATTGTATTTTGTTGTGTCCCTTGGTCCATAATAAATATATTTTTAGGAGCAACTTTAACTCCTGTTACATATGAACCATCATCTAGTTGTATCATACCATTCATTATTTGTCTAACTGGTAGCCAATCTTCACTATAGCTAACACCAGACGGAGCAGAATTATTTAGTTTCTTCATCTTTCACACACCAACCTTTCCAATAATATCTTCGTGGATTAAATATAAAAGTAACTACATTTATAATAAATTGTAATACATTATGATAATGCATAACTGGTGTTACCAAAAACCCAGTAACTAAAGCTGGCATCAAAATCATAATCATTTGCCAAGCTTTAGCATTTTGCACTATCATAAGCAACAATACTGTTATTCCACAACCAAATCCAAATAATATAATATCAGTTAGAGTAAAGAACCCTAATATTAACTGAGATTTTTTTGAATTTGCAGGTATTAAATAATTATTCATCCCCAATTCATTCCTTTC
>FR899759.1:0-6995 GCA_000437355.1 Firmicutes bacterium CAG:460
TATTGGTTTTAATACTCTTTTTATTTTATGTTTCTTTTTTCAATGAAAAAAGAATTGTTATTTAACAACAATATTAACAATTCTTCCTTTTATAACTATTACTTTAACAATTTCTAATCCTTCAATATGTCTTTTTACATTATCATTATTTAATGCTTTATCTTTTATAACATCTTCAGAATCATCAATACTAACAACAATTGAACCACGTAACTTACCATTAACTTGAACCCCAATTTCTTTTTCATTTAAAATAGTTTTTGCTTCATCATATTCTGGCCAAGTACCTTCACAAATTGGTTTTTGTCCAAAAGATTCATTTAATTCTTCCGTAATATGTGGTGCCATTGGGTTAAGTAATGTTAATAATAATGTATAATCTTTTTTAGTAATATGTTCACATTCTTCATATTTATTAAGTAATATCATTAATGTTGAAACAGCAGTATTATAAGCAATATGACTTAAATCATATGTAACTTTTTTAATACTTTGATGAATAATAGTTTCTAAGTTTTTAGAATATTCATCACCGCTGGCTACTCTATCTTTCAAACGAACAATTCTATCAAGGAACCTCTTACAACCTTTTAATGAGTCAGTTGACCATGGAGCATCTTGTTCATAATCACCCATAAACATTTCATAAACTCTTAGAGTATCTGCACCATATTCATTAACTATATCATCTGGATTAATAACATTTCCTTTACTCTTACTCATTTTTTCATTATTTGAACCTAACACCATACCGTGACTTACACGAGTCCAAATCATTTCTTTATGAGGAACAAGACCTATATTATATAAGAATTGTACCCAAAATCTTGCATAAAGTAAGTGTCTTGCAGTATGTTCCATACCACCATTATACCAATCAACTCTATTCCAATATTTCATTGCATCCATACTTGCAAACTCATTATCATTGTGAGCATCCATAAACCTTAAGAAATACCAACTAGATCCAGCCCAGTTAGGCATTGTATCAGTTTCACGACGAGCAGGACCTCCACATTTTGGACAAGTAGTATTAACCCAATCAGTTATATTAGCAAGTGGACTTTCACCATCATCAGTTGGTTCATATTCTGCAACATCTGGTAAAACTAAAGGTAAATCACTTTCATTTAAAGGTACCCAACCACAAGCATCACAATGTACCATAGGGATAGGTTCTCCCCAGAATCTTTGTCTTGAGAAAATCCAATCTCTCATTTTGTAGTTAATTTGAGCTTCACCGCATTTATTTTCTTCAAGCCACTTAACCATTTTACTTATAGCTTCTTCTTTACCAAGACCATTTAAAAATTCAGAATTAATATGAACTCCATCACCAACATAAGGAAGTTCTTCAGTTGGTCCTTGTAATACAGGAATAATTTTTAGACCAAATTTAGTTGCAAATTCAAAGTCTCTAGTATCATGAGCAGGTACAGCCATAATTGCCCCAGTACCATAAGATGCTAAAACATAATCACTTATCCAAATAGGAATTTCACAACCATTAACGGGATTTATAGCATATGCCCCAGTAAATACACCAGTTTTATCCTTATTAAGTTCAGTTCTTTCCATATCATTTTTTAATTTACAAGCATCTATATATTTATTTACATCTTCTCTTTGTTCATCCGTAGTAATAACACTTACTAATTCATGTTCCGGAGCCATAACACAATAAGTTGCTCCGAATAATGTATCACATCTTGTCGTAAACACCGTAAATGATTTATCAGTATCTTTAATTTTAAAGTTTACATTTGCTCCGATAGATTTACCAATCCAATTTATTTGTCCTAGCTTAACTTTTTCGGCAAAATTAGTATCTTTAAGTCCTTCAAGTAAATCTTCAGAATAATCACTCATTCTAAGCATCCATTGACTCTTTTCTTTTTGAACAACTTGAGTACCACATCGCTCACATACACCACCAGCAGCATCTTCATTTGATAAAACACTCTTACAAGTTGGACACCAATTTACTGGAACCGTATCTTTATAAGCCATACCATGTTTATAAAATTGTAAGAACTGCCATTGTGTCCATTTATAATATTCAGGGTCAGTTGTACTAAACTCTCTATTCCAATCAAATGAAAAACCTAAATCCATCATTTGTCTTTTAAAATTTTGAATATTTTCTTTAACAGCCTCTTTAGGATGTATATGATTTTTTATTGCATATTGTTCAGCTGGAGCCCCAAAAGCATCCCAACCCATCGGATACAAAACATTATATCCTTGCATTCTCATCATTCTAGCTATCGCATCTTGAGCAGTATAACTTCTAACATGTCCAACATGTAATCCATTTCCAGATGGATAAGGAAACTCTACTAATATATAATAAGGTTTCTTATCACCGCCAGTTATTGCTTTAAAGCACCCTTTTTCTTCCCAATATTTTTGCCATTTTTTTTCTATTTCTTTATGATTCATTTTTACTCCATCCTTTCTTAACTAAAACTCTTCCTAATATCTCATATAACGCATAAATAAGACCAAACAGTAACACAAATCCTAGTAACATACTAAATCCCATATCCCATGGAATAATAGTTATTACCACAAATACAAATGAAATTATAAATGCATCAATTAAAGATACCATAAAGAATACATAATTTAAATCCATTTTATTAATATCTAATTTAAACTTAGGAATTAAATAAGATAATCCCACAAACTCTTCTAATTTTTTATTTTTCTTTTTTCTCTTTTGTTTCTTTATATTTTCATAACCTCTTTTAAAAATCCACAAGAAATTAATGAGAAATACTACTATAAATACAAATAAGCCCCAAATTAATGTCTCACCCATAAATACCTCCAATAAAAAAGGCAATACCCAAAGGACGTTTCTACACGTGGTACCACCTTAATTGCTTCTTAATAATTGATACGGAAATTACCCCATTTACATCCAAAAGCAAGTTCAATTATTTACTTTATTAGTTTACATCAACCACTAACTTTCTCTAAAAGTAATATAATTTACTACTCTTTCTTCAACTGCTTATATGTATTATATTAAATTTCTGCAATATATTCAAGTAATTTTATAAACATTCTTACAAATCTTCTATCTAATTTCTTAATTTTTCTAATTTGTATCCTTTTTTTCTTAACATCTAAATCACTAAATATAATATTTGCTATCTTTTCTTTAGTAACAGTTTCAATAGGTAAATCTGTAATAATAGAATTAATATCTTCATTTATAATTCTAACTGCATTAATTTCTATATCTCTACCTTTTAAATTAATATTTAATTCTTTTGTAGTATCAACATTTTTTACTTCTACAACAAAATTATTATCTTCTTCATAACCTATTACATCTTTTTCATATTTTTCTTTATTAATTAATACATTAACTTCATCAGGTATCTTAGTATTTCTAAACTTAATTCTATAATTTCTTTTACTTGGAATAATATCTGTTTTTCCATCAACTGGTCTAATTGTAACAGAATAATTATTTGGCATATAATTATAATCTATACTTGTTACAACATAATAACCATCTTCATATTTTTTACTTATACCATCATCTTCATACAACTTATATGAATTACTTTTCCCTGGAAAAATATTTATTTCCATTTCTTTTGGATTTTCTAAATTATTTATATCATCTTCTAAAACACTCATTGGAATAATACCACCAGCACCTACAAACACTGGATATTCATCTTCCTTATAAAAAGCTACATATCTTTTATCACCAATAAACTTTTTACCAAATTTAAAATCATACCATATACCTTTTGGTAAATAAATTCTTTCTATTGACCTATTCATTGTTACATCTTTTTTCTTTGTAATCGGAGCAATAAACAATTCTTTTCCAAAATAATATTCATTTTTATAATCAGGTTCATCATATATTTCAGGATTTCCATAATAAATTGGTTGTATCAAAGGACGCCCTAATTTACTATAATTACAAGCTTCTGTATAAATATAAGGAATTAATCTTTGACGTAAAATTGCATATTCACGAGCTATTGTATATGTTTTTACATCCCATGCCCAAGGTTCACGCTTATAATAAACACCACGTTCAGCACTTAATCTAAATATTGGATTAAAACATGAAAATTGTACATATCTTAAATATAACTCAGAATCTTCAACTCCACCTTTATAACCACCAACATCATGGCTCCACCAAGCAATTCCTTTATTTGATGCCATACTATTATAAAAAGGCAAGAACTTCAAGGTATCCCAAGAAACATAAGTTTCCCCAGAATATAAAATACCAGCTTTATGTGGTGCCACCAAAGGACTTCTTGTTAAAACTAATGGTCTATTTTCTTTAACTTTACTTATATCTTTATTTATATAATAACTTAAGGTATTAATACCTAACATATCTTTTTTATAATCAATCCAAAATATATCAACACCTAAATTTAATAAATAATCTATTACTTCTTTAACAAATACTTCCATAAATGTTTTATCTATTGCATTAAAAGGTATTGTAGAACCATCAGTTACATTAAAAGCATTAGCAAAACTTAAATATTTTTCTTCTTCTTTTCTAACCCCTTCACTTGGGTCAATATTTAGACCAACTCTAACACCTAAATCATGCATACAATTAGTAAACTCTTTTGGATCTGGAAACAATTCTTTATTAAAACTATATCCACTTTTATATAAATTATAATTATTTTTATCTTTTATATGCCAAAATTCACTAAGCAAAAGAACTGATAATGGTATACCATTTCTTTTAAAAGACTTAACTAAATCTTTAGTATCATTAAAATTATATATTCTTTCTTTATTCCACCATAAACCTAAAGCATATTTAGGAATTAATGGTGGATAACCTGTTAAGGTATAATAATCTTTTAAACATAAACCAAAATCTCTTTTATACATAAATAAATATATATCAACTTTATTAGGATTAGGTTTTACTAAATGCCCACTTGCATCAATTTCTAAGTTATTAGAGTCATCAATACTAACAAAACCATCAGTTGAATAAAGCCCTTTATCTAAATTAATTTTTCCCTTATAATTATCTAAACTAACAGAACCGCCTTTGAAATTTCTTGCTTCAACTTGACCATAATACCAAACTTTATCTGTATTATTAAGGGTAACACGCAAATTATTATCTGGAGCAAATCTAGGTCCCACAAAAGGTTTGTTTTTTAAATATTGAAAAGTAAAATAATTAGTTGTTATTACTATATATTTATCATCTTGTTGTACTTTAAACATTGGAACTTTAAAATTTCTATTAGCAACAAGTGTTGTTAAATTATCTGAAAAATGTCCATCAACACTATATTCCATCCTAATTAAACGTTCACTTAAAACACTAATTCTATAATTAGTTCCTCTAAAAACAACTTGTTCATTACTTATTGATTTACTAAAATCTGGTATAAAACATGTATCTAATTTAGCCATAACAACCCTTCTTTTTTTTATTATTTATATTTATCTATTGCTTCATTTAAAAATTCATCATTCTTAAAATAATCTATTTTCATAGAACTTTTTACCTTTTCAAGTGTCTTACTAGCTTTTTCTCTTGCTTTTCTAGTACCATCTTCAAGTATTTTAACCACTTCATCTAAATGATTTTCATAATACTTTCTTCTTTCTCTAATTGGTTGTAATACTTCTTGTAATATATTATTTAAGAATTTCTTAATTACTACATCACCCAGTCCACCAGCTTGATACTTCTTCTTTAATTCATCTAAATTCTTATATTCAGGTAAATATTTTACAAAATGTTCATCTTTCGCAAATACATCTAAGTATGTAAATACTACATTACCTTCAACATTACCTGGGTCTTCTACTCTTATATGATTTGGGTCAGTATACATACTCATTACTTTTCTTTTTACTTCTTCCGGTGTATCAGCAAGATATATTGTATTACCTAAAGATTTACTCATCTTAGCTTTTCCATCAGTTCCAGGAAGTCTCCTTTCAAGTTCATTTTCAGGTAAATATACCTCTGGCATAACTAAAGTTTCACCATAAATATTATTAAATGATTTAACTATTTCTCTAGCTTGTTCTAGCATTGGAAGTTGGTCATCTCCAACAGGAACACATGTTGCTTCAAAAGCAGTTATATCAGCAGCTTGACTAATCGGATAATTTAAAAATCCAACTGGTATACTTGTTTCAAATCCACGTAACTTAATTTCATTTTTAACAGTAGGATTTCTTTGTAATCTACTTAATGTTACTAAATTCATGTAATAAAATGTTAACTCAGTTAATTCACTAACTTCAGATTGTATCAAAATATTAGTCTTACTTGGATCAAGTCCTACAGATAAATAATCTAAAGCCACTTCAATTACATTATTTCTAACTTTACTTGGATTATCAAAATTATCTGTTAAAGCTTGAGCATCAGCTATCATAATATATATTTCATCAAATTCTCCACTATTTTGTAATCTTACTCTATTTTTTAAAGAACCAACATAATGCCCAATATGTAGTCTTCCAGTTGGTCTATCTCCAGTTAATATAATTTTTTTCATATTATCACATCCAATATAATTATTATATCAACAAGCCCCACATTTATCAAGAACTTTAGAAGATAAAACCTAGAATTTAAACCGACTTATATGTTAATGGTATTAAGTTTTCACTTTTAACAAAGTTAGCAATTAATTTATTTTGTTCTTTTGTAATTATCAATCCCATTGTCTTACTAACATTAGTTTTTTTTATAATAATAATTTCTCTTATTCACATATTTAATAGATATTTTTACAAGGTTCATGATAAATTGCGCCACGCTGTGTCGCAATTTGAAAAAGGTGCCCCACTGGGGCACCTTTTCAAATAAAAGAAGAATTAAGTTATATACATCTAAATTAATTTATACGAATTGGGTCAGAAGAAGTACCAGTTCCTCCCGAATATTCAACAGAAGAGATAAGATAAAATGATGGACGTGCAGCCTTTTTATATGCCATACAAGG
>FR899759.1:7033-15536 GCA_000437355.1 Firmicutes bacterium CAG:460
TACAAGGAAGAGGTTCATCACTATTACAGGATACAGAATAGCTATAAACTTCACCTGATGAATAAATTGCAAAAACCTCAAATGAATATTTAGAACTACGAGTAATTGTATATTCATCACTTCCTAAATATAACCAATTTTCTGCTTTTATCGCTCTATAATCTTTAGTAGCATCATTTGAATTATATGCCACTAAAGTCCAGTTGTCTTGTAAAACTGCAAACATGTAATCACTTACATACATTAATCCTATCTTTGCACTATATTCAGTTTCTCCTGTAGATGCTGTTGTTGATGGATTTTTTATTTCATAATCATAAACTTCTTTTGCTGTTGATACTGATATATTATCCCAGGTATTTCCTCCAACTTTCCATGTCGCCACATCTATCTTATCTGATAACGTTCCTATACTGGTTAAATATGTTCCATTTAAATATGTATTTAAGCTTGATATTGACCACGTATTATAATTTGAAGTATCCCAATGCATTTTTACTACAGATTTATCCTTAATTACTTTAACTTTATCTCCAAATACACCAATTATTCTAAATAAATTATCATCAGGACATGTTGTAGCATCCGAACCTAAACAAATATAGTTATTTGGATTTGCTCCAGCATATCTATAATTATTGTCTCCGGCCCCATTTGTTAAACTTGCATTATGATAATATATTCCATTTTCCCCTTGTGTTCCAGTATATAATTTTGCAACATGACATGCCAATGTACTAGTATTACATAATTTATCAAACCTAGCAATATCAAAATACACATAACATTTATCAGCAGATACACCACTCATTAAAATTTTTTTGTTTACATCATCCCAACTTAATTCACTTCCGTTTTCACATCTAGATAATTCTGTATTAAACTTATATCCTTCTGTTGGCCATTCACTTTGAGTTACTGTTTTATAATCACCTGCTCCTGCTGTTTGTTCTAAATTCATTGTTAACAAATTATTACTTTTCTTAGACTTATTACCAACTTCATTTGTTATCTCAACATTATCCCTATTTACTACTAACATAATTGTTGAAAAAATAGCTATAAAAACCATTAAAATTATTGTAACTTTTTTCTTATTCATGCCATTTTACCTCTATTCTTATTCTATTATACTGGTTATATAACCAATAGTCAAGTATCCTTAATCATTGTTAGAATTAAACCGAGGTATAAAATATGAAAGATGCTATAAAAGTTGAAATCGACAATGGATATTATTTATTTAAGTTAGGTAAGTTACTTAAAGATAATAACATTAGCATTAATAAATTAATTAGAGATACTAACACAGACTTTAAAGTTATTAAAAGATTAATGACTGGTGAACTTGTTAGGATTGATATTATTGTGCTTGCAAGACTGTGCATATATTTTAAGTGTGAGATAAATGATATTGTTGAATATATAAGATATGAGTAATATTAAAAAAAAAATCCGAGATAAGTCGGATTTTTCTATTTTATTTACTTAATTTATATACAAACAATGTACTATCAGCATTATTTGATGCAAAACCTTTATAAGATTTTGATAAGTTAACTAAATTTTCAATCTTTTCGCTATAAGTAATTATTCTATTTGAGTAATTAACTAATGTTTTAATACCTTGATTATTTAGTTGTGTTGTTCCTAAAGATATTTTTGTTGCCCCATTATTTAAGGTACTAATACCCTTATTTATTTCAGTTGATGCTTGAGATAATTTATTTAAACCAACACTTAATTCATTTAAACTTGCATTTAATAATGTAACTTTTCCTTGCATTTCTTTAACATCTTCTAATTTTGTTGTTAAAGTATCAAGTAAGCTATTTAAATCTTCTAGATTTGTAATCATTTCTTTTACAGCATCATTATTAGCAACAAGTAATAATTTTAATTCATAAGTTGATTTAACATTTTTTAATTCTTGTTCTTCTGCTACAGTTAGATTTGGATTAAGTTTTTTAATTCTTGCAATCATTTCTGTTTCAGTTTCTGTTGGGCTCATTTTTTTAACTTTATATGCAGCTTCAACTAGAGGATTAGTTAGTTTAGTAATAGTTGCTTCATTTTTAGCTTGTAAAACTTTTAAATTTGCAAGTGAACCATCAATATCTTTATCTTCCATCATAGTTTTAGCATCAGTTAAAGTTGTAAGCATTTCATCAACACCATCTACTAATTTAATTGTACCATTTGCTATTTTTTCTAAAGATGCAGATGCAGTTGCTAATTTTTCATTAAAAATACTTGAATTTGTAAATAATGTACTTGTTCCATTTGCTAAATCTTTTGTTCCAGCTTCCAATTCATCCATTTTTTCACCTAGAGTAGAAATTGATGATGTTAAAATATCCAATTTATCAAATATTCCTAAATCTAATTCTGATAAAATTTTTGGAGAAGCCACCATATAAATATCATTTATTTCAAAATCTGTTGTATTATAAGTAATTGTAACTTTATTTAGACTTTTAAATTCATTGATATTTGTATATTCATAAAGGCCTGGGGCACTAATAGATAGTAGAACACTACGAGTACCAGTATCAGTTACTTTACCATTTGTAATACTTATATCTGTATTTGTATCACTATCCATCATTGCACCAAGAGCTACAACATATGGTGTAAATGTATTATCAGTACGAAGTAAAGAATTGTTAAGAAGTGATATTTCAATTTTTATTTTACCACTTTTACCAATCATATCAGTAGCTTTAGTAACTTTTCCATTTAAATAATACTTAGTAACAACATTTATAGGTTGAGCTTTTTTAGTTATTCCTGTGTAAAATATATCTTTTCCTTTTGCATACCATGTAACAATATCGTTATCTAATGTAAAGTCTTCACTACCATTTACATTTAAAATATTTGTTAAGATAGAATTATCTTTAATTTCTCCATCTTTATCATTTTCTAAATGATTACTTACAGTAGTCTTTTTTACAGTTCCTGTATAATCCATATTGGTGTAAACATTTTCAGTTTTTGAAGCATTAACACTAAAAGGCATTAATGATAAAGCACTAATTGTAAGAACAGAGACAACTGTTTTTAAATTTTTCATTTTATTTCCTTCTTTCTTATTTTTAACAATAAATTTATCACATACCATTAATAGAGATGGTAATATTAATATAACAACTATACTAGATATGATGGCTCCACGAGATAGAAGTTCACATATACTACCTATCATATCTATTTTAGTGTAAAAAGCTACTCCGAATGTTGCAGCAAAGAAGCATAATGCAGATGTTATAATTGATGGAACTGTTAAACTTAATGTTTTAAGCATTGCTTCTTTTTTATCTTTAATTATTTGTCTTTCTTCCATATATTTTGTTGACATCAATATTGCATAGTCAATTGTTGCTCCAAGTTGAATAGTACCTACAACGATTGAGGCTATAAATGGAAGAGTTGTATTTGTGTAGAATGCTACAGACATATTACAGAATATTGCAAATTCTATTGTAAGTATTAAAATAATTGGTAAATTAATTTGTTTTAATACTAAAATCATTATTATAAATATTACAAGTATTGATGTGTAGTTAACCATTCTAAAGTCATGATCAGCAATTGTAACTAAGTCATTCATTAGTGGTCCTTCACCAGCAATAATACTAGTTTTATCATATGATTTAACTAAATCGTTTATTTTTTCAATTTGACTTGCCAGTTCATCTGATGCTATTTCATATGTTGAATTTACAATGATAAGTTGATATTTATCATTATCCATCATTTTATTTAAATCACTTGGAAGTAACATCGCCATTGCAGGGTCCATAAATGTTGATGGAGCTAAAACCAAATCAATACCTTCAATATTTTCTAGTTTGCCTACAAGTTCTTTGACATCATTTGTCTTAACATCTTTGTCAAGCAATATTATTTCTGGAGAAACAATATTAAATTTTTCTGCTAAATCAGAATTTGCAACATTGAATGCTAAATCTTTAGGTAAAGATTCATCAAGTTTGTAATATACATCATAATTTTTATTACCATAATATGCTGGTATTAATAAAATTAAGAATGCTATGATTATACCTTTATAATGTTTAGTAGAAAATTCTTGTAACTTTTTAAATTCTGGAAGCAATACTTTGTGTTTTGTTTTATCAATTAGTTTATCACCAACCATTAAAAGCGCTGGGAATAAAGTAAGAACACATATTAAGCCCCATAAAACACCTTTAGCCATAACAATACCGATATCAGTACCAAGAGTTAAGTCCATTGTACATAATGCTAAAAATCCTGCGAATGTTGTAAGGGATGAACCAAGTACTGATTGAAATGTTGCCACAATTGCACTAGCCATTGCATCTTGTTTTGACATCTTTGGATTATCAAGTTTAGCTTGTTCATATTTATGATACAAGAATATTGAGAAGTCCATTGTAACCCCAAGTTGTAAGACTGCAGTTATTGCTTGAGTTATATAAGAAATTTGTCCTAAGAAAATATTTGACCCCATGTTGTAAATAATAGCAAAACCGATATTTCCAAGTAAGAAGAATGGTATAACATAAGAGTCAGTTGCTACAAATAAGACTGCTAAACAAAGAATAACAGCAATTGTTACATAAGCAAATATTTCTTTATTTGATAAATCCATTGTATCAATTACCATACTTGTCATACTACTTACTTTTGTAGCATCACCTACTACTTCACGAAGGCTTCTTACAGCATCAATTGTTACATCTTCACTAGTTGTACCATCAAATGTTACCATGATAATTGTTTCATTATCTTTATTTAACTTTTCTGTTACTTGTGTTGGTAACATATCAATTGGAATAAGTGTATCAGTTGCATCTGCAATACTAACAACAGCATTTACTCCTTCAATTTTTTTAATATCTTTTTCTAAATCTAACATTTTTTTATTATTAGAACTATCTACCATAACAAAAGCATAAGCACCTAAACCAAAATCATCTGTTAAGATATTTTCACCTTTTATGGTATCTACAGAGTCTGGAAGATAAACTAGGATATCGTAGTTAATCCTCGTGTTTACATAACCATAGATAGCAGGTACTAGTAACAAAAAGCTTATTACTAATATAAGTACACTATGGTTTGCTATAAACTTTGCAAATTTTTTCATTTTTTCTCACCACGCTATATATACTATGCTAAATAACTAAAAATTTCAAAAACAAAACATTATTTTTGTATAATATCCAACATATTGTTGTTTATTGTGTTATATTTATCCTAACTTGTGTTGTTTATCTTTACAAAAGTAGTTTTTGCTGTATAATGTAGGTAGGTGATTATAATGGCAAAAAAAGTTGATTTAAGAATAATAAAAACAAAAAAGAACCTATATGAAGGCTTATTAAACTTAATGAAAGAAAGAACTTTTGAAGAAATAAAAGTATCTGATATATGCAATAAAGCTTTAACTAATCGTTCTACATTCTATGACCATTTTTCAGATAAATATGAATTATTAGATTCATTGATTAATGATTTGGAAAATGATTTGGTAGAAAAGTTAGAAGAAAATGTAAATTACAGTAATGCCAAAGAATATTATATGCAAATGATTGAAATATTTTTTGACCATATTAGTAACAATATTAATGTTTATTCTTCAATACTTAAGAAAAATAATAATAGCATTGTTATGGATATGGCAAATGATGCCATTTATAGAGATGTAGAAAATCATATTAGAAAAAGTGATAAGATATTAAAAACAGAAATACCTGTAGAAATAATATCTAAATTCTATGTTAGTGCAGTTATAAATGTTTGTTTAGAATATATTAAATTTCCAAATAAATATGAAAAAGAAGATATCCTTAAATACTTAGATATCCTCTTACCTGATAAAATTTATTAATTAAAATAATTCTCATCCATTAATGGTATGATATCAATTCCTGGTGTCTCATATGGATGATTTTTTTTAATTACTTCTAAAACTTCTTTTACTTTTTCAACTCTACAAATTACTTCTAACTTTATTTCTTTTACTTTTTCTAACTTTTCTTTTCTACCAATTGTTGGATTAGCTTTACTATTTGGTTTAAATGTTCCAATAACTTTTGTTGATACAGAACAATCTGTATAATTTCCAATAACACCAGCTCCAGTATTACATATTATTTCTCTTAAACTATCTGCATTACTTCTTGGAACCATTACTACTATTTTAACTTTATTTATGTTTATATTCACTTTTATCACCATTTTTATTATGTTTTATCTTAATATTTTTATTCTTCCCGCTTAAAAGAGCTACCAACCCACTAACAGAATGAATATCTTTTTTTAAAGCCACTATTTTATCAGCTTTTGACATAATTCTACCTTCTACAAAAAATGTTTTTCTTAAAGAATAATGCCCTATTTTACCAATATCCGTTGATAACTTAATCATATCTTTATATTTTTGAGGTAATTTATCATACTTTTCTTTATTATTAAGTTCCATATCAGTTCCATCAATTCTTCTTACTGCCAAAGGATACATATGATGCATTACTCCATCAATTATAACCATTGCTTTATTTTTATTTGAAAAATATTTGGGATACCATGTAATAGCATTAGTTATTGCTTCAATCGGATGCACAAAACCATGTTTATTTCGCATTATTTTCTTTATTTCCATATTTTGCCATGGCAACTCATATAAATCATGAAACATTGCTATTTGCACTGCTAAATCAACATTAACATTTTTCATTGTATGATTATTTTTTTTTAATTTACAAGCTAACTTATAAGTAACTATTGCATCACATAAAATGTGGTCTCCAAGAGTTTTTATATCATGATGAAAATAAGGATTACTACATCTTTTAGCAAATTCTTCATGAGTTGCAATATCACCAATTATCTTCCATAACTTCTTTGTATCATAATATGATAATTTATAGTATTTTGCAAATTCTTTATATTTTAAATAAACTTTATTATCATTCATTATTTTCTCTCCGCTCTATAATTATAGTACAAAACCAATATATATACAACTTCTTATATATTTAAAATACATAATATTTTGATATTTATATGATATCAAACTTAAAAAAGCCACTTTTTCCAAAGAAAATAACACTTTTAAGCAAAATGTGTTTATAAGTGGCTTGCAATTTTGTATATTCATGGAATAATATATCTGAGGTGTATGTATGGCAATTTATAATTTTCAAGCGTTACAGGCAAAAATTTCTAAATGTAACACTGATGATCTTTACATAAGAATATGTAAAAACATTAAAAGAATAAGAAAGGAAAAATATAAGGAATTCAAAAAGAATTATACTAATAGCACAATAAATCCATATACAACTGAAAATATTGCTGCTTTATTAGATTATAATCACACTCACTATAAAAGATTTGAAAGTGATAATGATTCTACTAAAAAAATTCCATTAAAAAAGATTGTTCTTTTATCTATTATTTTAGATACTTCTATTGAAGATTTAATGAAATAATTGTAAAATACTTCTGAAAGGAAGTATTTTTTTATGAAAGTTATACACACTTTAAAGCCAATTTATGATAATAATTCTAAAGTACTTATATTAGGAAGTATGCCTAGTATTAAGTCACGTGAACTAAATTTTTATTATGCCAATCCCAACAACAGATTTTGGTCTATCCTAGAAATTTTATTTGAAACAAAACTTACAAATAATAAAGAAAAAGAAGATTTCTTACATGAAAAACATATTGCTTTATATGATGTTTTTAAATCTGTAAATATTAAATCTTCTAGTGATGCTTCCATTTCAAATTATGAATTTAATGATTTATCTTCCATCTTTAATTGTGCAAACATAAAAGCCATTTTTATCACAGGAAAAACAGCTTATAATGCGTTTATTAAACATTATAAGTTAAATATTCCAATTATTTATTTACCAAGTCCATCCAGTGCAAACGCTAAAGAAAGTCTTAAAAACCTCGTAAATTCCTATAAAGTAATATTAGAATTTTTATAATATTCTTCTAAGGTTAAATCATTTTTAAATAAGTATTTCGCTAATTTAAGTCCCACAAATCTAAAATGCCATGGTTCAAAATTATAACCAGTTACATTCTCTTTTCCTTTTGGATATCTTAATATAAAACCATACTTCCACGCATTATTTTTAAGCCAAATAGCTTCCTTATCATTTTCTTTTACATCATCATTATAAATACCATTTTCATAATAAGCAAAATCTATTGCTAAACCAGTTTGATGTTCTGAAGCTCCAGGTAAAGCAACCAACTTAAAAGCTTCATCACCTTTTTCTTTTATTAAAGCATCCAAAACTACTTGTTGATAATTATAACTTCTATAACCACTATCTACTATTATAGGTAATCCTAGCCCTTGAGCATCATTAATTAATTTATCAACATATTCTTTTATATCACTTCTAAGCATTGGTTTTAAACTAGCATCTTTAAATTGATGAAAATTATTTTCATTTTCATCAACAACATACATTTCTAAAGGAAC
>FR899759.1:15654-24734 GCA_000437355.1 Firmicutes bacterium CAG:460
ATGATTTTAAAAACCTAACGTTCGTTAGGTTATTTATTTGGGTCAACAATTATTTTAACTGCAGAATCATTACCACTAGTTAAACGTTCATAAGCTTTTTGTACCCCTTCTAAAGGCACAATATCATCCACAAACTTCATAACATTAAGTTTTTTATCAGCAATTAAATCTATACAAGCTTTAAATTCATCATAAGTATAAGCAATAGCTCCTTGTAAAACCAATTCTTTCATAACAGCCAGCACTGTATATGTCGGAACTGCATCAGTTGCAACACCAACTAAAACTACAATACCTCCTGGTTTAACCATTGTAATTGCACTATTAACAGCAGCACTATTACCAACACATTCAATTACTACATCAAAACCACCATGAGTTTTTTCCATCATCTTAGGTACTAAATCTTTATCTAAGGCATTATACCATTCATCAGCAACCCCAAGTTTTACGCTTTTCTTACCTCTTTCTTCATTAGTTTCAGTAACAACTACTCTACTAGCACCTTCAAGTTTAGCAAACATAGCACTAACTAGACCAATAATACCTCCACCAATAACTAAAACATCATCACCAACAGCAATTCTACCTAAATGAGCTGCATGAAGTCCAACTGCAGTTGGTTCAACCATTGCAACTTCTTCATCTTTCATATCTTCAGGAACTTTAATAACCATATCACTTCTAACAGCAATGCGACTTGTAAGACCTCCTGGATTATCAATTGATAAACCAATAGCTTCACTCCATGTTGCACTACAAAATTGCACATCACCTTTACGACAAGCTTCACATTTTCCACATGGTGAAATAGGTAAAGCTGTAACTCTATCACCAACTTCTAAATCAAGTCTATCACCTGGGTCAACAACACGACCGCAAAACTCATGGCCCATAACTAAACCTTTTGGTTCTCCGTTAACCCAATAATGAATATCAGAACCACAAATACCTGATTTTAAAACATCAATAATAACTTTACTACCATCAGCAACTGGTTCTTCTATTTCTTTAATTTCAAATTGTTTTACACCTTTTATTGCACACGCTTTCATTTCAATTCTCCTTACTCTACATATTATTATAACATCAAATTACTAAAAAGAGTACAACAAAAAAAATAATTTACATTTATTTTGTAAACTATTTTTTAACAATCTCTACATGAGGATAAGGAATTTCAATTCCTTCGCTTTCAAATCTTTTCTTAATAACATAATTTAATTTATACATATTTTCAAATACTTCACCATTATCTTTACCCCAAACCCAAGCTCTAAGGCTAATTCCAGACTCATCCCATGAAGCAACTCTAACCTTTGGATACTCAACATCTTTATTTTTACCTTTTTCATTTGGTTTATATAACTTTTTCATTTCATCTTTTATAATTTTCATTGCTTTATCAACATCAGATTCATAAGATATAGAAAAATCAACCAACTTAACATTTTCATTATCAATATAATTAAAGTTTTCAATCGTATAAGAATTCATTTGACTATTTGGAATAATAACTCTTCTATTATTGATAGTTCTAATAACAGTATGTCTCATTGTAATATCTTCAACAGTACCACTTACCCCACTATCAACACATTCAATAAAGTCACCAACTTCAAAAACATCACCAATAACTAAAGCAAAACTACCAAAAAAGTTCTTCAAACTTTCCTGAGCAGCTAACCCTAAAACAACTGAACCAATTCCCAATCCGGAAAGTAATGTTATAGAAAACTTATGAAAAGCTTCAAATTGACCCATAATCATTAAAACCATTAAAGAATAAATTATTAATTTCTTAACTTTTTTAATAAACATTAATAATGTTGTTACATTTTTCTTTCTTTTTCTTCTAATAGTTCCATCTATTAACTTATCAATTATTTTATTTAAAACAACACTAATTACTATAATTAGGATAATACTTATACATTTATCTAAATATTTATCTAAAAAATCCTTCATACATTCACCTTACTAACATTATACTATACAAAACTTTAATTTGCAATTTATAAATTATTTTGTTATAATATCACTTACAAAAAGGAGGGTTACTATGGAATTTCTAAGTGTTGGAACCGATTATTTATCGAGTGATTTATTTCAAAACATCGAAAATACAGCATCTTCTAAGCCTTACGGTGGCATCTGGGCAACTCCTCAAAACCCAAATTTTCCAAATTACAATGAATGGGTAGATTATCTATGTCGTAATCCTCATATTCTTTATTATAAAAGTGACTATCCATTTTTACTACCAGCATCTCTACTAACATTAAAAGAAAATGCTAACATATTTAACATTTCTTCTTTAGAAGATTTAAACTTTTTAAAACAAGAATTTCCATTTAACAACTGGATAGATTTTGAAAAATTATCACAATACTATGATGGAATATACATTAATTTATCAAAATTAAAAGAACTATCTCAAAAAGATATAGAAAAACTTCTAACCTTTTCGGTTAACACCTTAATTATTTTTAACACAAACGCTATTAAACATTACAAAAGTGCTAACATAAGTATAGAATTTACATCAAGTATTCCTGAATATAAAATAAATATTGATACATCTACTAATTATATTAAACCACCCAGTATAGATATAACTATTTTAATAGAAACAATTCGCAGATATATCAGTGATAATAACATAGAAAACACCAAAGAAAACTATGAACTTATAAGAAGAATATTCAGTGAAAAAATAAAAGAAACATTAAAATATAATCATGCTCCCAAAAAAGAATTATTATTAATAAGAAAAGTATTTAATCAATCTTAAATACTTTTTTAATTACAATACTTAATATATAAGCAATTACTATCATAACTACAACAGTAATTAAACTAGTTGGATTATGAAAACTTTCAAGTAAACCAGTACCAACAATTCCCCAGAAATAAACTAAAAAAATTTTACTAATTAATATTGCAGTTAAAAACTTTTTAAAATTCATATTACATAATCCTGCAGCAATATTAACCATAAATGCTGGAGTAAAAGGAATAGATAAAATCATAGTTACTTGAGTTAAACTTAAATTTTCAACATAATTCATACATTTAGTTAATAAATTAACATCTTTTATTTTATTAACAACCCAGTTTCTAAATAATTTTTTAACTAAATAATATGACAAAATACAACCAATACAAGTACATATCCATGAGATTATAAAACCCAAAACTTTACCAAAAGCCACAAAATTAATGGTAATGAATACAAACAACGGTAACGGTGGTATTATACTTTCAAGTATAATAAAGAGTGACCCAAGTAATGGACCATAAACACCTAAAGCATCTATTGTATTCATAATAAATATATAAAAACTATTAAATAATTCACTCATAATATACCACATCAATAGTATACCACATTTTTTAAAAATTACATACTATCTTAACACTTGTGTTACATCATAACCTAAATATTCAAGCATTGATGTCACTCTTCTACTTAAAAAACCTTTATTACATATAATATAGTATTTTTTATTATAAGTTAAATATTGTTTACTATCCATTAGTAATTTATCAGCATAAATATTTATAGCTTCCGGTGTAGGATTTAACTTATAATCAACTGGATGTTGAACATCAATAAGTATTCCCATACTAGGATTAAAATCATTAAACGAAATTCTTTTCATACATATCACACTTTATTATATGAAGTATAATTTATAACACCAATTACATTATCCCAAAAAGAATAGAAAGCCTAAACTTTCTATTCAGTATCAAAGAAATCATCAAAGAATTCATCATCAGATACAACATTATCAGCAATAACTTTACTTTCTGTATCAACACTTATCTTTGGATTTTCTTCTTCTTTAATTTCTACTAAAGGTTCACTCTTTACTTCTTCTTTTATCTTAGGTAATTCATCATTATTTACATCATTTGCTTTATTTTTTAAAGCTTCTTGACGGTCTAATTCTTTAAACTTTTCATCTAAATCCTTCATAATACTATCAATATCCATATTACCAATACCACTTGGTTTATTCATATTAGGCATTGGTCCAAAAGGATTATAAGAAGACATCCCCATATCCATTGGTTTAAATGGATTATTATCTTTAATAATTCCACTATCTTGGGCCATTTTCTTATTTCTTTCATCCATTACAAACTTCTTCAAATCAAATATTTCTACTTCACGTTTAATTCTTGTTGGATATTCTTCTTCTTTTCTTTCAATACCCCATTCCATTTTAAAATCAGGTTCTAATTTAGTTCTAAATGGACTAGTTCTAAGTCTAATAATAATAGCTTCAAATAACTTCATTTTTTGTAAATCTGTAATTGTAATCAGTGGTCTTGTAGCATTTTTATCTTTTTCATCAGTAACTTTTACTTCACCACACATCTTACTTATTTCTTCTAAAGCTTTCATTTCTGTACTAATTAAATAAACCAAATTACCACAGTTACCTTTAATAATTTCTGCAACATTTTCTCCATAAACATCATTAAGTTGAGCAAAGTTTTGAATAATAAATGTAAATCTAATATCTCTACTTCTAGCTGCAGATACCATAGCATCTACGTCCTTTAATGGGGGCATATTAGCAAATTCATCAAGGATAAAGTTAGTTCTAACAGGTAATTTTCCACCATTTTCTTGAGCAACATCAATTAATGTTTCATAACATTGTTTAATAAATATAGTCATTAATGGATGATATGTTTTCTTTTCATCATGGATAATCATAAACACAGCAGTCTTACCATTACCAATATCTTTCATATCAAAATCACTATATGATAACATTTCACTTAAAGCTTCACCAGTTGAAAAGTTTCTAATCTTTTGTCTAAATGTTGCTAGTAATCCACCTTTTGTATCATTCGGAGCATTAATAGTACTTGATGCAAACATATAAGCATTTGACTTTTCACCCTTCATACCAAAATATTCTTTAATATAATTACTCATAGCATAACGTTCTTCACCAACTGTACTCATAACATTTATACTATTTAAGTTAACTTCCTCTTCTTTAGCATCTTGAAATAAACCTAAAGCTAACCCCGAAAAATAGTCAGCTGCAGATTTTTCCCAGAAATCTGACTCATTTTTATTAGATGGGTCATACAAAATATTTAATGCAACGTCATTTAATAATTCAATTGCTTTATCTTGATTACCAGCTCTATAATATTTATTTGGAAGTGCAAGAGGGTTCCAACTATTACCTCTTTGAGGTTCCCTAAAGTTAAGAACTATAATTCTATAACCTTTTTCTTTTAAATAACTTGCACTATATTTATATATTTCACCTTTAGGGTCAGTAATAATCATTGACTCACCCTTTTTAGCAAGTAAATTAACCATTGGTTTAACAACAGTTTGAGTTTTACCACTACCTGTAGAACCAATTACTAAGTTATGATATTCTCCATTATCAACCCAAATATTTTTACCATCATTAATTAAAGGTATTCCTGCAGCATTAACAACTTCATCAGTTGGATGCACACACTCAACACCAGATTGTTCTTTAATATCTTTATCTTTCGCCCAACTAGAATAACCATCACTAGATTTCTTTTTTAATGTTATTCCAATACCAATTTCTCCTTTTTCTTTTTTAAAAATATAAGAAGACACACTAGAAAATATAGCTACTAAAGAAATAATAAATAATATTAATGTTGCCCCAATATATTGTGGGGTAAAAGCTTTAAATGGCAACAATCCATAAAATGTTCCATCACTAGATAATGATGCAAAATTTAAAACTGCAATAGCACATAGATATAACAATAATACACAATATATTACAAACAACATAAAATCTTTAGGTTCTACTTTAAACTTCATAACTAAACATTCCTTTCAATAATCTATTATACTATAATTTCTATTAATCTTCTATAGCAAGTTCATATTTTCCATCAATTATTTCATACATTCTATTTCCATTAGTACCAGCTTCAGAAAAATATCCTTTATGTAAAATAATATTTATTAAACCATTCTTTCTTAATAAACTATTTATTCTATAAATTGGATAGTTTAAATTATCCTTTACATCAATATCTTCATTAATTAGTATTTCTTTTTTACCATCTATTATTACATATACTAATGAAAAATATTTATCTAATCCATCTCGATTTAAATTACCAACATTAATTATAGTATCTATTATACCATTATTATTTAAATCAACATTTACTTTTTCATTCAATGTAATATCTTCTAAACTATACTTACTATTTAAAACACTATTAATATATATTAAATCTTCCTTACTTATACTATCTATATTAATATTTACAATATCCCAATTTACATCTGACATAGCCACAAACGAGTCTTCATACATCACAAGTCCGCTATTATCGTACAAATTCCATACTTTCCCATACTTAAGTGTGTACTTACCACTATACATATTATCAATATATACATTAAGTTTTTTATTATTTACATCATCATAAGTAACCTTTTTCCATGAATTACTTTTATTTTCCCAGATACTTTCATTTCCAATAACTAAATAATTTATATCTGATTTTACTTCTTTTTGTTTTGTTTCTCTAAAAACAAAGAATAAAATAATTCCTATAACAAAAAGTATAACAGCTATAATAATGGGTACCTTTTTATTCATTTATTCCTCCTATTTTGCAGTATATACAACCACTTGGTCTACATATTTTATATTAACATTAGATACTTTACCACCTGCTGGGTCTTTAGCAATTATTTCATTACCATTAATACTTGTTACTACCACATAATGTCCTCTTGGATGAGCACTATTTTCAAAATGTACTAACACAAATTTATCTGATGTATTATATCTATTTATTACATCTTTTTTATAACTATCACTTTTTGAAGATAATGACTCAGTAGTATATAATGACACATTCGGAGCAATTTTCTTAATTGCTGAACATCCCCACATAATTGCACCACTACTCGTAAAACATGCCCCTTCATTTAAAGTATTAATTAACTTTCCGGCATCAAAATTTGCAACAGCAATTTCTGTTCCTGAACAAGATATACCAATCGCAATACTTGTAACAGCACAACCAGATGCTCCCATTGTAGAATTTGAATTACCTAATTTAATATTCTTCCATCTACTATCACCTTGAGCAAACAATGTACAATTTTGTGAATAACCAGAACAAAAATCAGATGTTATATTAAAGATACTATTTCTTCTACTAGCCATTATTTCCACTTGATACATAGAATATGCTAATTGGTCTTCATCATTAGTTTTTAAACATTCATCACCACTACAAGTATTTCCTTTTGCACAATATGGTTCAATTTCATTAGCTCTAGATGCTGACATATATTTCTTAATATAAGGATAGAAATAACATCCACCAGCACCAGAATCTCCAGGATTATACCAATAATCTCCAATATATGTATACTTTTTCATCATTGAACTTAAAGAATCATATGATGAAACATTATTTATAAAACCTAAAACCCCATCATCAAATGTATCATAAGAAATACACTTACTTAAAGGTTGATTATTATAACAACCAATACCCCAATAATTATAATAAGTACCAAAGCCTTGACTAACTGGACTATATCCTTCAATGTCAGCTCTAACAACAATTAATTCTGGATTAATACCATTTCTAGTAGCTAAATCATATATTTTTCCAGCATTTTCTTTAAATGTTGAACCATAACTTGAAGCATTATTTCCATAATAAGTTTCTAATTTAGTAATAAATTCATCTCTAGATAAAACAGTTGAACTAATAGACATTTCTTCACATCCATTACTACTATTTTCTCCATCAACATAAATAAATTCACAATAATCATCTAAATTATATAATTGATACTCTCTACTTATAGAATTATTTAACCCAACATATTTCATTATATCAGAATATATTTTTTTATAATCACTATTTTCATAATGTAATCCAGCATCATCATAATTACTTATATTATAATTTATATCAACAAATTTTAAATTACCTAAGTTACTATTATTTATTAATGATTGCATTCTTTCATTAAAACTATTAATTCTATCATTAGTTACTACTTCTAAATCATCTCTAACTGGACCAACTTTAACAATATAAACATTATAACTATCCCATTCTTCTTTAGCAAGTTTATAATATTCATCAAAGTATACATCTGCAGTTCTATAATTTAAATCATTTATACCTAACCAAATTATTATATTATAATTAGTATTACTTCTCATTCTTTTAATAGCACCATTTATACCACCATCTAAAGAATTTGTATTACTTGCATTAAATTCACCATTACCAATAAACCAATCATAACCATATCCTCTACCATAAATTACTTTACTACTATCAACAATACCATAGTTTTTCATTTCTTCTATTCTAGAGTCACCAATAAATAAATTATTAGTATAAACAATTTCATTTACTTCATCAGCATCGGGTTCATATAAGTTATTAAGTATAATAGTAAATCTATCAGTACTTTCACTTATTTCATTTAATGTTCTACTATTAAGTTCCAAAGCATTAGCACTTGTTAACACATCAATTGATGTATTATATGAAGAAGATATATACAAATAATTTTCTATTTCAGTATATAATTCATCATATCTTTCATATTCAGAGTTACCACTAAAATCATTATAATTATAAGTACAAGTATCTAATTCTAACACTTTTGAAGAATTATCATAATTACCATAACTTAAAGCATTAGTTTTGACAATAATCATTACAGCTTCAATTTGGTCATCAGTAAAATCTCTACCTTTAACAAGTTCATAAGTTGTACCTAAAACATAATCTTTAAGATCTAATGTTGTTACTTCAGGTTCTATTCCTTCTTCTTCATTTCCACTATTACATGTAGTTAAATTAACAGTTGAAGCATTAAAGTTACATTCTTGACTATAATATCCATTACTTGTACTACCACCAGCAACAATTAATATTATTATAAAAATTAATATTACTACACCTAAAACTATTAATACCCAAGGATTAGCAGCTATAAAAGCAACAATTTTTGCTCCAACTTTAGCTCCAAGAGCTTTTGCTTTAGCTCC
>FR899760.1 GCA_000437355.1 Firmicutes bacterium CAG:460
TATAAATGAATATATTAAATTGATTAAAATAAATAAAGCAAATATAAAACCTAGTAGAGTTGTTAGAAAATAAATGATAATTTTTCAACAGCTCTTTTATTTTTCTAAAAAATTTGGTACAATTATAAAGGATGGTGGTATAAATGAATACAAAAAAAAGAGCTGATTATTTATCTTGGGATGAATACTTTATGGGAATTGCAAAATTATCTGCTTTAAGAAGTAAAGATCCATCAACACAAGTTGGGGCTTGTATAGTAAGTGATGATAATAGAATTTTGTCAATTGGGTATAATGGGGCTCCGAATGGTTTTCATGATGATGAGTTTCCATGGAGTAGAGAAGGTGAAGCTTTAAATACAAAATATATGTATGTTTGTCATGCTGAACTTAATGCAATACTTAATTTTCGAGGTAATAAAAGAGATTTAGAAAATTCTAAGATATATGTAGCTTTATTTCCTTGTAATGAATGTGCTAAAGCTATTATTCAATCAGGAATTAAAGAAGTAATTTATCTAAGTGATAAATACCATAATGAAGATAATGCTATAGCATCTAGAAGATTATTTGATGCTTGTGGAGTTAAATATCATGAAATAAAAGTAGATAAAACAATAGAAATAGAATTAGATAAATAAAGGTGATTACTATAAAAGCGGATAAGAAAACTAAGAAGAAATTAAAAGAAGAAGATAAAAAATTAACATATGAAATATTAAAAGAATTAAATATTGGGGATACTTCTAGTAATGAAGAAGATATAGAAAAGAAAGAAGCTATAGTAAATCATAAGAAAATATTGTTTTTAAGAAAAGAGTTTGTTTATTTATTTTTAGTTTTATTTGTTATATTCGGTGGTTATAGTGGAGCTAGAATACTTTTATGGAGTAATGATGCTAGAAGTACAGAAAAACAAATAGAAAAAATTAATAATGAAGTAAATGTTGAAGAAGTAAAGGATACTTCAGAAACTATTATAGTTAATCCTCCGAAGGAAGAAGAAGTACAACGTGAAAATCCTTATTGGGATTATATTAAAATGAATTTAATAAATGTTGATTTTAGTAAATTAAAAAGTATTAATAGTGATACTGTAGGATGGATTAAAGTAAATGGTACTAATATAAATTATCCTTTTGTTCAAACTAATGATAATACATATTATTTAAAGAAAGATTTTAATAAGAAATATAATTCTGCAGGTTGGGTATTTATGGATTATCGAAATAGTGTTAAAGATTTTGATAAAAATACAATACTTTATGCTCATGGTAGAGTGGATGGAACAATGTTTGGGTCTTTAAAAAATATTACTAAAAGTAATTGGTATAATAATAGTGATAATCATGTTGTTAAATTATCTACAGAATATGAAAATACATTATGGCAAGTATTTAGTATTTATAGAATACCTGAGGTTAGTGATTATTTAGATATAGATTTTAATAATAATGAAGAATATGTTAAGTTTTTAGAAATGTTACAAAATAGAAGTGAATATAAATTTGATGTTAGTTTAAATGAAGAAGATAAAATACTTACTTTATCTACTTGTTATAAAGAAAATGATAGAGTAGTATTACATGCAAAATTAATTAAGATGGAGGTAAGAAATGGAAATAATTGATATATTAAAAAATAAGAAAGGATTTATTGCTGCTTTAGACCAAAGTGGGGGAAGTAGTAAGAGGACATTAGCTAATTATGGGATAAGTGAAGAGCTTATTACAAGTGATGATGTTATGTTTGATTTTATTCATGAGATGCGTTCTAGAATAATTAAAAGTGATGTGTTTGATGAAAGAATACTTGGAGTAATACTTTTTAAAAATACAATGGAAAGAAATATTGATGGTGTTAATACTGTTAAGTATTTAAGTGATAAAGGTATACTTTCGTTTTTGAAAATAGATGTTGGTTTAGAAGATATTGATGGTGGGGTTCAATTACTAAAAGATATTCCTAATTTAGAAGTGTCTTTAGAAAATGCTAAAAAATATGGTATTATTGGTACTAAAATGAGAAGTGTTATAAAAGAATATAATGAATATGGGATTAAAAAAATAGTTGAACAACAATTTAATTTAGCAAAGATAATAATAGCTCATGGCTTAATTCCTATTATTGAACCTGAAGTTGATATTGATGCTGCTAATAAAAAACAAATTGAAACTTTTATGAGAAATGAAATTTTAAAACATTTAGATAAAACTAAAAAAGAAGATTATTTAATGTTTAAGTTTACTTTACCAGAAGTTCCAAATTATTATAATGATTTATTAAGACATAAGAATGTTTTAAGGATTGTAGCTTTATCTGGAGGTTATGAAAGAGATTTAGCTTGTCAAAAACTAAAACAAAATAAAAAAATGATTGCATCATTTTCTAGAGCTTTACTTGAAGGTTTAAATGTTAATATGAGTGATGAAGAATTCAATAATACTTTAGATAATACTATTAAAGAAATATATGATGCATCTGTTAAAAAAGAAAAGTAGAATTGCTTTATAAAAAACTATGTTAATTTCAGAATAAAAAGCACTATTTACACAAAATGTGTGAAAATAGTGCTTTTTTTTTTTTTTTTTTCGGTTAAAATGATTGTGTAAAATAAAATATCCGTGCGTGATATTGTTAAGGAGATGATGTCAAATGAAGAAAAAATATATAATTTTATCAATTGTTACACTAACTTTATTAGTATCATTTTTAGGTTATTCAAAATATTTAAAAACAACTAATATTTATAAAAAAGAAAATGTAAATAATTCAACAAAATTAACTAAAGGAATATCAATGAATTTGGAAACATCTGCAGGCTCTGGTGATTATAAATTAGTTACACAGAGTACATGGCCTTTATGGGGTTATGCCCTTAATAATGATTTATCTAAATGTGAAAATGGTTCAACAATAATCTGGGATGATGAAAATAATGCGGTGAAAATAAATGGAAGATTAACTGATAAATGTTATTTTTATTTTGATAAATTACCATTAATTACGTTTAAAATTGATAGTGTTGAATATCAATCTGAGCAAGGAATGTCATTTTTAGAATGGAGTAAAAGTGAGTTTAATACTTTTGGGTATTATATTCCTTTGAATGATAGAATAACCAAAGATTATGACTTCAAGTTTATTAAACAGAGTGCAGAAGTAATTAAAGAAATTAGCTCTGATGAATATTATATTAATTATTATAGTGAATATGTAAGCAACAGAATAAAGAATGGTAATCTTTATGGAGATATTCCAAATTATGAAAATGTTAAATTATTATGGAATTTTAAAGAAGAAAATATTATTGATGTTAATGATAATTTATTACTTTATAAAGATTATTCTTTTGTAACATTACCTGTTTTGGCAGAACCTAAGGATCAAGGTATTCTTCAAAAAGATGAAGAAGGAAATTATGAATATCTTATTACTGTTCCACAATTGTCCGAACAATATAAAAATTATGCAATACTATATTATAATTATGAAAATAGTATGTGTGAAATTATGGATGTAGCTGAAGAAAATATTAATTTTAACAACACCCAAATAACTTTTTATAGTAGTATTGAAGGTTTAATATTTTCTATTATTGCTAAATAAAATGTAAAACATCTTGAAAATAGATGTTTTTTTCTTGGAAGTTTGATATAATTAAATAGGGAATTTAAATGGAAAAAAATATTAAGAAAATATTAGAAACTTTAGAGAATGAAGGTTATCAAGCCTATTTAGTTGGAGGTTATGTTCGTGACTATTTACTTGGAGTTACGTCTTTTGATGTTGATATAGCAACTGATGCACTACCTAAAGATATACATAGAATTTTTAATAGTAGTAAAAATAATTATGGTAGTGTAAATATTAAAGTAGATAAATTAAATGTTGATATAACAACATTTAGAAAAGATTTAAATTATGTAAATAGAAGACCAAGTAAGGTAGTATATATTAATAATTTAAAAGATGATTTAGAAAGAAGAGATTTTACTATTAATGCTATTTGTATGAATAAAAATGGTAAGATTATTGAT
The DNA here is from genome assembly GCA_000437355.1 of Firmicutes bacterium CAG:460. Lineage (GTDB taxonomy): Bacteria > Bacillota_I > Bacilli_A > RF39 > UBA660 > Onthocola_B. The sequence continues at coordinate 4,041 of FR899760.1, forward strand.
TTACTTAATGGATGTAAAGATTTAGATAGAAGAACTATTAAAATGATAGGGAGTATTGATGTAAAGTTAAAGGAAGACCCATTAAGAATAATGAGAGCAATTAGATTTGCGTGTATACTTGATTTTAAAATAGAAGATGAATTGTATGAAAAAATAAAAGAATATAGTTATTTAGTTGGAGATTTATCTAAAGAAAGAATTAAAAATGAACTTGATAAAATATTAATTAGTAAGAACTATAAATATGGTTTAGAATTAATGAAAGATACTAAAATTAGTGAAGTTTTAGAGATTAATTATGATGATATAAACTATGTTGATGACTTGCTTGGAATGTGGGCTCAAGTAAAAGTTTTAAATATACCATTTACAAATGTTGAAAAAGGGAATATAATAAAAATTACCGAGGTATTAGATTTTGGTAAAATTGATAATGAAATATTATATAAATATGGGTTATATATATCTAGAGTAGCTGGTAAAATATTAAATATTAAAACTACTAAAATTAGTAAAATGTATAATAAATTACCTATTAAATCAAGAGAAGATATAGATATAACAAGTAAAGAGATTAGTTCTATAGTTGGTGTTGGAGAAGTAATCGGAGAAACATATAAAATAATAGAAAAAGAAATATTAAATTATAGATTAAAAAACAAAAAAAGTGAGATATTAAAATATTTAGAGAAAAGGAAGTGAGAATTATGTTTAAAGATAATAAAAAATTTGTGGCAGAAACTATATTTATTAAAGAAGCCTTGAAATTGAATTTATCTTTAAATGAATTTTTACTTTTACTTTATTTTGATAATGTATTTGATGAAGTATTTGATATGAAAGTTGTTTCTAAATGTCTTAATATGAAAGAAGAAGATGTTTTAACTGCTTATGGTTCTTTGATGGCTAAAAGATTAATTAAAGTTGATGCTGAAAAAGATGATTTAGGTAAGATTAGAGAAAGAGTTTCTTTAGATAATTTTTATAATGAAATAAGAAGTGATTATAAGAAAAATGAAAAGAAAGAAACTAAAGATGATATATATCAAGTATTTGAAAGAGAATTTGGAAGAACTTTATCTACTATGGATTATGAAATAATTAATGCTTGGATTGATGGGGGATATAGTGAAGAGTTAATTATAGCTGCTTTAAGAGAAGCTGTTTATAATGGTGTAACTAATTTAAGATATATTGATAGAATACTAAATGAATGGAATAAGAAAGGAATTAAAGCACCGGAGGATATAAAGAATGCTATGGAAAAAGAACCAGAAGCTCCATTATATGAAACTAGTGTTATGAATTTTGATTGGTTAAATGAAAAGTAGGGAAGTAATAGAAAAATTAGATAAAGTTGTTCCTAATCCTGTCTGTGAACTATTATATAATAAAGATTATGAATTATTAATTGCTACTGTTTTAGCTGCTCAATCAACTGATAAAAGAGTAAATTTAGTTACTAAAGAGTTGTTTTCTAAATATGATATTTTTTCTTTAGCTGATGCTGATATAAATGATATAGAAAAAATTATTAGACCAGTTGGTACTTTTAAAAGAAAAGCGGTTTATATAATTGAAATTGCTAAAAAATTAGTGAGTGATTATGGAGGAACTGTTCCAAATAATAGAGATTATTTAGAAAGTTTACCTGGTGTGGGTAGAAAAACTTGTAATGTGGTTTTATCAAATATATATGATGTTCCTGCCATTGCTGTAGATACTCATGTAGCTAGAGTTTCTAAAAGATTAGGATTAACTAAAAGTGATGATGTTTTAGAAATAGAAAAAGATTTAATGAAGTTTTTTCCAAAAGATAAATGGAGTAGAGTTCATCATCAATTAGTGTTATTTGGAAGATATACTTGTAAAAGTATAAAACCAGATTGTTATAAATGTCCTTTTCAATGTAAATTTAGCAATGTGAAAAAATAGAATATGTGAAAAAAACGAAATATGTGTTGACACGTGTTTTGCTTTTTGCTATAATATATTAGAAAGGAGCGTAAATGGTAGTTGTAAAAAAAGTGATAAAATCACTCCGTAAAGATGGTTGGGTTCTAGTGAGTCAAAAAGGTTCACATTTAAAATACAAAAAAGGCACACAAGTTTGTATTGTTCCCAACCATAAAGGTGATATCCCTGCGGGTACTTTATCAAACATTGTAAAGAGTACAGGGATTAAATTATAATCCCGCTCGTTACAATAAATTACCATTTAGAATTTGTGTTATGAATAATTATTTTTATCCAGCAATTTTTTCTAAAGAAGGAAATTCATATAATGTAAAATTTATTGATTTTGATAATATTTTTACATTTGGTAATGGGTTTAATGAAGCATATTATATGGCACAAGATGCTTTGTATAATATGCTACCAGAATATGAAGTTTTACCTGTTCCAACTTATAATTATATGAATATTAAAGTTGGGAAAGATGAGTTTATTACAATGGTAGAGTTAGATGTTTTAGAACACGAAAGAAAAATTTCTTCAAAAACTGTAAAAACTACAGTAACTATGCCTGAGTGGTTAAAATTATTGGCAGAAGCAAAAGGTATTAATTTTTCAAAAATATTGCAAAAGGGCATAAAGGAAGAATTAAATCTTTTATAAAATTTCCAATTTACGTTTCTGAATTAAAAAAGAGTCATGTGCCTGACTCTTTTTTTAATCTAATCCATAATTCTTTTCAGCGTCTGTATCATCACTAGGATTTGGTTTTATAATATCTTCAATGTTACTATCAATGTTTGAATTTACTTTAATTGTTAGGTCATCACTCATATTTTTAGTAAATAGTGAGTATGCTGATTTTATTACATATGTTTTGTTACCTCCGGTGCTATTTGTTACTGTATAACTTGTACCATCAGTACGACCGAGGTAATTAAGGGTTCCATCATCATTTTTTTCATAAATGTTGTAACCTAGAGAACCTATATAAGTATTGTTATAAGCAATTCTTTCTTCATAATACTTATTAGCACTGGTGTCATAATATTTATTGAAATAATCTTTTAAATAACTTGTGTTAATAGCATCTGGAGTTTTAATTCCGTTCCATGTTAATTTTATCCTTGTGCCATCGAATGTATATGAACCATTTGTTGGAGAACTTAGTTTATCAAATCTTGCTGAAGTTTCAGTTGGTTCAGTACCTTCTTTAAATATTTCTGTATATCTTAAACTGTCTGGAGTAAATTCACTGGCAAGTTGAGTAGGGAATGTTTCTTTTTCAATTTCTACTTCAATGATGCCACTTGGAACACTGAATGTTTTGTTTTTAGAATATACTCTAGATCCAACAGCTTTCATAACAGCATTTCTAACTCTACCACCGATTGTTGCTGTTAAATAATGTTCTGAATTATTGATGTCATATCCAATCCATAAAGCTATTGAATATTCTGGGGAGTACGTAATGTTCCAAGCATCTCTAGTAGCTGATGCAGGAATTCCTAATTTTTCAGTTGTTGCTTTATCTAAGTTTGTTGTACCAGATTTAGCAGCGATGTTTGTACCATTTACTTTGACACCACCAACACCACGTTCAGCAGCAGTCATTAAAATACTTGTAATCATGTAAGCGGTTTCTTCACTCATAACTTTGACTTTTTCATTTTGTTTTTTATATACTTTACCAGTATCTAGTAAAGTTACTTCTGTATATGAATATGGTTCAATATAGTATCCACCACGTCCATATGCTGCATATGCTGCAGACATTTGCACTGGACTTACACCATCAAAACCACCGATAGCTGCAGATTCATAAAGTTCATCGCCATAGTTAATGCCTAGACTTTTTACAAATGTTTTAATATAATCTGGATTTTCTTTATTAACTGCTTGGAAAGCCCTTAATGCGGGGATATTTCTTGATGCTGCTAGAGCATCACGCATTGTCATTAAACCATTATATTTACCATCCGCATTCTTTATTGGTGTGCCATTTGTATAAGTTGTTTCTTCATCTAAGAATAAGGATGCTGGTGAACCATTTAAGTATTCAATGTAAGGTCCATAGTCAAATAGAATTTTGGCTGTTGACCCAGGTTGTCTTTTAATAGTTGCTCTGTTTGTTCCACGAGCTCCATAATTTCTACCACCAGATATTGCTGATAAGCCACCAGTTGTCATATCGGTAATAGCTATACCTTCTTGCATTGCATCATTTGGAAACTTATATATTTCACCTTTTTCAAGTTTATTTAAAACCTCTTGAGCATCTTTATCAATTGTTGTTATAACTTTCATTGGAACTTCACGTAAGTCATATCCAGTATCACTTTTTATTTCATTAATTACATAGTCAATTGCTGCACGGCTTTCACCATTTCCATCAGCTTCTTTTTTTACTAATAAAGATTCAATGGGAATTTCTAAAACAGCATTTTTTTCTTCTTCAGTAATATATCCATGATTTACCATTAATGTTAAAACTGTTTTTTGACGCTTTCTAGTATTGTTAGGGTAGGTATATGGGTTATACCAAACAGGATTTTGAAACATACCTGCAATAATTGATGCTTCAGCTAGAGAAATATCTGAAACTGATTTACCAAAGAAGTTTTGACATGCTTGTTCAACTCCAGCAAAACCTGAGTTGTTTAGGGAACCTGTTGACCCAAACCATTGACTATTTACATAGAACTCTATTATTTCTTCTTTTGTATAATTACTTTCTAGTTTAAATACTGCCATGTATATATCTTGAAATTTACGAATTATACCTTTTATACCATGACTTTCTTTATTAGAATATATTTGTTTTGCAACTTGCATTGTTAAGGTAGAACCTCCACCAGCTTTATCATTACCTAGGATTTGTCCAACACTTGCTTTGGCAAAACGGGCCATATCTAAACCATTATGTTGAAAGAACCTTGAGTCTTCAGTAGCAACAATAGCATCAATTAGAACTTCTGGTAATTCATCATAATTTACTAAAACTCTATCATATTGACCAAGTCTAGCAAGTTCAGTCTTACCATCATTAAAATATAATACACTAGACTCTTTTGAATACAATTTATCTTTATCAAAATCTGGTGAAGAAATAATTATGTAAAGAGCAAATACTAAAGCAATTGAAATTATAGCTATACCTGCAATTAAAATAATTGAAAGTATATTATCTTTAGTAAAAACTTTTTTATTTCCTTTTCCAGTCGATTTTTTCTTTAAATTAATTTTTTTTAATTTTAACTTTTTCATATTATCTCCTTTAATTTACTTAAATAATCTAATCCTTTTAAAGTCATATTTATTTTTATTCCATTTTTTTCTAGATATTCATAAGGAATACTTTTTCTTGTTTCATTATCAATAAAGTTTAGAAAATCTTTACCCATTAATATAAAATATTCATCATTCATACTTATTATTAAGAATACAATACCTTGATGGTTTTGGATATTTCTTATATGTTTTATTTGATGAGGATGGACATTGGATAAGGGAAAAGAAGTTTTATTATTAGTTTCTTTTGCATCAAATTCAATGTATTTTCCTCGATATATTCCATTAAAGTCTAGTGTGGATGGCATTTCATAAAAAGCATCTGTTATTCTTTTACCATAAGAACAATATTCAGTTTTTACAACTCTAATTGGAGTTGGCTTTTTATAAATGTAGGCGATATCATTATCTCTATAGTAAGTATTTTCTTGTTCAATTAAATATTCAAGACTCATACCACGATTTTTATGAGATATTTCCTTTTTATATGTTTTTTTAATATTATTAGGATATAACATTTAATCACCTAGAGGTATTATAACATATTTTTAAGTTTTTTTGAAGATAGGTAGCCTTATTTGTCAAATATAGACAATAAAAGTTTTGACTTCTTTTGTCGAAAGTAATGTTTTTTTTAGAATTTTGGTGTATTATTTTAATGGTGAAGGAAATGAGAATGGAATACTATATAAATATAATGATGGAAAATTTAGATTGGGGTACTTTGAATGTCCCATTTTTGGATGTGGAAGAAATTAGTAATGGGAGAGATATTGACTAATCTAAAAATTTAAGATATAATTTTCTTGTTAGTAGGTGATATTTTTGTATAACGATCGATTATATTTAACTCCTCAAGAAATACTTGAGAAAGAATTTAAGATTGATGCCAGGGGATATCGACCTCAAGAAGTTGATAAGTTTTTGGATATGGTTATCCGTGATTATACGGAATATTCTAATATTGTAAGAAAATTAGAAAAAGATATTAAAGATTTAACTGATGATAATATTAAGTTAAAACAAGAAATAAGAAGACTTCAAGAAGTAGCAAGTACAAGTAGTGATGCACCTTCTAGAAGTATGAATAATGTTGATTTATTAAAAAGAATTAGTCAACTTGAAAAAGTAGTTTATGGAAATAATGAATAATCTAGTGGCAAATGCTATATAAAATAGTTATATAGAGGAAAGTCCATGCTCGCACAGACTGCGATGTCTGTAGTGTTTGTGCTTAGGGAAAAAATAACCTAAGGTAGTGTATGCTAACGGCTTCGAGGAAACCTTAAATGGTTTTATTAGATATAAAAGTGCCAAAGAGACGAGTTACAAGGGAAACTTTGTAGGTGGAACGTGGTAAACCCCGCAAGCGAGAAACCCAAATTATGGTAGGGGAGCTTAAAGTAAAGAAATGAATTTACTTTGGGTGCAGAAATGTAAGATAAATATTTGCCTCTTCTTTATGAAGAACAAAACATGGCTTATTAAGATTATTTTTTATTTTTTTGATTTGAAAAAGGAGTGAAAAAGTTTTGAACGAAATTGGTGAGGAGCTTCAGTATGCAAGGGAGTCATCAGGTGTTAGTTTAAATGAAGCAAGTAAAGATTTAAATATTAAAGTAGAAATACTAGAAAATATTGAAGATGGAAGAACAGGAGCATTTAAAGATATATTTGAGTTAAAAGAATATATATCTAGTTATGCTAAATATTTAGGTTTAAATGAAGAAGAATTAATAGATGAATTTAATGAGTATATGTTTGAATATACTTCAAAAATACCTATTAAAGAAATTGAGAAAACTATTGAACTTAAGATAAAAGAAGAAAAAAAAGAAGATGATGAAATAGCATCTCCATATACAAAAAAGACTAAAAAATATAATAAATGGGTTTATATAACAATTTATGCTTTAATATTTTTATTAGTTTTATTTACAATTGTGTGGTCAGTTAAACAAGTTACTATAAATCGAAATGTTACTGATACAATAAGTTATGGAAGGTAGGAAAGTTTATGAATTTACCAAATAAAATTACAATTACAAGAATATGTTTATCAGTTTTATTACTTGTGATGCTTTTACTTCCGTGGAGCCAACTTGGAGTAGAATTTCCTGTTTATCAAGTAGTTAATATAAATGTTAATTTAAAATATATTATTGCAGGTATTATATTTTTAATAGCATCGACATCAGATTTTTTAGATGGATATTTAGCTCGTAAAAATAATATGGTTACGGATTTTGGAAAAGTAATGGATGCTATTGCAGATAAATTACTTGTTAATGGTTTACTTATTATTTTAGCTTATGATAGAATTATTTCTATTGTTATACCAGTTGTTATTATTTCAAGAGATATAGTTGTTGACTCTTGTAAAATGATTTCTGGACAAAATGGTAAAGTTGTGGCAGCATCAATACTTGGAAAAATAAAAACTATTTGTATGATGAGTGGTCTTACTCTTACTATGTTTTATAATTTACCATTTGAACTTATTGGGTTCCCTGTTGCAGATATTTTATTAATTGCTGCAGTGGTATTATCAGTAATTTCTGGATGTCAATATTTCTATGGAGTTAGAGATATATTATTTCCAAAAAAGAAAGCAAAATAAAAGGATGCGAATGCATCTTTTATTTTGTTTCTTTTTCTTCTTTAGCTTCTTTTTTTGCTACTTTAGGTTTGATATTTTCATTAATTTCTTTTGTGTTTTTCCAAATCATAATATTAATCATCATTAATTCATAAGCAATTCTTATAATGATTGGTCCAAATATTAATGTTAATAAAAATGAAACGAAACTAGTTGATATTAAACCGAATGAGAATAATATAACGAATATTGTAAGTGAAATGTATACAACCTTTAAAATAGGTTCGATTAACATTGTTTTAAAATCTAATAAATCTTTTAGTTTTTTTAGATTTTCACTTACTTGTTTATCACTTTTAACAAACATAAAGTAAACCATGATACCTGCTGCAATAGCAATAATAAAAGCAATTATTGTCCAGATAAGGGTTCCGGCAACATTTGCAGCTGCTTTTGTTGTTTCACCAGCTATATAATCGTAATCGTACATTTTTTTAGCTCCTTTCTATTAATATATTAGCAAAAATATAAAATTATTACAAGAATAAATTGTCAAAAAAGAAAGAATTTGATACAATGTAGCTGGTGTAGTAAAAATGATAGAAATAGTAAAAAATAAAAATAATTTGTTAGAAAGTGATATAAATAATAAAGTTACTCGAGTTAAAGCTTTAATAATAACTAGTGATAATAAAATATTATTAGGTCATTCACATTGTGAATATCAATTTCCTGGTGGACATATTGAAACTGGTGAAGACTTGCTTTTGGGACTTCGTAGGGAACTTAAAGAGGAAACGGGATTAGAGTTTGATACAAGTAACTTAAATCCGTTTGTGGTGAGAAATTCTTATTATAAGGATTATCCAAGTGAAAATGTTAATACTAAAATAGTAATTTATTATTATGTAATAAATGATGATAGGGTACCAGATTTAAAAAATACTAATTATACATTAGAAGAATTAGATGGTAATTTTAGTTTAAGATATATTCCTTTAGAAATAGTTAATGATGTTTTAAAAGAGAATATGGAAATGTCTGGAGATACAAGTGGAATTTCTAGAGAAATGCTTGAAGTATTAGATTGTTTTAATAAAATAAATGTATAAAAATAATAAATCCTTGCCATAAATAATGGGAAAGGATTTATTTTATGGCAAAATATAAAGTTGATATAACAGGTATTAATACTAGTGAGATTGAAGTTTTAAGTAATGAAGAAATGACTAAGTTGTTTGTAGAATATCAAAATGGTAATTTAGATGCTAAAGATAGGCTAATTAATGGAAATTTAAAACTTGTTTTAAGTATTCTTAGAACGTTTAATAAAGGTAATGTTAATTTGGATGATTTATTTCAAGTCGGTGTTATTGGGTTAATTAAAGCTATTGATAATTTTGATTTATCTTATGGTCTTAAACTTTCTACTTATGCTGTTCCTTTAATTGTTGGAGAAATTAAAAGATATTTAAGAGATAATACTGCAGTTAGAATTAGTAGAAGTACGAAAGATTTAGCTTATAAAATTATTAAGTTTAAAGAACAATATTTAAGTGATTATGGGGTTGAAGCTCCGGCGAATGTTATTGCAGAAGCTTTAGATATTCCTGAGTATTTAGTGGGTTATGCTATGGATGCCATGAGAGACCCAGCAAGTATTTTTGAACCAATTTATAATGATGGTGGGGATACAATTTATTTATTTGATCAGATAGCTGATGTTAAAGATAAAAATAGTGATAAAGATATGATTATTTCTTTAAGAAGGGCTCTTTTGAAAATTAAAGAAAGAGAGAAAAATATTTTGCTACAAAGATTTATGATTGGTAAAACACAGATGGAAATAGCTGATGAGTTGGGGATTAGTCAAGCACAGGTATCAAGATTAGAGAAAAGTGCAATTGAAAATGTGCGTAAATTAATAAAGTAAAACATATAATTTATGGGGGATATTATGTATTTAAGTGAACTTCAAAATAAAGATATTATTAGTGTTAATACTGGGGCTAATTTAGGAAGAATTGTTGATGCAGAAGTAAATAGCGAAGGAAAAGTAATAAGTTTGGTGGCGGAGAATAAAAAAATATTTAGAAAGATGCTTAAAAATAGTGAGTTTAGTTTTAGCTTTTCAGATATAACTAAAATTGGGGCTGATTGTATACTAGTAAAAAAATAAAAA
>FR899761.1:0-12686 GCA_000437355.1 Firmicutes bacterium CAG:460
TATATAATTTGATTGTTTGATTATATGTGTCAACAAAAAAAGGTTGACACATATATTTTTATATGGTAATATAGTTTTAGTTATTTAAAGGAGGAAAGAAAAATGGCTGTTAAATTAAGACTTAAAAGAATGGGTTCAAAACAAAGACCATTCTATCGTATTGTTGCTGCTGATGCAAGATTTCCAAGAGATGGAAGATTTATTGAAACAGTAGGTACATACAATCCAATTGCAAATCCAGCTGAAATTTCTATTAATAAAGAAGTAGCATTAAAATGGTTAGCAAATGGAGCACAACCAACTGATACAGTAAAAGCAATCTTCAAAAATGAAGGTATATTAAAAGCATTTAATGATGCAAAAAAAGGTAAATAATTATGAATATAGTAGAATATACTGAATATTTAGTTAAAAGTCTTGTGGAAGACGCTGAAATGATTAAAGTTGAAGAATTTATGGAAGATGAAACTAAAATAATCGAAGTAATGGTTCCAGAAGATCAAATGAAATATGTAATAGGTAAGGGCGGTAAAAATGCACATGCCCTAAGAACTTTGGTTTATGCCTATGCTTACATTCATAAAATGCATAAAATTAAATTAAATATTGAGGCATTTTAAATTAAGTAGAAATACTTAGTTTTTTTCTACAAAATGGAGGGTCAAATGGTTAATGCAATTAAACTAAGTGAAAATGAAGCAAATGAAATAATTGCAAAATATTTAAGAACAATTTCAAACATAGTTGATGCAAAATTAAATTCTAATATGTACGGATACACTATAACTGATACCCTTGATTGTCATGGTAAAAGCTTTAAAAGATTAAGAGAAATAAAACTTTTAGATTATATGAGTTTATTAAAGCTATCATTAAAAAGTGAAGGACATAATGTTGACATGATTAAACAAGTATCAGAAAAAAATGAAAATAATGAATATGAAATAATTTATATTTGCTATGTAGATTTAATAAAAAGAGGTAGATAGAGTTGAAAATATTATTTAAAAGTTTTCTAGCAGGAATAATGATTGCTATAGGAGGAACAGTATTTTTATCAATAGAAAATAAAGTTATCGGTGCATCACTATTTTCTATTGGTTTATTCGGAGTACTTATTTATAATTTAAATCTTTATACTGGAAAAATAGGTTATTTAATAACTAATTTTAATTTAAAATATATAAAAGAATTGATAATTACATTAATAGGTAACTTTATTGGTGCTTGTAGTGTTGGTTTTATTTTAAGATATACAAGAATTTATGATAAAATTTATGAAAAATCTTTAGTATTAGCAAATATTAAATTAAATGATAATATTTTAAGTATATTTATATTATCAATTTTCTGTGGATTATTAATGTACTATGCTGTAAATGGTTTTAAAAAACAAACAGATTTTGGCAAGTATTTAGTTGTTTATTTAGGTGTTGCAGTATTTATTCTTTGTGGTTTTGAACACTGTATTGCTAATATGTATTATTTTTCTGTTGCGGACATCTGGTCACTTAAAACTCTAGGATACACTGGAATAATGGTTCTAGGTAATTCTATAGGTAGTTTTATAATACCATTATGTAACTTAGTTATTAAAGAAAATTAATCTATATTTTTATTTTTTATAAATTCTGTGAGCATTTTAGTTAGTGCTCTTTTTTCTATTCTAGAAACATAGCTTCTTGAAATTTTAAGATCATCAGCAATTTCTTTTTGAGTCATATCTTTAATATTATTAAGTCCATATCTTTTAATAATAATTTCTTTTTCTCTTTTATTTAATAATTTCAAATATTTTTCTAATAAAGAAATATTGTTTTTTAAATCAAGTTCTAAAAATAAATCAACATCTTTATCTTTTATAACATCAATTAAATTAATTTCATTTCCTTCTTTATCATGTCCAATAGCATCGTTTAAAGATACTGTAGGTCCAATCTTCTTTTGACTTCTAAAGTACATTAAAATTTCATTTTGAATGCATCTTGCTGCATAAGTGGTAATTTTAGTTTTTTTGTTATTTTTATATGTATCAATTCCTTTAATTAACCCAATTGTACCAATACTTATTAAGTCATCAGTATCAACATCTTTAACATCAAATCGTTTTACAATATGAGCAACTAATCTTAAATTATGTTCAATTAATTTATTTCTAGCATCAATATCTCCTTCTAACATTTTGTTAATACATTTTTCTTCTTCCTCACTTGATAAAGGCTCAGGAAAAACATTATTTGAGTAAGAACCTGTAAAAAATAACATATCTTTTAAAATATTTAAAAAATTTAAAAACATAATAACTCCTTCTTTATAAAAATTATATACAAAATTTAATGATTTTATGTTATAATAAGCTAATCGGGGGAATGTTTTATGGATTTTGATACTATTATAAAAAATATTGAACAAAAAATAGAGACAGGTACAATGAAACTTGAATATATTAATCAAGTTTTAAAAGAAAATAAAATTGAAGATACGTTTACATTTATAAAAACTTTAATAGATAAAAGTACTATAATAAGTAATTACTTATCTAAGTTTTTACATGGTAAAACTAAATATAATGAAGATGATATTTATAATACTTTCGGAGAAACAAATGGAGATATCATATTTTGTTATGCATCACTAAAAAATTTAATAGTTGAAGATGAGTTAGACTATTCTTATGGAGATTCAAAAGACCTTTATTCTGAAGCCTTATTTTTCAGTGAAATCAGAGATATTCCTATTATGGATAAAAATGTAACAAATAATTATATAGCTAATTTTCAAAAATATAAAAAGTTATATGAAGAAAGCAAAAATCCAGAAGAAAAAGCTATATATGAAAGAAAATATATCTTTTATCAAAATCAAGTTATTGAAGGAAATATACGTCTTATTATAAGTATAGCAAATAAGAAAACACGCTATGGTTTAGAATTAAATGAATTAATTAATGAAGGAACATTTGGAATGATTAAAGCTATGGAAAGATTTGATGCATCTTTAGGCTTTGCGTTTTCTACTTATGCTACTTGTTGGCTTAGACAAAGTATTAGTAGAGCTATTGAAGAAAAGGGAAGAACTATTAGAATTCCATCTGCTCAATATCAAGTTTATAATAAATATTTAACTGCAGTAAAAACTTTATCTTTAAAATTAAATCGTGAACCATCTTTAGAAGAACTTGCAGATTATCTAGAAATGGATTTAAAAAAATTAACTCATCTAGTTGTAAGTTTTTCAGAAAATCCTTCTTTAGATGCTACCCCAAAAGATGAAAATGAAAAAGACCAAGAAAATATGTTTAACTTCTTAAAAAGTGGTGAATTTGAAGATAGAGTAGTTGATAATATAACAATAAATCATTTATTATCAGGTTTAACAGAAAAAGAAAGATATATAATAACACTAAGATATTTTAACAATTATACATTAGAACAAGTCGGAGATATACTTGGAGTAACCAGAGAAAGAATCCGTCAAAAAGAAAAGAAAATATTAAGTAAAATGTATGAAATATCTAAAACTACTAAAAAATCATTATTAGAATATTTAAATATTTCAAACACTGAAATATTTAAAATAGTAGCTACATTAGATAATCATTCTAAAGTTCTTCTTCATAAAGAATTTGGTTATGGGTTAAATAAAAAAGTAGTCCAAAAGAAGTTCAGTGAACCAGAAATTAGAAAAATATTAGATGAAATAATGGAAGAATATCGAAAAAGTCAAAATGAAAGAAAAAGTCCAATACTATTTACTTTAGAAGAATTATTAAATGGTTATCCAAAGGGAAGTATGGAGTATGATGAAACTTCCCAAAGAATTAAAATTCTCTGGGAAGAACAAGATAAAGATACATTTATATATAAATTAATGTTCAGAGCTTTTGGTTTTGATGGAACAAAGCTTTATAATAAAGATGACTTTACTCCTGGGGAAAATAATTTGATATTTAATAAAATTGAAAGATTTAGATTTAATTTAAGATGCTGGCCAAAACATGTAGATAATTCTAAAACATTAGAAGATTTATTAAATAAAGCCCCTAATAAAGAAGAACATGATGAAATAAATAAAAGAATAGCTTATCTTTGGCAAGAACAAGATAAAACAACTTTAATTTATTCTATTATGATAAAAGCCTTCGGTATTGATGGAAAAGGTAAATATAATGCCGAAAAATTAACATCTAGAGAAAGAAATGCATTAGATAATAGATTAAATAATTGGTCAACCAAATTATTAAAAGCAAATTTCTGGCCAAAAGAAAAAAGTAATGCTAATAGTTATGAAGGTAAATACCTTTGGGAATTATTACATGTTACCAAAGAAGAGTTATTTATAATTGCCAAAACTTTAAATAGAAATGCTAAATTTTATCAAGTGCTAGTTAAATGTTTTGGACCAACTTTTGAAGATGCAATAAAGCTAAAGGATATTAGTGAAAATGATTTAAAGCTTTTATATGCTAATATACCTAAAATGCGTAAGAAAATAAATGAACCAACACCATACTTACGTAAAACTTTAAAAGAGATATTAGGTTTTGAAGTACCATATGCCCTAAAAGAAGATTACTTACTTGCAAAGACTTTTGGTCCTAATCTAGATGAACCATATCTAAATACACTTAATGTATCAGATACAAGAAAATTAACAGTTTTATTAAAAGAAATACAAACAAAATATAAATCAACCAAAATAACTAAAGAAGAACCAGAAAAAGTTGTAAGCCCAGAAGAAATATTGTTAATAAATATTGCTAACATGATGTCAGATGATGTAAAAGAACCATTTATGTTATACTTTGGTTTGATAGATGGCGATAGATATAAGGTTGAAGATATAGCATTAAAATTAAATTGTAATCTTTGTAAAGTAAAAATGAAAATTCAAGAAGGAATAAATTTTGTAAAAGATATTTTAAAAACATATGAAGATAATTTTGATGAAAATTTTGTAAGAACAGAAGAAATTTTAAAGCGTTTAAGATAAATTCATGATATACTATATATAAGGTGATACATTTATGGTAAAAAAATTAATTTTAGTAGATGGTAATAATTTAATGTTTAGAAGTTATTATGCAACAGCTTATACAGGAAATATGATGAAAAATTCAAAAGGTGTTCCAACGAATGCCTTATTTGGATTTGTTTCTATGATTAATAAAATAATTGCAGAAGAAAAACCATCATATATGGCTGTTGCTTTTGATATTGGAAAAAACTTTCGTAAAGAAGAATATGATTTTTATAAAGAAGGAAGAATAGATACACCGGAAGAATTAAAAATACAAATGCCTATAGCTCGTGATATTTTAGATAAAATGGGTATTAAGCATTTTGAACTTGCTCCATATGAAGCTGATGATATTGTTGGTACAATTGTAAAAATGACTGAAAGCAACAAAGATTTTGCTTCAGTTATAGTATCTAGTGATAAAGATTTACTTCAACTTATCAGTGATGAAACAGAAGTAAAATTATTAAAACAAACTGGATTTATTAGATATAATCATGAAACATTTGTGGCTGATTATGGAATTGAACCAATAAGAATGATTGATTTAAAAGCTTTAATGGGAGATTCATCAGACAATATCCCTGGAGTTAAAGGTATCGGAGAAAAAACTGCATTAAAACTTTTACAAGAATATAAATCACTAGAAAATTTATATGATAATATAGATAGTGTAACAGGAAAAACAAAAGAAAAGCTAGTGGCAGATAAAGAAATGGCATTTATAAGCAAAAAAATAGCAACTATTTATAGAGATGTTCCTTTAAATATTGTTTTTGAAGATTTAAAATATGAAAATAAAATAACTGATGATTTAATAAATCTTTTTAAAGATTTAGAATTTTTCTCATTCTTAAAAAATATGACAACTACTAAAAAAGAAGAAACATTAGAATATGAAACTATTTCTGATATTAATCCATCAACTTTAAGTGATGAAGTTGCTATAGAGCTAATACTTGATAATGAAAACTATCATATTGCTAATATTATTGCCATGTCTATTAGTGATACTACAAAAAATTATTATGTAGAAAAAGAAAATGTATTAAAAATACTTGATAAAATTAAAGATAAAAAGATAATTTGTTATGATGCAAAAAAAATAATATGTAATACCGAAATAAAAATTAATTGTATTGATGATATTATGATTATGGCTTATTTACTTAATTTAAATATTAAAGATGACCTAGCTTATTTAGCTAATCAAAATAATGAAGACTATAAATATTATGATAATATGAAAAAAGAAAAGTTTATAAATATAGAACAAGACTTAGTTAAAAGAAGTAGATTTATATTTGATATTAAAAATAGTTATACTAAAAAGTTAGAAGAAACAAATTCATATAGTTTATATCGAAATATTGAAATGCCTTTGTTATATGTTTTGGCAGACATGGAAACAACTGGTATTATATGTAATAATGATGTTTTAAAAGATATGTCTTTAGAACTTGAAGTAAAATTAGATTTGCTTACAAATGAAATTTATAATTTAGCTGGAGAAACTTTTAATATTGGTAGTCCAAAACAACTGGGTGAAATATTATTTGAAAAACTAGAAATAGCTAAGGGTAAGAAAAATAAAACAGGATATAAAACTGATGTTAAAGTTTTAGAAAAGCTAGTTGATAAGCATCCAATTGTGGAAAAAATTTTAGAATATCGTAACCTTGCTAAGTTAAAAAGTACATATATTGAAGGATTAGGTAACTACATTTTAAGTGATGGTAAAATTCATACAATTTATAAACAAACTTTAACAAGAACAGGAAGGTTATCATCAACAGAACCGAATTTACAAAATATACCTGTGCGTGAAGAACTTGGAAGAAAAATAAGAAAAGCTTTCTTGCCTAGTAATGATGTCCTTTTAAGTGCTGATTATAGTCAAGTTGAACTAAGGGTTATGGCATCTTTATCTAAATGTCCAAGTTTAATTGAAGCTTTCAATAATGATGAAGATATTCATACCCATGTAGCTGGTGAAGTATTCGGGGTACCTGAAGAAGCTGTAACAAAAACAATGCGCCGTTGTGCCAAAGCTGTAATTTTTGGTATCATCTATGGTATAAGTGGTTTTGGTCTTGGAGAAAATCTTCATATTTCTAAAAAAGATGCTGATGAATTCATTAATAAGTTCCATATTCTTTATCCAGAGGTTAAAGCTTATACTGATAAAAAAATTGCTGAAGCCAAAGAAACTGGATGTGTTACAACGCTATTTGGTCGCAAAAGAGTTATTGAAGAAATAAATAATCCAAATTATTTAATTCGCCAAATGGGTGAACGTATGGCTATGAATACTCCAATTCAAGGTACGAGTGCAGACATTATGAAAATGGCTATGATTAATGTTTATAATAGATTTATTAAAGATGGTATAACAAGTAAAATTCTTCTTCAAGTTCATGATGAAATAATTGTTGATTGTAAAAATAGTGAACTTGAAAAAATAAAACAAATTGTTAAAGAAGAAATGGAAGGAGTATATAAATTAGATGTGCCACTAAAAGTTGAAATAGATACAGGCATAAATTGGTATGAGGCAAAGTGAGGTAAGTAAAATGCCAGAAATAGCAGAAGTAGAAACAGTAAGAAATACTTTAAAAAGAATGATTTTAAATAAAAAAATAATTGATGTAAAAATTATTTATCCTAAAATAATTGAAAGTGATATAAATGATTTTAAAAAAATACTTGTAGGAAGAAAATTTATAGATATTGATAGAATTGGTAAATGGTTAATGTTTGACCTTGGAGATTACTATCTTCTTAGTCACTTAAGGATGGAAGGAAAATATTTTGTTAAAAATAGTAGTGAGGAAATCGTAAAACATGAACATATAATTATTACTTTTGAAGATTTTACAGATTTAAGATATCATGATACTAGGAAGTTTGGAAGAATGAACTTAGTTAAAAAAAGTGAAATAGATAAAGTTGAAGCTATAAAAAAACAAGGTATTGAAGCTAACAGCAAAGATTTAAATGAACATTACTTATATGAACATATACATAATAAAAAAATACCTATAAAAACGTTATTGTTAGACCAAACAATAATAAGTGGTCTAGGAAATATTTATGCAAATGAAGTATTATTTGCATCAGGTATAAATCCCACAAGATTAGGTTGTGATATTTCTTTAGATGAATGTAAAAATATTGTATCTTCATCCATAAAAATAATAAATGAAGCTATCAAAAATGGAGGAACAACTATTAAAAGTTATACTTCTTCACTCGGTGTAACAGGAAGATTTCAAAGTCATTTAATGGTTCATAAAAAAGAAAAAGAACTATGTAAAAAGTGTCATACATTAATTAAAAATATAAAAATAGGTGGAAGAAGTACTTATTTCTGTCCAAAATGTCAAAAATAAGGAGAATATATGAAAAAGAATAAAAAGAAAATAATAATTATAATAAGTATTTTAGTAGTTTTACTAATTATTTTAGTTACATATTTATTACTTACTAAAAATAAGAATAATAAATTTGATACATCAGTTGTTAATAATAATTCAGAATATAAAATAAGTGATAATACATTAAGTGCTTTTGATTTATATTTTATGAAAGTTGGTGGCAAAAACAAAAATATCATTTATAGTCCGCTTTCTATTAAATATGCTTTAAGTATGCTTAGTGATGCTACAACTGGTGATACCCACACAGAAATAGAAAATGTTCTTGGTAATTTTAAAGCTAAAAAGTATCAAAATACTAAAAATATGTCTTTAGCAAATTCTATGTTTATTAAAGATAATTTTAAAAAGAGTGTTAAAGACTCATATATAAAATTATTAAAAGAAAATTATAATGCTGAGATTATTTATGATGCTTTTAAAAATCCTACTAATATAAATAATTGGGTTAAAGATAAAACTTTAGGTTTAATACCTAATCTACTTGAAGATGTATCAGGTCTAGATTTCTTACTTATTAATGCTTTAGCAATTGATATGGAATGGAAAAATCCAATTCAACCTATTAATGGTAAAGAATTTTTTGATAAAGAACACACTTATGATGGTTCTGATTTTTCCGTAAGTTATGCCCATGAAGAATATGGTATGTATGTTGGACCAATTATGTGTGATATTTATAGTAAATTAGATTTTAATAATAAAGATGTTAAAGCTGTTGAAATTGGTACTACTATAAATAATTATGATATTGTTGGTGAACTAGGGGAAGCAAATATTAGGAACTTTGTCGGCGAAAAATATGAAGAATGGGTTAGTAAAGATTACTGCAATGAAGGAACATATGAAGATACTAAATCATTCTTAGATAGATATATAAAAGAGTTAGATAGTAACTATAAAGATGTAGCAACATCTACAGATTACACATTTTATGTTGATGAAGATATTAAAGTTTTTCAAAAAGAATTAAAAGATTATAATGAATTATCATTAGAATATATTGCTTTTATGCCTGAAAAAGAAACGTTAGATAATTTTATAAAAAATACTAATACTGATAAATTAAAAGATTATATTTCTAAGTTAAGAACAATTGAACTTAATAATTTTGAAAAAGGTGTAATTACTAGTATTCGTGGTTTAATACCCCTTTATAAGTTTGAATATGCTCTAGATTTACAAAATGATTTAAAAAGTTTAGGTATCAAAAATGTTTTTGAACCATCTCATGCTTCTTTAATAAATTTAACAAGTAATAAAGGAGCATCCATTAGTGAAGTAATGCATAAAGCAAATATTGAATTTTCTAATGAAGGAATAAAAGCTGCTGCTGCAACTGAAGGTGGTGGAGCTGGAGACACAAACTGTGGATTTGATTATATTTACAAAGTTCCAATTAAAGAAATAGATATAACTTTTAATAAACCATTTATGTTCTTAATTCGCGATAAAAACACTAAAGAAGTATGGTTTGCAGGAACAGTTTATGAGCCAACAGAATATAGCGAAAAAGGTTCATGTTAATTAATAAATATTAAAATTTTTATAAAAAGTTAAATTTTTCTTTTTAAATTATGTATTTTGTGGTATTATATTATAAAGATAGGGTGATTAGTGATGGAAAATTTAGAACCATTGTTGAAAGAAAAAGAAGATAAGTTTTATTTTGTAAATGAAGAAAAACCAAAAAAAAATAAAAATAAGATAGAAATAATTGTTACTTCTATTGTGAGTGCTATCGTTTTATGGTTAATGTGGTATAGTTTATATCCATTTTATGTAGGTTTTGTAAACTATGATGATGGACATAAAACTGAAGAAGTAGTAAAAAATGAAGAAGAAATAAATGTTAATTCTGCACTTATAAATGAATTAATAAGTTATTTTGACGTTACAAATGATAATGAATTATCAAATCTTTTAGCCATTTATAGTAGTAATGAAATAACTAGTAATGCTGTATCTTCTGAACAAAAACTAATGGTTGTCTTTAAATCCCTTGGGGTTACATGTAGTGGTAATGAAGTAGTTAAAGGTTTAGAAGAAATTAAAAGTGAAGCTAGAAAAATATTTAATGATGATACATTTGCTGAAGACTTAAATATTTCTTTAGATGGATATAGTATTACATATAATGAAATAAATAATAATTATACAATTAAATTAAATAGTTGTCCTGCCAGTGAAGATTTTATAGTTAAAAGTGTAGTTAAAGCTACGAATGCAGATGATGAAATATATATTTATCAAGCTTTTGGATATTTTGTAAAAGGACCTGAAAATAAATATTTTGTTTATGATAGTGCCTTAAAAACAAATCAAATTGGTGAATTTATTGATGAAGCTGGTACCAAAGAATTTAATGAAGTTGAAAAGTTAAAACAATTTAAATGGACATTTAAAAAGAGTAGTGATAACAATTATTATTTTGTATCAGTTACTCCAGTTATTTGATTAAATAAAAGTTTAAGATTATTTAAATAGATTAGTTTATTAGAACTATCTATTTTTTTTATTTTACCATAATATTCATAATTATAACCATTTTTAAAATAAGTAATATAAACTTTTTGTTCTGTATAATAAGCATCAATTATTGCATCTTCAATTGTTTTAATTTCATCATCACTCATTATTGGTCTAGTTACTTTTGTTTTTTCTTTCATTAAAGAATAAAGAATATCTTTACTAGCAACAACAGAATTAAATGGCATCCATTTTATCATACCTCTATCTTTATTCATGATGACCTCCAATTTTCTTATTTCTCTCAATAGCAGTGGAGTCTGGTAAAAGACTACTTGCTTTAACAATACTATTTTTACCAAATCTTGCTTTTATCTCATCAATTGCAGTATTTACTTTTACTTCATTATTCTTTTCTTCAATTGAATCAAATAAATTAAGTTGAACGCCACTTTTTTTAGTAAGACCCCCACAAGAAATACTTACTTTTCTAATTGGTAAATTATTATAATATCTATCAAATATTAAAAAACAAATATTAGTAATTTCTTTAGATGAATCTGTCGGTGTATCAAGTTTTATAGAATGATAAAAACCTCCGTGAACATCTTTAGAATACCCAATTCCAAAACCAATAACACGAGATTCTTTACCACTTGCACGCATTCTTGCTGTTAAAACATCAACCATTTCTGCTATGATGAGTTTTACATTTGTTTCATTATAATCTTTAAATAAAACTTGTGAATGACTATATGATTTATCTTTAGGACTTACTTTAAAA
The DNA here is from genome assembly GCA_000437355.1 of Firmicutes bacterium CAG:460. GTDB lineage: Bacteria > Bacillota_I > Bacilli_A > RF39 > UBA660 > Onthocola_B. Next base: position 11,710 of record FR899761.1, read on the forward strand.
TCACTTATTCTGCTTGTATCAATTCCATTCGCATGATTCCAAAGTTCAAGCCCCATAACACCGAATTTATCTTTTAAAACATTTTTATTATAATGAGCAAGTTCACGAATAGTATAAATATTTAAATTATTTAAATTCTTTTCCATCCTAGGCCCAATTCCCCACATTTTAGATAATGGTGTAATCGGCCATAGTTTTTCAGGTATATCTTCATATGTCCATTTAGCAATACCATTTTTATATTTTTTAGCTTCTGTATCCATCGCTACTTTAGCAAGAAGTAGGTTAGGACCAATCCCACATGTAGCAGTAAGACCTGTCTTTCTTTCTATTGTTTTAAGTATTTCTTCTGCTAGTTCATAATCAGTTTTTTTATATAATTTTAAGTAATCAGTTACATCTAAAAAACATTCATCAACAGAATAAATATGTAAATCTTCCGGTGCTACATAATCAAGATAAATATTAACAACTTCTTTACTTTTTTCAATATATAACTTCATCCTTGGTGGTACAATTTCATACTTTATATTCGGAGGAATATCAAAAAGTCTTACTCTAGAAGGAACACCTTGCTTTTTTAATGCTGGAGTTACCGCTAAAGTTATTGCTCCATTTCCTTGCTTTTTATTAGCTACCACAAGGGGTACTTTAAATGGGTCAAGTCCACGATCTATACATTCACATGATGCAAAAAAACTCTTTAAATCAATACACATTATATTTCTTTTTATGTATAATTCTTCCATAGTACACCTCCAAACATTTGTTTCTAAATATATTATAGATCATTATGATTAATTAATCAATTCCTAAATTTGGTAATTTTATTATAAAATAAAAATATATCTATATCAATTATTAATAATCAAAATTAAGGTTTTTGTGGTATAATTAATTTATATTGGTGGAGGAAATTATGAAGTACAAATACACAGATGTCATAAATTTTTGGCAAAAACAAGATAATAATTCTA
>FR899761.1:12747-14579 GCA_000437355.1 Firmicutes bacterium CAG:460
GTATGATAATCGGTTCACATGTTTCTTTTGGAAGTAATCAACTTTTAGGTAGTGCTAAAGAAGCTGCAAGTTATGGTGCTAGTACATTTATGTTTTACACCGGAGCACCTCAAAATACTATAAGAAAAGAAATTGATGAAAATTTAACTAATGAAGCATTAAAATACATGCAAGCTAGTGGCATAAACATTGAAAATGTTGTCTGTCATGCACCTTATATAATTAATTTAGCTAATCGCGAAAATGAAGCAGCTTGGAACTTTTCCTGTTCATTTTTAAAACAAGAAATTTCTAGAATAAGTAAAATGCATGTAAATTATATTGTGGTTCATCCTGGAAATAGTTTAAAAATGGATAGAAATGTAGCTTTAGATAATATTGCCAGTGCTATTAATTTGATAATTGATGAGGATACAAAACCTATGATTTTACTTGAAACAATGGCAGGAAAAGGAACAGAATGTGGTATAAATATTGATGAAATAAAAGAAATGTTAGATAAAATTATTTTAAAAGAAAAAGTTGGAGTATGTTTAGATACGTGTCATTTAAATGACTCTGGTGTTGATATAAGTAAATTCAATACTTATTTAGATGAATTTAATGAAAAAATTGGTTTAGATAAAATAAAATGTATTCATTTAAATGATAGTAAGAATATTTTAGGTTCCAATAAAGATAGACATGAAAATATTGGTTATGGCACAATTGGATTTGAAACTTTAATAAATGTTGCATATTTAGAATGTTTTAAAAATATTCCTAAGATATTAGAAACTCCATATATTGAAGGTAATCCTCCATATAAATTTGAAATAGAAATGATTAAAAATAAAGTATTTAATGAACATTTACAAGAAGATGTAAGTAAATATTATATAAAATAGAAGAACTTTGGTTCTTCTATCTTAATGTATTAAACTTTTGATAATATTCATTAAATACTTGTTTAACTTTTATGAAGTTTTCTGCTTTATAATGATTTTTATATCTATCAATATCAAATATACTTGGATTTTTCAAAATATCTTTCCAATTCTTCTTAATAAAATCATAAGTAAAATTTACTTCTTCTTCACTAAAGTTAGCACCCTTATTTAAAGAAAAATTTCTTACATCTTCCCTAGTTAACCTATTTATATAAGCTCCGATTATATTAAACATTGCAATCACCTTAATATATTGTATGAAATTTATTAAAAAAGGAATACTAAATACTATGAAAAAGTATATAAGTTTTGCATTAATTATTGTATTATTTATAATATTTGGTATTAGATTAAGTATAATTTTATCTAATAATTCTTTTTATGAAAAAAAGTTAATAGAAAAAACAAATATATATGTAAATGGTATTAGTGCACCAAGAGGAAGAATTCTTGATACAAATGGAAAAGTTTTAGTAGATAATATCGGAGTAAAAACAATTTATTATAATAAAATAAAAGGTATAAAAACGAGTGAAGAGTTAAAAATAGCAGAATTTTTAGAAGACATATTAGAGGTAAAAGAAGCAAGTGTTGATGAATTAAAAAAATATTATTTAATAACTAATGATAATGGAAAAAATCTAATAACTAAAGAAGAATACCGATTGCTTGAAGAAAGAAAATTAAATAAAGATGACATAAATAAAATGAAATTAGAAAGAATAACTGATGATTTAATAGATTATGATACTAAAACAAAAAGAGTAGCTCACATTTATTATTTAATGAATAATGGTTATGTTTATGGCAAAAAAGAAATAGCTAAAAATATAAGTGAAGAAGAGTATGCTAAAATAGTTGAAAGTAATATTCCTGGTGTAACGGGAGAATTATCTTGGGAAA
>FR899761.1:14615-15995 GCA_000437355.1 Firmicutes bacterium CAG:460
AAAGAGTTTATTTATATGGGGATACATTAAAAAATATTTTTGGAAGTGTAGGAAGTATTACAAAAGAAGAAAAAGATAATTATTTAAATAATGGTTATGAACTAACTGATTTAGTGGGTATAAGTTATTTAGAAAAAGAATATGAAGAATATTTAAAAGGTAAAAAAGCAAGATATAAAGTTAATAAAGATTATACTTTAAGTAAAATAGAGGAAGAAGAAAAAGGTAATGATTTAGTTTTATCAATTGATATAGATATGCAAGAAAGAATTGAAGAAATATTAAAAGATAAGATTAAGTTAGGTAAAAAATATGGAAATACAGAATATTATAAAGATAGTTATGCTATAGTTAGTAATCCTTTAAATGGAAGTATTCTTGCAATTGGGGGCATTAGACTTAATAATGATAATACTTTTAGTGATATAAGCTTAAATACAATTAATAAGTCTTACACTATAGGAAGTGCTGTAAAAGGAGCAACTATTGGGGTAGGTTATAAATATAACTTAATTACTCCAGGGGCTTATATTAATGATTCTTGTGTTAAACTTTATTTTGTACCTGAAAAATGTAGTTTTAAAAGATTAGGTAAAGTAAATGATTTAACCTCTTTAGCTAATTCATCAAATTATTATCAATATATGATTGCTATTAAACTTACAGGAAATACTTATAAACCAAATATGAAATTAAATGCTACGAAAGAACATTTTGATACTTATAGAAATATGCTTGCAAGCTTTGGCTTAGGAGTTAAAACAGGAATTGATTTACCTGGAGAACAAACTGGTATTATTGGTAAAACTATAGCAGATGATTTACTTTTGAACCTTGCAATTGGTCAATATGATACTTACACTCCAGTAGAAGTTATGCAATATATAAATAGTGTTGCTAGTGGTAAAAGAATGTCTTTAAGTTTAATGAAAGAAATAAGGAATAAAGATAAAACTATTTTAAAAAATGAGATAAATGTTTTAAATAATGTTGATTTAAATTCTGAAAGTTTAAATAGAATTAAGGAAGGTATGAGGCTTGTTTTAAGTGAAGGTACTGGTAAGTTTTATGTCCCTCAAGGGCTTGATTTTGCAGGTAAAACTGGAACTAGTGAGTCTTTCTTAGATACAAATAATGACGGTAAAGTTGATACTGCTACCATTTCATCTACATTCACAGGTTTTTATCCAGCTGAAGACCCTAAATTTAGTTTGGTAGTTATTACTCCGAATGTTTCACATAAAGAAGGAAAGACTGATGCTTTTTATTTTGGAGCCAGTAAGATAACTAAAGATATAGTTACATATTTAAATGAGAATTATAATTAAAAAAGCACTATTTACACAAATGTGTTAAAATAGTGCTTTTTTTTTTTTTTTT
>FR899762.1 GCA_000437355.1 Firmicutes bacterium CAG:460
TATTGAGATATGACATAATCTGCCAATAAAGTTTGATTGCTTTGACTTTCTTGTTGTATCATTAATTTTGCATTAAAACTTTTTCCAGCATTTCCTGTTTGATTTGCGTTATAATTTACAAATGTTACTGTTATATTCCACTCTTCTGTTTTTGTTGGATTTGCTGTTATTTCTCTATTATCAAATAATGTAATTACTCCACTTTTTGTTGTTATATCAAAACCAGATATACTTGCACCTTTGCCATCTGTTACTGTTTTATGTGTTAAACCCGTTATACTTGTTATTTCGTTTCCACTTGTATCTTTTATTGTTAAAAGTAATTCTGGTGTACTTTCATTTTGTGTATATGTAAATGTATTTTCAGATATATTTAAATACACATAATAATTCTTTGTTGCTTCATTTGTTTTATTATTAGCTACTAAAGTTGCTTTAGCATATGTACTTCCTGTTGCATTTCCTTTTCCACTTGCAAATGATGTTTGATCAGCATATACTGCAATATCATCACCTATTTCAAAAGTTAATAAATCCGATGTATATGTTGTTACATTTACATTTGTACTTGAACCACTATTACCAGATGCTTGAAAATAGGCATAGGTTGCACCGAGTATTAATGAAAGTAATGCTACTATTGCTACCACACTTAATATTATTGCTTGCTTTTTATTTTCCATTATAAATCTACTCCTTCTTCACAATATCACGCACGGATATTTTATTTTACATACCCATTTTAACCGAAAAAAAAAAAAAAAAAAAGCCCTATATTCACACAAATGTGCAATTTAGGGCTTTTCCTCCACTGAAAAAGTAAATTATATGTGATAATATCACTGGTGAGAGGAATGATAAAAAAATATCGCAAGATACATAACTTAACTCAAGAAAAACTTGCAGAGCTTTTAGACATTTCTCCAAGACAATTACAAAAAATAGAAAGTGGTCACACAGAAACAAGTTTAAAAACATTAAAGAAATTAATTAAAATATTAGATATAAGTGATGAAGATATAGTGAATTACAAAAAAAAATAAATTACCAGTGATTGATAATTTATTTTTTATATATTACTTCATATTATAAATAACTCTTGCTCCATCTGATGTTGCTGTTACTAATTGATATGTATCTTTTTTTATAACATCTCCGATAGCATAAACATCTTTTATTGGAGTTTCTAACTTTTCATTTACGATTATATAACCATTTTCATCTAATATTTCTTTAGGTAAAAATTCTGTTGCTGGTCTATAACCAATATAAATAAATACTCCTTTTACTTCTAAAGTTTCTTTATTATCTAAAGTAATACTTGTTAATTTATTATTTTCTTCATTCATAGATACAATATTGGCATTATATATTATTTCTATCTTAGGATTATCTTTTACTTCTTTAACAAGCATTTCTTCCCCTCTAAATCCATCTCTTCTATTTATTAAATAAATATGACTTACTATATTTGCTAAATATAAAGCTTCTTGTAGGGCACTATTTCCTGTTCCAACTATAGCAATGCTTTCATTTTTATAAAAGTTAGCATCACACATAGCACAAGTTGATAAACCTTTACCTAATAAATATTCTTCATTATCTAAACCTAAATACTTTGGTTTTCTTCCCATAGCAAATATTATTTTTTTAGTTTCATATGTATTATTTGAAGTTATTACTTTTTTTATTTCTTTTGTTAAATCTACTTCTTTTACTTCTTCTAAAACATATGGAATATCTAATTCTTTTACTTGAGTCTCTAAAATATCTGCAAAATCTGGTCCAGATATATTTATTAATCCCGGATAATTACTTATTTTATCAATATTATTAAGTAGTCCCCCAGGTAAACCTTTATCTATAAGTAATACTTTTTTATTACTTCTTTTAGCATATATACCTGCAGTTATTCCACTGATACCCATTCCTATTATTATAATATCATACATATATATCCTCCTTTAGAATTTTACAACTTCATTTTCATCTTGGTCATATAAATCTTCATATCTTCCTTTTCTTCCTGTTATCATTATTATTATTAACCCAGTTAAAATCATTATTACAGAAACTATTTGAGCTATTTTAAATCCTCCGAGCATTAATGAGTCTGTGCGCATTGCTTCAATGATAAAACGCCCTAGACCATACCACATTAAGTATAATGCAAATGGTTGACCTACTTTAGTAATTTTTAATCTTCTAACTATAAGAAGAATTATAAAACCTACAAAACACCATAATGATTCATATAAAAATGTTGGGGTATAATATATTCCATCAATATTCATGCCATTAATGATAAATTCAGGAATATGTAGACTTTGTAAATGTGCTAGTGTTGTTGCTGGTCCATGGGCTTCACCATTAAAGAAGTTACCCCATCTTCCTATAGCTTGAGCAAGGATTAAGGCTGGAACAATAAAGTCAAACATTCTTATTGTTCGTACTTTGTACTTTTTGCAATAAAGATAAATTACTAAAGCTCCAACGATAATACCTCCATGTATTGCTAAGCCCCCTTCCCAGATTTTACAAGCATCCCAGAAATTATCATATAATTCTAGATTAAATAAAACATAATATACTCGAGCTCCGATGATACCAAAGATAATTGCCCAGAAAAGCATATTAAAAACAAAATCTGTTGAAAACTTATATCTTTTAGCTTCTTTTAAAATCATAGTAATTCCAATCATAGCTCCGATTATTATTAAAACGGAATACCATTCTAGTTTGAAATTACCAATTGTAAAAATATATCTATTCATAATTACTTCATCTCCTTTATTTATTATAACAATTTTTTTAATATTATTAAATACTATATAATTTATTATGTAAAAGTTATGTAAATAAATACTGTATTTACATAACTTTTACATAGATTTATTTTATTTAAAAAGCCTCCAAACGGAGGCGCACTTTAAAAAGTGAAATACCACATAAATGTGCACTAATTAAATGTAATTTAATTATACAGACAATTAATATCTTTTGTCAATCTATTTATTTTAATATTTTTGCTAAAAACTCTCCAGTATATGAACCTTTTGTTTTAGCTACTTCTTCTGGTGTTCCTGTTGCAACTATTTCTCCACCATATTTACCACCATCTGGACCTAAATCTATGATATAATCTGCAACTTTAATAACATCTAAGTTATGTTCAATAACAATAACTGTATCTCCATTATCAACAATTCTGTTTAATATTACTAAAAGTTTTTTAATATCATCTGAATGAAGCCCTGTTGTTGGCTCATCTAGAATAAATACTGATTTTCCCGTTGCTTTCTTTTGAAGTTCTTTAGCAAGTTTTACACGACCTGCTTCCCCTCCAGATAATGTTGGTGCTGATTGACCTAACTTAATATATGAAAGTCCAACATCCATCATTACTTTTAATTTATTATAAATTTTTGGAACATTTTCAAAGAATTCTAAGGCTTCACTGACACGCATGTCTAAAACTTCACTGATATTTTTACCTTTATATTTTATTTCTAATGTTTCTCTATTATATCTTTTTCCTTTACAAACATCACATGGAACATATACATCTGCTAGAAAATGCATTTCAATTTTTTTAACTCCATCTCCCCAACAGTTTTCACATCTTCCACCTTTAACATTAAATGAGAAACGACCTTTGTCATATCCACGCATTTTAGCTTCTTTAGTTTGAGCAAAAAGGTCTCTGATATCATCAAATACTCCGACATATGTTGCAGGATTACTCCTTGGAGTTCTACCTATGGCATCTTGAGTTATTTGAATAACTTTATCAATATTTTCTAAACCTTTAATTTCTTTACATTCTCCAGGTACAACTTTACTTTTGTAAATTTCTGATGCCAGTCTTTTATATAAAACTTCGTTAATAAGTGATGATTTACCTGAACCTGATACCCCAGTTACAACAACTAATTTATTAAGAGGTATATCAACATTTACATTTTTCAAGTTATTTTCTTTGGCACCTTTGATAGTTATTTTTTTGCCATTACCTTTTCTTCTTTTTTCTGGTATTTCTATTTTTAGTTCTCCACTTAGGTATTTTCCTGTTAAACTATTTGGATTTTTCATAACCTCTTCTGGTGTTCCTGCAGCCATTATTTGTCCACCATATTCACCTGCTCCAGGTCCAACATCAATTAAATAATCTGATGCAAGCATAGTATCGGTATCATGTTCTACTACAATTAGTGAATTACCTAAATCACGCATTTCTTTTAAAGAATTAATTAAACGTTCATTATCTTTTTGATGAAGTCCTATACTAGGTTCATCAAGTACATAAAGAACTCCGGATAATTTAGAACCAATTTGAGTGGCAAGTCTTATTCTTTGAGCTTCTCCCCCAGATAATGTTCCAGCACTTCTGGTTAAAGTTAAGTAAGATAAACCAACATTATTTAAGAACTCTAATCTTGATATAATTTCTTTTAAGATAAGATTACTTATTTCTTTTTCTTCATTATTAAGTTTTAATTTTTTAACAAAATCAAGTAAGTCACTGATAGACATATCACACATATCAAAGATATTTTTATTATTGATGTAAATTGATAATACTGATTTTTGTAATCTTTTTCCTTTACAAACGGGACATTCAGTTTCAATCATATAACCTTGTAACCATTCTCTAATCCATCCACTTTTAGTTTCAACATATCTTCTTTCTAATGATGGAATAACACCTTCATATGTTCCTTTGGTATTTCTAGTATTGCCATTTTTAGAAACATAGTTAAATTCTAATAATTCATTTGTACCATATAAAATGTAATTTAATTTTTCTTCTGGAATGTTTTTTATTGGTTCGTACATATTTATATCGTAGTACTTACATACTGTTTCTATTTGGGTAAAATAGGTAGTAGAATCCATACTTAAAGCAGAGATTGCTCCTTCTACAATTGATTTGTTAGGGTCTGGAATTAATAAATCTTTACTTATATGAAGTTTTGTTCCTAGCCCTTTACATTCTTCACATGCTCCATATGGGGCATTAAATGAAAATAGCCTTGGTTCTAGTTCTGGTATGGAATAATTACATATTTCACAAGCATATTTTTCACTCATGAATATTTCTTCATCATCTACTAAAACAACTACTTTTCCATCAGCTTTTTTTGTACTTGTTTCGATAGCTTCAAAAATTCTTCCGTATTCTTCATCATCAACTGTTATTTTATCTATTATTATATCTATATTATCTTTAATATTTTTTTCTAAAGTAATTTCTTCATTTAAACTCATGTTTTTACCATTTACACGAACACGAGTAAATCCTTCTTTACGTAGTTCATCAAATAATTCTTTATGGGTTCCCTTTTCTCCGTGAACTACTGGAGCTAATATTGTAACTGTTTTTCCTGCATATTCCATAACTTTATTAGTCATTTCTTCAATACTTTGACTTTTTATAGGTTTATGGTGTGTTGGACAATAAGGAATACCAATTCTCGCAAATAAAAGACGTAGATAATCATAGATTTCTGTTATTGTACCAACAGTTGAACGAGGATTTTTGTTTGTAGACTTTTGGTCAATTGATATTGATGGTGATAATCCTTCGATAGAATCTACATCTGGTTTATCATTAACTCCGATAAATTGACGAGCATAAGCAGATAAACTTTCCACATATCTTCTTTGTCCTTCCGCATAAATTGTATCAAATGCTAAGCTACTTTTTCCTGAACCTGATACTCCGGTCATAACTACTAATTTATTTTTAGGTATTTCAATATTAACATTTTTTAAGTTATTTTCTCTGGCACCTTTAATTATTATTTTATCGTTATTCATACTTTGCACCTCTCTTTTGTATTGTAACACAAATTGCAAATTTAATGCACAAATAATATATCACAAACAAATATTTGTGTCAAGGGCTTTTAGAGAGGAATTTTATTATTGATTTAACATATAGTTACTTAAGGCAAAAAATTTGACAAAAGCTACATTTTGTGGTAAGATAATGGCACTTAGTGGAGGGGGTACTTTTATGTACGAAGAAGGAAAAAAACGTTTAAATATCAACTGGGGTTCACTCATTATTAAGTTGTTAATATTAGCTTTAGTTATTTTTCTAGCTTGTTTTATATTTTCAAAAATAACTAATCATAAGAAAAATAATACTAATAATACGGTTGCTAATAACAATAATAATACAACTACTAATACAACTAATGACTTTACAACAAATATTACAACTATGAAAAATGTGGCATTTGAATATTTTACTAAATCTAAATTACCTGAAAAAGTTGGTAGTACAGAAAAACTTACTCTTGGTGAAATGTTTGATAAGAAATTATTAATTGATTTTACTGATAATGGTAAGGTTTGTAGCTTAGATAATAGTTATATTCAAGCAACTAGAACTCTTGAAGATAATTATGCTTTAAAAGTTAATCTAGAATGTGGTAAAAAATCAGATTATATTTTAGCTAATATTGAAAAAGAAAAAATTTGTGTTAATAACTCATGTAATAATAACACAAGTAATACTGTAGATAATAATAAAAATAATAATTCAAGTAATAATAATTCAAATAGTAACTCAAATAATAATAGTAATTCTAATAAGAATAATAATTCTAGTAGCAGTAATTCTGGTAAGAAAACAACCACTACTACAACTACAACAACAGTTACTGTAAAAATTAAATGTATAAATGGATGTTGTAATTGTTGTACTACTTGTGATAACAACAATAATAATACAACTAAGAAAGTAAGATATTATGAATATGTTAAATGGTCTAATTGGTCAGAAGGATATTCAAGTGATGCTAAAGCAGAAAATAAAAAAGAAGATGTTACAACATATAATTATTGTAAACAATACGAAAAAGAATATTATACTAGTGGATTTAAAACAAGTGTAAATAATTTAAATTCATTTACTTATGATTTTTATTTAAATCTACCTAGTGACGTTAAAACAGTTTCAGTTATTAATTCTTCATATTTTGGTGATTCAACTAGTGATTATAAAGCATTTATAAATAATAGAAATAATAATTTAATGGGAAGTAATGCTGGTTCACAATATATTGATATTAATAATGCTAGTGAACTTAGATATCACTCTTTAAGTAGAAATAATTTTACTTATAGTTTGGGTGATGCAAAACAAGATAGTGGTCAAAGAGATTGGATGGTTCCAGTAACAATTAATTATTATAATGCAAATGGTGTTAAAGCTTATACAAGTACTAAGTTTGGTAATATGTACTTTACTCCAGTTAAATTTAGTATTAAATATACTAAAGAAAGTGGATGTCAAAGAGATTTAGAAAGCAATAGTAATAAATATAAAGGTTATGCTAAATTAGATGCTAATACAACTTCTAAATGGATGCATAGAACTTTAGAATATAAATGGAGTAAAGAAAGTAGTTTAGAAGGTTTTACTAAAACTGGAAATTACGAAGATAGAAATGCTTAAGGATTAGAAATAATCCTTTTTTTAATGCATTAAAAAAAGCTATTTGCATAGCTTTTATAAGTCCTTACCTATTATTGTGGACATTTATTTGAATTCGTAGGATTTGAAATACAATTTGCACATATATCAAATTGGTCTTTAACTTCTCCGAATGAACCTACCATTTTAAATAAAATACTTACAATAGTTGGTACGAAGAAGATACAAATACCAGCGATAACGCGGTTTAGTAATGATTTCGCAGCCTTTGATACAGCTTTATCATCACTTGATATAACTGCTTTTCCTAAGTCAATCATTCCAAATACTATTAATAAAACTGGAATAACAATTTTAAATACTAGTAAAAACATTCCTAATGTATACCAAATACTTGCTGAATCTGAACAAAAAGTCATAAACAACACTCCTCCCTTTGTATATCACTATTTTACCTTAAAATAAGGCTAAAGTCAATTATTTCTTGAATATTTCTCCTTTATATGATGTATCACATCCATTATAAGGATTTGTTAAACATGTTACACAGTTAGTATAATCTTTTTTCATCTCTTCATTAAAACCACTTATCATGTTAAATATAATATTTATAATAATAGGAACAAAGAAAATACATACCCCAATTATTATTCTTGTTAATAATGATTTACTAGCTTTTGATACTGCTTTATCATCATTTGATATAACAGCTTTACCAAAATCTATTGTACCTAAAACTATTATTATTATTGGTACTAATATTTTTAAAATAAATATTAATTTCCCAACCATTTGCCACACTGTGGCTGTTTTATAACAAAATTCCATAACCTAAACCTCCTTATTTAAAAATACTAAATATTCCATTTGATGAATTTTCTTCTACTCTACTAAATCCTAGGTTTGTTAAGAAAATATTTATTATTTTTTGGTCATCTAATTTATCATCTAAACATGGCATATTGAAAAATACTTTACTTCCACTTTCTTTTTCAAAATCCATAACATCTTTTTCACTTAGAACACTTCTATTTAAAACTATCTTTTTATCACTTAGTTTTTCAAATATAGCATTATCTTGACGAATTAACTTATTTAATTTAATAAGTCCTGGTTCAATTAAATATACTATATCATGACAATATTCTAAAACATTTCCTTCATTTAAATCTACAAGTATTACATCATAATCACTATTTTGACTTAAAAAATCATTAAAACCTAAACTAGATATGCTTTCTAATGATTCATCATTAAAATATACAAAATCATTTTTATCTATTTCAACAGCTTTTACTTTATAACTTTTTTCTAAATGTAGTTTAAGTAAATAAATTAATGTTGTTGCTCCGGCATGTTCTGTAACATTTTTAAAACCAATTATCTTTTGTCCTATTTTACCTCTGGTGTTATCAATAGCTTTTTCATTTAAGACTGGTTTCTTAAATCCACTGATATTATGGTAATTAGCAACATCTTTATATTGATTTGGATTATCTATTAAATACTTAATTGTGTTTACATCATTCGTAAAGTTATATATACCCATTGATATTAATTGTGATATATAAACCGGTGAGTTTACTACTTCAGAATCATCTAATAATAAAATTACTTTAGACATATCAAAATTAACTGATAAATTTTGCATGATATTTATATCTTCATAACCTTTTATAGCTGTTATATCTAAAATCATTTTATTATAGTAAAATGTTGAGAATTGAGCAATTAAATCATCAACAGAAAATTCTCCATTTATACTTTTTATTACATCAATATTTAAACTTGCTAATAATGATTGATATTTATTTGATACTATTACATTCATTTTTACACTCCTTATCTTCCTATTCTTTCAGAAGAACCCACAAAAGCTTTGGTTGTTCCAGCAATTCTATACATTGCTATATTACCTATTACAGGTAAATTAAATTTGTAAAATACTTCTATATCATAATAAATTTGATTTTTATTGTTAGTATTTTCTTTAAAACAATAATAATATTGTTCACTACTTTTTGATTCTTCAACATTACCTTCTAAATCTATGGCTCCGAACCATCCATCTTGGCATTTACCTGTTGTTTTATAACCTTTTTCATACATGTATCCATTTATTATATCAAGAGATTCATAAGTTACTCCTTCATATTTTTCAATGATACTTAATGTTCTATTTTTTATAGCATAAGCTTTATTATAATTTAGTACTAAAGTTAGAAAGCAAGCAAATATAAGCATAAAAAAGATAATCATTTGAAATGTCCATGTTGATTCACTTACTGCCTTCATTTAATCCTCCTTATTGATAAATTATTTTTGTTTCAGCTTTTGATTCAAAATTATATACTTGTTTTACAATTGGTATATCTAATTGAAAAAATACTACTATTTGATAATATTTTCCGGTTTTAAAGTCGCCAACTGCGACAGTATCTCCTAGTATGTCTTGTAAGTAATTATCTAACCCACTTGTGGCATTTACTTCTCTTATACAAACTGATGCATCTTGACCTGTTGATACTTGAGCTCCACTTCTATCAAAACCAACAAAGTCTTCATCACATTTTCCAGTTGTTCTATATGAAGTACTTTCTATTAAAGTAACTATTTCTTCATTTAAAGAATCTGCATCTATATAATTACCACCACTTGCTTCGATGATATTTACAATTTGGTCCTTTATCCCAAACGCATTAGAATTATTAATTGTTAAAGCCATAATAGCTGTAAATAAAAGGATAAACAATATTACAATTTGAAATATTGTTGTTACACTCATTGATTCTTTCATATATTCACCCTAACCTTTAAATGGACAATAAAATATATCATCATCACTACCTGATTTTAGCTTGTCTTTTGTCATTGCACAGACACATTTATTGGCATAGTCATCAGAACTTATGCTTTCACGTGCTTCTTTTGTACAGTCACAGATTGCTTTGTTGCATTGCGAATTCTTTTCAAAGTTGCCATGTATCATTGGCCATAAAACGCCGAAAAAAAAGGCTGACAAGATACCGATCGATATTGCAACTATGACCGTTAAGTTTAATTCTCCTGTAGCCTCTTTCATTATTTCACCTCTTGTATGTTAGTTTGTTTCGTCGCCAAATTCAATTGTTGTACCATCAGCACAGAAACATGTTTTATTATTAACATCTACTCCACCACGGCCTTGAGTTGAATCTAGTTCTCCTCCCGGGCAAAGATTTTGACATGTATTTCTTGATAGTCCAGCTTGAATACCAGGCCAAATAAAGAAATAGAAAAACGCACCCACCGCAGCAATTGCAACTACAGTAACTACAGTCATATTTAATTCTCCAGTTGCCTCTTTCATTTTTTATCCTCCTTTTTAATATATTTTTATTATATCTTAATTTCGTTAAAATATCAATTATTATTACGTTTTTTTGTAAATTAAATGTCTATTTTTTTGTTATGTTGGCATAAGTTGAATAACTGCTAGAATTAGTAAGACCATTAATCCTACTCCAGTTGTTATTAACATACTCATGGTTTTTCCTTCCATCTTTTCTAGACGATTTTTATATCTTGTTTCACGAGCTTTTTGTTGTAAAGAAGATATTGACCTAGAAAATGTTAGGATTTGTTCTTGTTTTCTTTCTTGACGACCTAGACTTAATCTGTATAAAAGTCTCATCATACGCATTGAATCCCTTACTGGGTATTTTCTAGCAAATGCCATATATGGTTCAATAGAATCGTCCCCAGCATTAATAGAATCTATCATTTCTTGTAAACCATCCTTAAATATTTCGGGAGCTTCTGCCATTGATTTACCTATTGCTACTGGTACAGTATAATGTTGAATTAGAATTTCTAAGTTCTTTAAATAATGTGGTAACATAGAATCTATCTGTGCCATATGTCTTTGATAATATTTTTTGATATCATTATAAGATGATTTAAAAACAAATATACCAAGGACAAATATTAATAAAACTTTAACAGCATTTAAATCTTTAATCATAATAGCGAATGCTATTGCCATTGTTATTAAAGCATTCTTTATTCTTTTATTAAATAAGATATCAGGGTTAACATTATTACCATACTTTGCTCGAACTAAAAAGTCCCAGTCCTTTTCTTTTATCTTTAAGAATAAAAGTTGATTATCACTGATTAGTTGGTTCATGCTTATTTGACCAGTTATAGTCATAATACCAAATACTATAACTGCCACTATTATAACTTCTATTTGCATTATTCTCCCCCCACATCTTCATTATAGTACTTTTCTCCACTTAACATAAAGAAAGCATTTATAATAACTATTGAATGTAAGATTATTTGAACATACCAAATATCTAATAATTGAATGTAATTTTCTTCACCAAGCATAAATCTTAGAACTATTACTAATAAATAAAGGATTAAACCAAATCTTAAGAATCTACCATGGAAATTATTTCTATCCATTTGGTCACGATATACTCCTTCAACTAAAGCATCGATATCTAGTGACATATTTTCTAAAGCTTGACCTGAGTCTCTTGCACCTTCTTTAGTAATTTGTAAGAATAATTGATGCATGTTTTTAACCATATAAAATGGATATTTATTATTAAAATATTGTATAGATTCATCAATTGTACCATTTTGATATGACATATCTATCATTTTTTTAACATCGCTTAGGACTGGTTCTTCAAGTATTCCAGAGTCTCTAACTCCTTCTAGGGCTTTAACAAAACTTTGGGTTGTATTAAATTCCATTATAACATTGGTTGTATATGTTTGAATTTGTTCAAATATGTATTCACTATATACTCTTTGAAGTCTTAGATATGCAAGATATGGAACTGTTGCTATAGCAATTACTGCATAAATAATGGCAGTAATAATACTATAAAAGTAAAAGTAACCAACTATAGCTGCAATACCACCGAGTATAATTACTTGTGTTAAATATTGTCTTGGAGAATATTCTTGTCCTAATTCTATAGCTTTTTCCCTAACCATTTTAAAAGAATATGGAGCATATTTATCATATACATCTGCAGCTTTATTTGTTACATATTTATATATATTTTCACCAGGATTTCGACGAGCTATTAAAACTATCACAGCAATTGCTAAAATAATAAATAACTCTGGTAAATAACCTGTTAGATTAACTGAAAACATATTAATTGCTCCTTTCTTTTATAAACTTTCAATTGTTTCATTTTGATTATCATTTTTCTTAACAAAATAATCTTCTTTTAATGTTACCCCTTGAACACCTAAGTAATCTATTAAATATTTACTTGGATTATTAAAACTAAATTTTCCATCTAAGCTTTTCTTAAAAATAATATTAGCTTTTGCTTCATTATTTTCATCAACATAAAATTCTACAACTTCAATTATTTCACGTTGAAATCTTCCTAGTTCTTTACTCATATAACCTTTAACATGAACACCAATTTGAACATAACGATGAATTGATTTTAAGAATTGGTCAATGTCTTGGCTATTTTCAAGCAAACTGTACATACGCATTGGTATGTTTAAGGCTCTATCAGAGTGAATTGTTGATATAATGTTGTGACCAGATGATATTGAGTTACGAACTGCTGTAACGGCTTCTGCACTACGAACTTCGGATAGTAAAATCCATCTTGGATTTTGTCTCATACAAGTTACTAGTACATCAGAATATGATGCAATATTATTAGTTTTCATAGCTACAATATCTCTGTGAGGAAATATCTTATCTAAGTGAAGTTCCAAAGTATCTTCGATAGTTATTATCTTTTCATTTTCTTTAGTATGAGATGCTAAATACTTAACAAGTTCTGTTTTACCTGAACCAGTTTCTCCACTTACAATGATGTTACAATGTCCTTCAACACAAGTCATTAAAAAGTCATGTAAATCTTCTGTTACATATTTTTCATTAATAAGCTTTTCTTTGTTCAGACGGATTTTGGCAGGCGTCTTTCTTATTACACAACAAATACCATTTGTTGCAATTGATTCATGAACAAAGTTTAAACGTAATTCTGCAGATTCAGCATCCAAAAATGGATGGGCCATATTAAATGTTTTACCCATGACATTTGAACATTGAAAAGCAAGTTTTTCCATTAAAGCATTATTTATTTCTGGTCGTTCTACCCTATAAACACCTTTATCAAGAGTTTTTAGCCAAACTTGACCACCATTTGAATATGATACATCGGTAATATTATCTTCTTCTAAAAACTCTTTTAAAGGTCCAAAATCTATTTGTGAAAATATAGCATCATTCACAATTATCACCTCTTTTTATTCATTATTTTCTGTATTATCAGGATTTGTTATAATAGATTTACTATCTATTAAAGTTTGTAATTCTTTATTACTTATTTCAGTTGTTGCATCTTTATCAGCATTATTTTTATTTATTGGTACTGGATATAAACTCATTCCAGATAAGAAACCAACTTTACTTAAATATACAAATATATCATTTGGTACTGCAAAAGCTAGTACTGCTGGTGTTCTTCCAGAATTTACATCAAAAACATTTTGTCCTTTTGAATCTTTAACACTTAATACTTCAATATTAGTAATAAATGGTTCATACACATAATTATTTTCGACTTTTGTTAATAACCATAAATCAATTTTATCTCCCGGATAAATTGAATTTGCATATGTTGTTGTATTATCAACACTTAACCAATATATTTTATAATTTTCAGGTATTATTTCTAAATCTCTATCTATTAGTTCATCTTTTTTTACTACTTGAGATGTATAAAACATTGAACCTTTTGTAACAGATGTATTATTATTTACATAATAGTTAATTAATTGACTAGAACTTGTTATGATACTTGCTTTTTTTAAAACATCTCTATTTATATCTACATATTCTATATCATCTTTTGTAATAATCGAACCAGCTGGTATATCTTTTACTGCAACAGGTACTTTGGTTGGTTTTACAGCTTTATCTAAAGTAATACTATATGCAAACCAAAGGGCTATAACTCCTGCAAGTACGCCTAAAATCGTAACAGTGTTACGATTTAAAAGCAATTTTTTTATTTTTTCCATTACATTCATGTTTATGCACCCATCCTTTGTACTTGACTATCTATTAAATCAATTAATTCTTGTGAAGAATATTCAGTTGAACCAATATCTGGATTAACTAAATTATTCTTAGGTACAGGGATAATATTCATGCCTGGTATATTTTCAGCAAGTTTTAAATAACGATACATATCAGTTTTTACTGCAAATAATAACCATGCTGGTTGTCTTCCACTCGTAACATCAAATACGTTTTGTCCAGATTTATCTCTAACTGCTAAAACTTCAATGTTAGAAATAAATTCTCCGAAAACTAACATACCATCTTGAGTGGTTTTTAACCATAAATCTATTCTATCTCCCGGATAAATTGAATTAGCATAGGTAGTTGTTTCATTTACCTTTAATTGATAAATTGTATACCCTTCAGGTATTTCGTCAAATATCGCATTTGGTAATTCTTTCTTTTCAACTACTTGGGATGTATAAAACATACCACCTTTAGGAATACTTGTACCAGTTGCAACATATTTACCAATTAAATCAGTTGTTGTTTGATAAACATCAGCTTTTTTAAAGAATTTTTTTCTAACTTTAACATATTCTATGTCATCCTTAGTTATTTCTTCTGTTGCAAGTATTTCTCTTTTGGCAACTGGTACTCTGGTTGGATTTACTTCTTTATTAACTCTATATATATAGAACCCTACTAAAACTCCTAACCCTAGTACTACTCCTAAAATGGTTACAGTTGTTTTATTAGTAAAAAACTTTGTAAAAGTATTTTTAATTCCACCCATTTTTATTCCTCCTTTAACTATTCATCGATTACATTTCCTTCTAGAACTGAATCTATTCTTTCAACCATATCTATAGTTGTTGCATCTCCTAATACTGTAAATGTATTTGATTTACTTTTAATTTCTACACTAGCTTTTGGTGGAGCTTCGTATACTCCATAAAAACTAACTGTATATGTTGTATTTAGTGATGCTGTTTCAGCAAATCTACGAAAGAAACTTTCAAAAAACTTTTCTTTATTAATTTTTATTTCCCCATATTTACGATAATATGAGTAATCTACGGCATCAATCATTGATGCTTCTGTTATTTCTTTTACTAGGAAATAATCTTGTGTACTAGAAGTTGTTAAATTTTGCACCAGCATCATTATAACAACTATCACTGTACCAAGAAGTATTAACCAATATGCCCAGAAAGCATTCTTCATTTAGTCACCCCTATTTCCAAGATGGTCCACCTAGAACAGATTCATTATATACATATCCGCTCCATAATGTCCAATATCCACTAGATTCTGTTTCATTCTTTCTCTTTGTTTCATTATTTTCAACACGATTTGTTGCTGTTATGGCATCCCCATATTTATCTACTAATTCATCGATTAAATCACTGTAACAGTAAATATTTTTATAAGTTTGTCCATCAATTGTTGCATCATAACATGTTAATGAATCATTGATATATCCACCATCATTTGTGTGGTTTTTATTATATTCTTTTATTGTATTTATTACTTCAGGTGTCATCTTTATACTAAATGCTAGTTCAGAATCATTACCAGTTTTATCATAAACCATTTCGTTAACTTCTTCAATTTCAGAAATTGTTTTTTCAGCCTTTTTAGTTAACAATTGTAAGTTTGCTAAATTACTTGTTGTAATCCAGTTATATCCATATGATCTATTAGCTGAATGGAAGTTTGTTGTTGAAATAGTTCTATGAATAATGTTAAGTTCATCAAGATTGATGATACATGCTGGACATTTGTTGTCACAAGATGGTCCTGTACAAGGTGTCCATTCACATCCATCTCCAACACATTCAAATGTACAATTTGGACAATCTTTTGGTCGGCATGGAGATTCATAGTAACATTTATAATTTCCATCAAAACTTTTTACTTTAACTACAGCAGCAACACTATTTTCTTCTCTATCACCATTGTAGTCAATTAAACGTCCAACACCATTTTTTTCATCATAGAATTCCCCAAGGTCTTCTATCATTAATCTTACTACACCACCACCAACAGTACTTGTTGAAACTGGTAAGCTATTAAGTAATGCTTCAAGTTGAACTTTATTTCCAGTATATCCACTATTAACAGTTACTTTACCATTTGCAGCGATTTGATAGAATGCAGTTGGTGTAACATAATCTTGTTTCTTTTCAACTTCTTTCTTAACAAATGTTGCTTGAGAAATATTTTGTGTATCTCTACTACATCCACTACTTGAACATACTGTGAATGTCTTAGATGCAAACGCACTACTATAACTTGATTTATAATTGTAACTATTTGCTGATGTATTTTCAGCATCACCAGATAATGTTATTGGTTTACCAACACAATCATAAGCTTCATTAGCTTGGCCAGTACAAATTGTAATTGTTGTTTTTATTTCTTCATTTCCATCTTTTTCAAGATATTGTAAATCTTTATATTCATCTTTGGAAATCAAATCATAATATGGTGTATAGTTTTCATTATCTTTACCATGGTTTTCATCATAGTAATATCTTAATTTTTGTTCAAATAAGAAAGTATTAATCCATCCAGTTGTACATGCATTATATTCACGCATTGCTTTTTCATAAGCAGATTTTCCTTCAGAAATTAATTTTTCTCCATGAGCCTTATCAGCAGCTATAGCAGATGCTATACTTGCAGTTGTTGCTCCATCTTGACATGAGCCTCCATCACAAGATGTTACACAATTCTTACCATCTTTGTCACAAGTTGTTGAACGACTTGAACTACATGAAGGTGCAGAACCATATCTGAAACTTCCAGTACTATTTGCAGTTCCAACATATCCATCTGCAGTTGCATTTAAAGCTCTAATGCCTGTGTAAGTTCCAACTTTAATGTAACCAACGCCAGTACAACCTGTACAACTTGAACATGTATCTTCTCTAGCACTTGTTGCTGATGCTGCCTCAGCTTTTAACACTAAATCGTATCCTTCAATCATTTTTCTTTGAGCAGCTACGATATCTTTTATAAATTGTGATTTATTTATACTTTTATCAGCTGTATTACCACCTGTATAACATGTTTTCTTTCCTTCAATATGACTTGTTAATTTGAAATATCCACCACAGTTTACAGCTTCCACGATTGGATTTAATTTAATTTTTGCATAATCTTCTTTACAGAATACATTACAATAACTATTTGACACTCCTCCAGCTGATGCTGTAAATTGATATGTATTACCAGCGTCATCTTGATTGTCAATTATACATGTTTTTACTTTATCAGGAGCTTTAATTGTCGCTACAGCATCGTCTTCGTTTGTGCTACAAATTGGAGCTTCTAATTCAGTATCACAAGCATTATTGCATTTTATTTTACCAGATATTTCTCCAGTTAGGCCATCCTTATTTCTTTGCATTACATAGAAATTTTGGGCATTTGTTTGACCTACTGGGATTAAATGAGCACCAACATATTCTAGATTTGGGTCATTGTAATCATATGTAACTTTATAATCAGTTGTTTTACAATTTTCACCTTGTTTTGCAACGTCAAATGTAATTGTTATTTTTCCAGTTGAACCAGATAAATAATTTTTATTAGCATTTACAGTTTCACCATTTACTTTTAAATTACTACAACTAGCACAATTTAATTTAAAGTTTTTAATAACTCCTTTAGAAGCATCAAAGTTCTCATAAGAAAGTTCAATTCTGACACTTGTTTCCCCTTGATTTGTTTTAGTTGTAATTGTTGGGGTTGTACTTGCACCACTTGATACTTCATTAGCTTTAGAAACACCTATATCAAATAATCTCTTAGCAACATCCATTACTTCTTTAGCAGTAGTATTGCTTTCATCATAAGCAAATTTGTATTGATTATTAAACCATGAAGGATTATATTTAACTAAATCACTAAAACTATTTGAATAACTTGATGAAGCTAACCATTCTCTACCAATATTTACATGAGCTGATGCTATAGCAATTAACTCATTATTACTAGCAGTACCTTTTCCTTGTCCACCAATACCCATTGAAAATGCTCTGATAGCAATACTTGTTGCTACATAAAAGTCTTGGTCAGATAAATTTGTACTAATTTTTGGTGTTCCATCAAACTCACTATATCCATGTTTCATGATTTCTAAAACACCTAAACCAATAGCATTATTAGTTTTATCTTTTGATGCACCTAAAATATAATCTATTTTATATGTTGTATCTGATTGTAAATGTGGGTCAATACAGTATCCTAATATTTGATTATTAGTTCCTATTTTAGTAATTTCATAAGGAATTACTGTTAAACCTCTATTAATTGGCTTAGGAATTGTTAATCCATTAATTATTATTTTGTTATTTCCGTTTCTATCTTGATAATTTGTAAATCCGCGTTTCCAATCTTTTGTGTATTTATCCCCTACTACAAAAGATTCAGCATTAACACTTGATATACCAAATGTTAATACTAATAAAATTAATATTAATAAATTTCTTAAATTTTTCTTTTTCATATTATACTTCTCCTACGTTTTTTTATTATTACTATTGTTGCACCACCGGCAACTACAACCAATGTTATTCCCCCAATAATAAATGGAACTTTATGTTTAGAAATAAAATCTCCAACAACTTCATACCATTTACTATCTTCCTTATTATCCTTTTTATCTTCTTCTTTTTTATCTAGTTGTTCACGAATTCTTGTAAAGAATGTATCAAATCCAACTGACTCATATGTAACATATCTTTGACATAAGTAATAGTCTGGTAATTCTTTACATATATCATATGTTGAATAATCATTATATCTTGGAAGTGAAACATATAATGTTTTTAATGTACTTCCTTCACAACCTGTTTCGTTTGATGCATACACTTTAATTGTATAAGTTATCAAACTATCAAGTTCTGTTCTTGTAAATGATATATTACCATTATTAGCATCATCATATCCATATGTTACTGATTCTCCATTTAAATCATTTGTTACTACGACATACATATTTTTAGTAATATTTAATATATGTACTTCAATATAATCTGTTTTAGCAACATATTCTTCGTTCTCCAAACCATCTGGAGGAGAATATTCACCACGATCTAGAACCCTTTCTTTTATTTCATAGTTGGCTTTGACATTAGCTACTTCATTATTGAGTTTTGCTTTTTCTTCATAACCACAAGTTGCAGCCTTTGATGTGGGTACTAAAACTAAAAATATAAATGTAATTAATAGTGCTTTTTTTAATCTATCCATTTCGCCACCTACCTATTAATATTTTAACATAAATAGATAAAATTTACAATTGTAAATTGCGAATATATCATAAATATGATATTATTTATTTATACAAGGTGGTTGGTAGAATTGAAAAAGTTTTTAATTATATTTATTTTATTAATTGGAATTGTTTTATTAGATGGATTTTTTATCAATTCTAAAGGCTTTAAAGTTGTAGAAGAAAGCATTGAGGTTGCTTCTTTAGAAAATAGTTTTGATGGTTTTAAAATCATGCAAATATCTGATTTTTTAATAAAAAATAAAAATGATTTAGATAATATAAAAAATATTGTTAAATCTATTAATGAAAGAAAACCTGATATTGTTGTTTTTACTGGTGACTTAATAAATTCTAACAACAATTTAAGTGATAAAGATATAAATAATTTAACAAATATTTTAAAAGATATTGATTGTACTTTATATAAATATGCTATTTATGGTGATAATGATTTAAAAAATATTGATGTTTTTAATAAAGTAATGACTAATTCTAATTTTATTATAATAGATAATGAATCTAAATATTTATTTTATAAAGATGTTAAACCTGTAAAAATTACTGGTTTAAAAGATAATAGTGATATATCTAAAGCTTTATATTTAAGTGATGAATTAGATACAACATTAAATTTAGTTTTAACTCATAATCCAGATGATATTGATTTACTTAGTAGTGATGAAGAATACGTTGTTTTAGCTGGAGGTTCCCTAAAAGGACAAGTAAGAATACCTTTTTTTGGAGGTATTATAAAGAAAGATGGTTATAAAAAATATACTGAAAGTTATTATAATATTGGAAATATAAAACTTTATAATTCCGGTGGTATTGGTACTAATAATGTTAACTTTAGATTATTTAATAAGCCTGAAATAAATTTGTATAGATTAGAAAAAAAATAACCATTCGGTTATTTTTTTATAAGTATTTTACCATTTTATAATTAGCATTTAATTTTTCTACTAATTCTTCTTTATCATATTTTGAAAAACTTTCTTCAAAATTACTTGCATCC
The DNA here is from genome assembly GCA_000437355.1 of Firmicutes bacterium CAG:460. Lineage (GTDB taxonomy): Bacteria > Bacillota_I > Bacilli_A > RF39 > UBA660 > Onthocola_B. The sequence goes on from FR899762.1 coordinate 20,798, forward strand.
ATTAAAAACATATCTGGATAATTAATAAATATTTCTTTATAAGTAGTTATTCCTAAATCTTTTAAATAAGATAGATTAACCCTTACTAAGTTTTCATGACTCTCTAATACATCAATTACCTTTTTTGGTGTATTTTCTAAAAATTCTTCAATATCTACATCTAGAAACCCATATTCTTTTAAAAAACTCATGCTACTCTTCCTTTCGCTAATTCATTGTAACTAGCTAGTATTTCATCAATATTATCACTTAAATATTCTAAGTTATCACTATATCCTTTAAATACTGCCATCAATGTATCTTTAAGCCCTAAGCCTTCTTTTTCAGCTAAAGCTACTTTATTATATATTTCATCTTTCTTATCTTCCATAGCAAAAGTTTCCATAACTCTATCAGCTAATTCTTTAAGTTCAAGATTTTCAATTACTAAATCTTCTTTTTTTTCCCCATTTACTTGTGATAGAACATAATCAAATCCTCTTTTACTAAATAAGAATGATTGATATTTTCCTTTTTCACTCTTGTAAGGTACTCCTAGATGGTCTAGTTCAGCTATTCTTTTAATAACTGCATCAACATCTTGTTTTAAGAATGATGGTGTTTGTTGATATGCTTCAAGAAATCCTAAATCACGAGCTCTTAAAATAGTTTTTTCTAGTATTTCTGGTTCAATACTTAAAACTATCCAATCACTTGGTTTTAAATTAATGTTATATTCCTTTAGAAGATTTCTGTTTTCTAAATTAGCAAGTTCTAGAGAAACTATAAACTTTTCAGGATGTTCTTTTTCAACATCAAACCCACTTTTTTCTTCTTCATATACACTTTTTATCTCTTCAAAAGACTTCATATTTTGCTCCTTTCTAATAAGCCATTAATGGAACTTTCTTTGGATCTAAGCCACTGATTTGTAAAACACTAATTGTGTTATTTAATCCTTTTAAATCATATTTAACTAATACACTTGGCATTAAACTTATATCTCGTGATTCTTTTCCAACTGATATTAATTTTTCTAACTTTTCATTTAATTCTGTATCATTTAATATTTCAACATTTTCATTTAAGACACTTAAATCAATGTTATGATTTTTTAATATTTCAATATTTTTAGTAATTAATTCTTCATTATAATCATTTCTTAACTTTTCAATATTTTCATTACTTAAGTTAATTTTAAGACTAGTTAAAAGTTCTTTTAATGTATCTTTATCTTCTTTTACTTCTTCAAGTTTTACACTATCTTTATTATTTTCACTAAATAAAGGTTTTACTTCTTCCGTTGGTTCTACAACTGGTTCTATAACTTCTTTTTTAACATCTTCTATTTCTGGAACATTATTTTCATTTATAACGCTTTCAAAAATATTTTCTAATGATGATGGTTCTTCTAAGGCTTGTTTTAGATTTTCATCTTTAACTTCTTCTTTTTCAACTATTTTTTCTTTTACTTCAGGCTTTGATTCTTTTTTAGCTTCCATCAAAACTTCAGTTATTGTTTTGCCACTAGTTTGTGAACCACTTTTAAATGATGCATCATATTCATATAAGGCATCTTCTGGGAACATTAATATTTTAGCAGCTTCCCTTTGTTCATCTTCATTAAAATCAAACTTTTCAAGTAAACTAGTTATAGCATCCCTGGTTATATTGATATTTCCTTCAAGTGCTAAAGCAAAATATTCATTTAACTTTGCTTGGTTACTTAAAGCTTCATCTTTTCTAATACCTAGTTCTTCTACTTTAGTTATAGCATTATTCATTTCTGTTTCAACACTTTCTAACTCTTCACTAGCTTTTTTATTTTCAATAACAACTTTTTCAATTGTTTCAGGTAACATGTTTGTTATTTTTTCATTTATTGAAGCTGGGTCAAAATCTATTTGTAATCTATCTAAAACATTAGCAAAATCATCTCTATTAATGTTGCTTAAAATAGAAGTAAGTTTATTTCCTTCTTCTTGTAATGTTTCTTCTTCTTTTGTTAACTTATCTATTTTGCTCAAAAGAACTTCTTTTTCATTCTTTGTTCTTTCACCAGTTTCAATTGCTTCTTCTCTTTCTTTATTCATTTTTGCTAGTATAACACTATCTTCACCACGTAAGTTATATAACTTATCTAATAATGTTTTAACTTCACTTGATAACATTTTCATTTAATCACGCCCTTTATTATGAATAGATTATAGCAAATATTTTTTCTATTGTAAAGGGGCTTATTAATAATGTAAACGATTTTTTTAATTAATACTTGTTTTAATTTACAATGAAAATATTTCATGATAAAATAAATTTATCAAGAAGTATCGGGTGGTTTTTATGATAGTTTATTTTAATTTATATTTAAGAAAATTAGAACAAGAGATTTTGAATAGTGAATTTATTGAAACACTCGACCCGATTTTAATAAAAGAATTTAAAAAAGCTATAAATAGTATTACACCAGAATACTGGGCAAAAATAGAAAACTTATTTAAAGAAAACATTAACTATGTCTACTCTGTTGATGAACAAATGGCTTTTAGTATTGTTGCAAGCAAACTTGGTTTAACATTTTTAGAGCGTGACCCTGAATTTTGTGGAGAACTAATAAGTATTTTAGTATTACTTAAGAAAAATCCACTAAATTATGTAACTTATGTTAAAATATTTTTATCAGAACCACTTTATTCATGTATTACAAACTTTATAAGTAATAGTAGGACTTTTAGTTATCATGAGTTTTTAGAAATAATTTTTGAAAGAAATTTAGAAACTCCAGAAATGAGTGAAGAAAATTATAATGCTTTATTAAAATCTTTATTTAAAATTCAAGAAAAAACATATCATGTATTTATTACTAAAGATGATTCATTAAAAGATATATATCAAAAAATTCATTCATTTATGATGGAAGAAAATACAAATAATCTAACCTACTCCATGCAAGCATTTGAAACTTTAAACATACTATTAAGTATAATAGATAGTAATAATAAATTACTAAAAGTTCATGTAAAAGAAACTATTTTGAAAATTGATGAAAATAATTTTACTAGAAAGAAAATTATTCAAGATATACTTAGTTTTTTAATATCACTTAATTTAACAAAACCACAAACAAGGAGTAGATATCATGCATAATACAAAATCATTTAATAGTTTTACAACAAATATATTAAAACTTAAAAACTATGTTAATAAAAATTATCAAGGGGATAATAAAAATGAAATATTATTAGTTATTTTTAATGCTGTAACAAGTTATTATCCAGATAGAAATTGGCTTTTAATATTAGATAATTTTTTTCAAAATATTCCTCATGAAGATATAGAATTAACAATGTATTATACAATTATTTCCTATAAACTAGGACCTACTTTTACTAATAGAGATTCTTTAATTCAAACAGATTTAATAAATACATTAATTCATTATAATGTAAGTTCTTATAAAATTCATAAGTATGCAAGTATTTTATTAGAACCTAAATTATTAGAATTAACTAATTATGCTTATAATAATCATTTAATAAAACCAAGACATATTTATAAAATAATATTAGATAATTTTATTTTAGATAAAATGGATGAGATTAAACTAGATGAGATTGTAGAAAAAGTTAATTCATTTATTAAAGAACATGAAATGAAAATATTTAATGGTAATTATTTCTTCTTTAATATATATCAATGTTTAAAAAGATTAGTTACATTAGATTTTTATCCAGAAGATACATCTGCGATTGAACTTATTCCGCTTTTTAATACTATTTTAAATGAAGATATAAAGATGCAAATTCAAAAAGATTTTCAAAGAATTGAAGAAAGTAATAAACCATTAATTGAAAAAATAAAAGATGCTATAACTATTGCTCATCATTATGGATATGAGTTACCGATTGCTCAAGAGAAAAAATTGTCAAAAAAAGCTTTAAATAATCAATAAAAAGAGTTAAAATAAGTTTGTTCTAAGGAGGAATTTTTATGGTATTTAAAGTACAAGATAGTTTTTTTGATAAAGTTTTAAATGCAGTTTTTGGAGTTGTAGTTGTTAAAAACTTTGATAATACTAAAAACTATGACTTTATAAATGAACTATTTAAAGAAAATTTAGAAAAATCTAAAGAAAAATTTAGGGATGTTAGAATTAAAGAAGAAAGTTGGATTATTCCTTATCGTGATGCTTTTACAAAATTAGGAATTAATCCCAATAAATTTATGTGTTCAATTGAAGCATTAATGACAAGAATTTCAAAAGGAAAAGATATTCCTAGTATAAATCCAATTGTAGATTTAGGAAATGCTTTATCATTAAAATATGAATTACCTATCGGAGTTCATGATATTGATAATTTTATAAATGAAGAAATTGAAATTAGAACATCAACAAGTAATGATATATTTATTCCTTTTGGTTCTTTGGAAGTTGAACATTTAGAAGATGGAGAAATAATTTATGCATCTGGTGATGAAGTTAAAACTAGAAGATGGACATGGAGACAAGGAGAAAATTCTAAAGTAACAGAAAAATCTACTAATCTTTTTATACCTATTGATGGTTTTACAGAAAATATTGATAAAATAACATCTTTACAAAATGAATTAATAGATATTCTAAAAAATAAACTAAATCTAGAAGTTTATAGTGGTTTAGTTGATAAAAATAATACTATATTTAAAACAGAAAAAATTACTAACAACTAGTAATTTTTTTCATTTTAATCATTGTCGTAATTATAAACGCCGTGTATTTTTTCTAAATCAGAATTACTTAAATCTACAACTTTATAATTACCTTTTTCATCTTTAGTTACATTAAATACTATATTATATTCAATAGTATCATTAGTTTTATTCATCTTATCTAATTTATAATCCATAAATAAATCACTACTATAAACACCATTAAGCATAAATTCATCATTATGAGTAGTTAAATAATCATTAGCTTCTTTTTGAACCTTATATAAATCATAAACTTTTATTTTGGCTTCAACAACTGCTGTATCACCATCATATTTTTCAGATACAATATCATATTTTAAATCTTGATATTGTTTTTTTAATATACTTCTATACTTTTCTTTTTGATTATCTGTTAAATTTTCATTATCAATAACTGTATCCATATCACTGATAACATTGGCACTTAAGTTTCGATATTGATTTAAATAATCTTGAACAGCTCCTCGGGCAGTTTTTTTCATACATCCACAACCAACTAAAGATAATAATAAAACACCTACAACTAATAATTTACTAATTTTTTTCATATATTTTAATCCTTTCTATCCTTATTATTATCTATTTTTTATCTTTTATACTTTATTATAACTAAGTTTTATTAAATCATATATTCTTTTTTCTTTACCACTTACTTCATGGTCTAGTTCTTTAATCATAATATCATATACATTTGTGTTATCTTCAGGTATTTCATTAAACCATTCCATAAATAAGTATTTTAATTTCATAAAATCTTTTCTTTTATATAAACTATTTAATTCTGTTTTGATAATTAGTTTAATTCTATCTTCAACTCTAAGATTGTTATTATATTTTATTTCACTATCTATCTTATAATTTATTTTCTTTATATCAATTGTGTAAAGAATTTCACAGATATTTAAATCATCTTCAATACTTAAGAAACTTCTAGCAATAGATTTTCCAAATTCGTTAAATTCTAAAGCAATACTACCATTTCTATCTGCAAATATTGCTATTAAACTAGAACTTCCACCCTTTTTCTTAACTTTATCTTTAATAATATCTAAAAATTCTTTATCCACTATAACATCATTATTAATAAAGTCTTTTAAAGTCTTACTATTTACTTGAATTAATGGTACTCTTTTGTAATATTCTAAATTATCAAAGCTATCCCATTCATAAAAAAATACATTAGTATCTAAAAAATTTAATAATACATCATAATAATAGTTCATTTTCTTATTCCCATTCCTTTATAAATTAAAAATATACCACTAAGAAAAAATAATATAATACCACTTCTAATAATAAAATAAACAAAATCTAAAAAACTATACCCAATATAAAACAAATTTAAATAAATTACGACTAAAAATAAGCCAATACTAACTAGTAAACTTCCAAATAACAATTTTAATATATTCATACTTTATTATATGTGAGACTTGTTTTATTATTTATAAAATGTTAAAATTAAAATGGTGAAGAAAATGAAAAAAATATTATTAATTATTGTAAGTATATTATTATTCTCTGGGTGTGGTAAAAAAGAATATGATAACCCAATAGTTACAATGAATATTAAAGATTATGGTACAATAAAAATTGAATTATATCCAAAATATGCTCCGAATACTGTAGCAAATTTTGTTAATTTAATTGAAGATGGGTTTTATGATGGGAATTCATTTCATCGTTTAGTTCCAGGATTTGTTCTACAAGGTGGAGACCCAAATGGTGATGGAACTGGTGGTCCAGGTTATACAATAAATGGTGAATTTAGAGAAAATGGTTATACTAAAAATACTTTACACCATACAACTGGTATAATCTCAATGGCAAGAACAACTGATGCAGACAGTGCTGGTTCACAATTCTTTATTGTTCTTGCAGATAGTGAAAGCGTTACTTATTCTTTAGATAATAAATATGCTGCTTTTGGTAAAGTTATACAAGGTATGGATGTTATAAAAAATATTGAAGATAATAGTGAAATTGAGAATACTTTAACTGGTAAATTAAAGACAAATATTACAATTGAAAAAGTTACTGTTGATACTTTTGGTAAAGATTATGAAGTAATTAAAAATGATACTAAATAATACTATTTATAAAGGAGATAAAAATGAATAACATATTAACATATATAATTTTAGGGATAATTCAAGGAATAACTGAACCATTACCGATATCATCATCTGGACATATATTTTTGTTTAAAAATTTATTTAATACAACAATGTTTAATAGTTTGAATTTTGAAATAATATCTAATTTTGGTTCATTTATAGCAATATTTATTATATTTTGGAAAGATATAAAAGATTTAGTTTCTTCTTTCTTTATTTATATTTTTAATAAGGAAAAAAGAGAAGAAACTAAAAATAAATTTAAATACTGTTGGTTAGTTGTTATTAGTACTATTCCTGTTGGTATAACTGGTTTTCTATTTAAAGATAAATTAGAAAGTTTGTATTCACTAAAAGGGTTAGCATTTGCCTTTTTAATTACAGCTTTAGCACTTTTTATTGTTAGAAATATAAAGGGTGAAAAAGATGATTATGATATTACTATTAAAGATGCTATTATAATTGGATTATTTCAAATGGTAACAATTATTCCTGGTATTAGTAGAAGTGGTACAGTTTTAGTTGCTTGCTTACTTTGTCATTTAAAAAGAGATACAGCTTTAAAATATACATTTATATTATATTTTCCTGTAAGTGTTGCCACAATGTTACTGGGTATTAGTGATTTAGCAAATACTCAAGAGCTTAATACCCTACTTGTTCCTTATTTACTTGGTATGGTAGCTGCTGGTGTTGTTACTTATTTTTCATATAAATGGTTAAGTAATTGGGTTAAACAAGGTAAACTATGGAAATTTTCAATTTATTGTTTGTTATTAGCAATATTTATATTTATTTATTTTAGATAACAAAAGAAGAACTGAATCGTTCTTCTTTTAATCTGCTACTTTTTCTAAATAAATCTTTTCTTCAAAGCCACCGCGTTTATTTTTCTTTTCTTGCCTTATTTTTAAAATGTCTTCTAAACTTTTATTTTCTAATTTTGCTAAAGAAATCATAACTTCTAGCATGTCAGCAAGTTCTTCAATTCTATCTGCGCCACTGGCATTTAAAACTTCTGTGTATTCTTCATATAATTTCTTTTCTAATTCTAATTTATATTCTAAATCACTTAATACTTTAGTTATTGGTTCTTCATTATTTAATTTTATTTTTTCAGGTATTTTATCTCTCACTAGTTTTTGATAATGTTTTGGTTTATAACCTGTAAATAATTCTTCTTTTTTAGGAACAAAACCATGTTTCATATAAAGTTTTTTAGCAACAATATTTTCACTCCATACTGTAACATTAATATAGGCAATATTATTTTTTTGACACCATAATTTAAAATCTTCAATTAACTTTGTTGCTATGTTCATATTACGATACTCTTTTAAAACATATAAAGCATCAAGTTTTGCTACTGGAGACTTATTTATATAATCATTTATAATGTATCCGAATAGATAACCTACTATTTTGCCATCTATTGTAGCAAAATAAAGATAATTATCATCATTTTTGTAAATATTTTCATAATTTAAAGTTATGACAAAATCATCTTTTATGTTTTCAATATAACTTTTTTCAGTTTTTATTAACATTGTTAATAATTCATTTGCAACACTCACATTTTGGGCATTTGCTTTTATTAATTCTATTTTCATACTAATCACAATTTAATTATATATTATTTAATAGAAAAAAGAAAGAGTAATCTTTCTAATTTCTTATTTTTAATACTTGATAATCTGCATCAATGCCTACATCTTTTTCAATACTTTTTTTGAAATCATAAATTGTTTTATCATATTCACTTTCTTTGAATTCATACGTCTTTTTTGTTCCATCACTTAAATTAATGTTGATGGTTGCTGCACTTACAGAAGAAATTCCTAGAAATAAAGTTGCTACTGTAAGTATTATGTTTTTCGTTTGTTTCTTCATTTTTATCCGCTCCTTATTATAAAGATATCATATTTTATGAAAAATTAAAATAAAAAGTTTTATGATAACCAAAAAAATCTTAATTCATATACTACCCTAGAGGGAGGAATTATTTTTGAAAAAGAAAATTATTATTGGATTATCTTTCGTGGTTGTGTTATTGGGAGTTATGTTACTAGCTTTTGGGCTTAGAAAGAATAAAGATTCATCTTTAACTAAAGTTAGACTCGCAGAAGTTACGCATAGTTCATTTTATAGTCCACTTTATGTTGCTATAGAAAAAGGATATTTTAAAGAAGCTGGTATTGATTTAGAACTTATTTTAACTCCAGGGGCTGATAAAGTTAGTGCTGCCGTGTTATCTGGTGATGTAGAAATAGGTTTTGCAGGAGCGGAATCTGCAATATATGTTTATAAACAAGATGAGGGAGATTATTTACAACTTTTTGCAGGACTTACTAAAAGAGATGGTCAATTTATAGTTTCTAGAAAAGAAATTAAAGATTTTAAATTAGAAGATTTATATAATAAAGAAATATTAGTTGGTAGAAGTACAGGAATGCCAGCATTAAATTTCTTAAATGCTTTAAAGAAAAATAATATTGATACAAATAAAATAAATGTTAATACTGCAGTTGAGTTTTCAGCTTTATCTGGTTCATTTATTGGTGGTGTTGGGGAATTTGTTAACCTCTTTGAACCTAATGCAACAGCTTTAGTTAAACAAGGTTATGGTCATGTTGTGGCATCTGTTGGTATGCTTTCTGGTGAAGTTCCATATACAGCATTTTATGCTCGCAAAAGCTATGTAAAAAATCATAAAGATATTGTTAAGAAATTTACTGATGCTATAAATAAAGGTATTAAATATACCCTTGATAATGATGCAGAAGTTGTTGCTAAAGATATAATAAATCAATTTCCAGATACAAGTGTTAAAGACTTAGCAGAAATGATAAAAAGATATAAAAAATATGATTGTTGGTTAGCTAATCCATATATAAGTGAAGGATTATTTACTAACTTGGAGGACTTTTTAATAGATTTTAATCTACTTGATGAGTATGTTCCATATGAAGATTTAGTTAATAATTTCTATGAATAAAATACTTGAAATTAAGAATTTGAGTAAAAATTATCAAACTATAAAAGGAGAAATAAAAGCAATAGATAATATTTCTTTTGCTTTAGAAAATGAGGAAGTACTTTGTATTGTTGGTTCAAGTGGTTGTGGAAAATCTACACTTTTAAATATCTTGGCAGGACTTGATACTAAAACTAGCGGGGAAATAAAAATTAAAGATGGGTGTAATATCGGTTATATGCTTCAAGATGATGCCCTATTTCCTTGGTTAAATATTTTAGATAATGCTTGTTTAGGTTTAGATATAAAAAAAATAAAGACTAAAGAAAATATAGAATTCGTTAAAAGTTTACTTATTAAATATGGTCTTGGAGATTTTTTAGAAAAATATCCTCATGAGTTATCCGGAGGCATGAGACAAAGAGTGGCATTAATAAGAACTCTTGCATTAAAACCAGATATTTTGATGCTTGATGAACCATTTTCAGCTTTAGATTATGTTTCTAGACTATCTGTAAGTGATGATGTTTTAAATATTATAAAACTTGAAAAAAAATCTGTTATTATGATAACTCATGATTTAGCAGAAGCAATTAGTGTTGCAGATAGAGTTATTGTTTTATCTAAAAGACCTGCGAAAATAAAAAGTGTTTATGAAATTAATTTAACTAATAAATCCACACCAACAAATAATCGAAAAGCAAAAGAATTTGGTTACTACTACGACTTACTTTGGAAGGATTTAGATAAAAATGTCTAATGAACAAAAGAAATTTTTAAAAAGTATTAAAAGAAGAAAATTAATTGTGGTTATATCACAAATATTAATTGTTGTAGCATTTTTTGGAATTTGGGAATATTTAGCAAATAAAAATATAATAAATAGTTTTGTCTTTTCAAAACCTAGTAAGATTATTAATACAATTATTAATTTATGTATACAAAATAATTTATTTAATCATATTTTTGTTACTTTAGAAGAAGTTATAATTGCCTTTATTTTAGGTATTGTTCTAGGTTTTATTGTTGCTATTATTCTTTATGAATTTCCAATGCTATCAAGTATTATGGACCCCTTTTTAACTATGATTAATTCACTACCTAAAGTTGCCTTGGGGCCACTTATTATAATTATAGCTGGTGCTAATATAAAAAGTGTTATTATAATGGCTTTACTTATTAACTTAATAATTAGTATAATTACTATTTATAATGGATTTGTAAATGTTGATAAGGAAAAATTAAAACTGATCAAGTCATTTGGAGCAAATAAAAGGCAAATACTTTTTAAACTTGTTATACCTAGTTCTTATAATACAATAATTTCTAGTATGAAATTGTGCATATCCATGAGCTTAATCGGCGTAATTATGGGAGAATTTTTAGTAAGTCGTGCGGGTATTGGTTATCTAATTATTTATGGAACACAAGTATTTAACCTAAGTCTTGTTATGGCTGGTATATTAATCCTTTTAATTATTTCTTTCTTGCTATATAAAATTATTACTTTACTTGAGAAAAAGTTGATAAAGGAATTCTAGTAATAGAGTTTCTTTTTTTTACGTGTAACTTATTGACTACACTTTTAAAATGTATTATACTTAAATTGTGGTGATTATTTTATGAAGATGATGGAAGACGATTTAGAAGTAATGAACTTAGAATATGATTTAATCTGTGATTTTATTAAATTAAGAAAAGAATTAGGTTTAACTCAAAAACAAATGGCTGAAGAAGCTAACACAGTAAGAGAAATGGTAGCAGTTATAGAAAATAGAGTTAAGCATCCTCAGATAAATACATTAATAAAAATATTAAAGCCATTTGGGTATACTCTTTCAATAACTAAAATCAAAGATAAAAAATAATATAATTAACGGAGGTAAAAATGAAAGAAAACAAATTAGAAACTTTATCAAATTTATTTGAAGGAAATGAAATAAGAAGTATATGGGATGCAGAAAAAGAAGACTACTTCTTTAGTGTGGTTGATGTTATTGGGGCATTAACTGAGAGTACTGATCCAGCTCATTATTGGAGAACATTAAAATCCAGAATGATAAATGAGGGAAATGAAACCGTCACAAATTGTGACACTTTCAAATTTAAGGCAAAAGATGGGAAATTAAGATCAACAGATATTCTAAATACAAAAGGAATATTAAGACTTATTGAGTCTGTACCTAGCCCGAAGGCAGAACCATTTAAAATGTGGCTGGCTAGTCTTGGTGATGAAAGAATAAATGAAGTATTTGACCCAGAAGTTGCCATTAATCGTGCAGTAAATTATTATCGCAAAAAGGGTTTTAGTGATGAATGGATAAAAGCAAGACTTAGTGGAATTGTGGATAGATTTAAACTAACTGATGTTTGGAAAGATAGTGGCATAAATAAACCAGTCGAGTTTGCACTTCTTACTAATGAAATTTATAAATGTTGGTCTGGTATGAAAGCTAGCGAATATAAAGAATTTAAGGGACTAAGAAAAGAGTCACTAAGAGATAATATGACAGATATTGAAATAGCATTAACAAACTTAGGTGAACTTGCTACCCGTGATATTGCTAAAGAAGAAAAGCCTCAAGGACTTTCTGAAAATATGAAAGTAGCTAAACGAGGTGGAAAAGTTGCAAATGATGCTAGGTTATCCTATGAAAGAGAAACTAAAAAAAATGCTATTTCTAAAGAAAATGCATTAAATTATAAATATGTTGATGCAAATAAACAAATTGAAACAAAAAAGTGCAATTGAAATTCTAGTAATAGAGTTTCTTTTATTTTTCTTTTATAATTATACTTTGATAATTGTTGTTTATAAAATCCTGAATATTTTTATCTTTGGTATAAATATATATGTTTAGTTCATCTTTTATATTGGAACTACTTAAACATAAATAATTTTTCATAGCCATTAAGTCAATAATTGTTAAGTTATTAAAAATAGATAATAATTCTTTATTAGTAAAATTTGATAGTTCTAATAACTCTATAAAATCATAAAAAGATTGGTTTGTTTTTTAAAAAATTCTGTTGATAAGTTGTTTTTAAATTTTATAAATGGTTCATTAGATACTTTTGGAAGTGTATAATAATATATTTTAAGTTAAGTAATATTTCTAAAGTATATCTACACATAGTGATAATTTAAATACTATTTCAAATAAATTTATCGGAGTATTTATAATTGGTTAATATATCTTGATAATTAAATTTACTACAGAATATGTTTTCATAATTTAGGTATTCTAAAACTTTTGATATGTACTCTATTCCATAAAGATTGGTTATTTTTAAATATGGATTATAATCTAAATTTATTAAATGATTGTCAGTTTCATAAGAAGTATTGTAGTTTTTAAAGAAAGATGTTATTCCTTCTTTGATAGTTATGTTGTAAAAATAATTATCTACATTAAGAATATTATTTTTAAAAATGGTATTATAAAATAGTTGTGTTTTATTAACTAAAGTTATTAAATATTCTTTTGAAATATTATAAAGAGGTAATAAGTTTTTGTTAGTAAATTCTTTTATTGATGGAATAATATCTTTAGTTATATTTTTGTTTAGTTCTAAAAGTTGTTTTTCTTCTTCTTTTAAATCTTCTAAAAAGTACATAAAATCACCTTCATATACTTAATACTATAACTTTGTAATTATTACAAGCCTTGAAAAAATCGTGATTTTAAGGTAATATATGAGTAGTTAGAAAGCTTAAATTTATTACTTTACACATTAATTTTCCTAAAAATAAGAGACTTTTAAAATATTTTGTAAACTACATATTTTATGTAATTTTTTTTATTGTTTTAAAAATAATATTTTGCTATAATCGAAGGGTGCCCTAAAAAAGGAGGATGTAATATTGAAATATTTGTTACTTATTTTTTTCATATTAATTGTTATTTTTTCAATAGTTTTTATTCTTGTTATAAATGATTATAATGATAAAGAACATACAAAGTATCATGGATTTGATATATTTTATGATACTAATTTAGAAAAACATAGAAAGATTATTAAATTACAAAAAAAGTTATTATTAAAAAAGCAAATGAATTTATTTTTTAAAAAAGGATTTAGGAAGTGATATAGATGTTATTAAAAATAGTTATTATTGTTATTCTTATAGTTATAAATATTTTAGCTTTTATTTATATATATAAGAATGATAGTGATGAAATAAATTATGATAAATGGTGTAAGATGTTACAAGATGAAACAAAAGATAATATAGAATTAATTAGAAAAAATGAAAAAAAAATTAATGAATTAAATAAAGAAATAGAAAAATTAATGAACATAGATTCTAAATAGTGTTATAATTTTTCTAGAGTGTGATCATTTATGGAAATAAATTTAGATTATAACAATATTGATTTTAAAGATAAAATTATTAATTTACCTAAGGGTGTTAAAATAGTTAATATTTATGGAGATAATATAAATATTTCTACTCTATGTGATATTTTAGAAAATGTTAAAAATAATATAGAAATTAGATGTAATTATAATAAGGAAATTAATAATGAATTTTTAAAAAGAAATACTTATCAAGGTTTTAATAGAAGTATTTTAAATATGGTTAAAAAAATATGTGTTGAAAATGTTACTAGTAATGATTATGTTGTTGATATGACTGTTGGTAATGGAAATGATACTTTGTTTTTAGTTAATATTTCTAAAAAAGTATTTGGGTTTGATATACAAGATATTGCTATTAAAAATACTACTAAGTTATTAGAAGAAAATAATGTGGATAACTATGAACTTTTCAACATTAGTCATGATAAAATAGATATTGTTTTAAATAAATATAAAAATAATATAAAACTTATTTTATTTAATTTAGGTTATCTTCCTTGTGGGGATAAATTTATTACTACAAATCATGAAACAACTTTAAATGCTATTAAAAATGGTTTTGATATGTTAAAAAATGATGGTCTTATTCTAGTTGTGTTTTATCCTCATCCAGAAGGAAAATTAGAAGCTAAAGTTGTTTTAGATTATTTAAACAATTATAATTTAAATTATAAAATATATAAAAACACACCAAATGAGGATGCTCCTTATTTGGTGGTTATTAGTAAATAAATTAATTTGCTTGCCAATTAGCTTTGTAATATAAGTCACCAGTTGTATTTGCAGCAATCGTTACACTTGCTTCTTGTGTACTTCCATTACTTCCAGTCCAACCAAGGAATGTATATCCATCTTTTGTTGGAGTATCTAATAATATACTCATGTCCATTTGATAATATCTACTTCTTGCGTTGTATTCTGTTCCTTCACTATTAAGAAATTTTCCATCATCTAAATCATAAGTTATGTTATATATTTTGTCAGGCATGTTCGTAATAGCAGTTCCTTTTGATAGATATATTGTGATGTTATCAATATCTAAGTAATCAACTTTTCCATCACGATTTACATCTGCTACATCGCTTCTAAATTTTGCTGAATAAGATAGCTTTTGTAAATATCTACTAATTTGATTACAGTCACTTGGCCTAACTCCACCATCTTGATTTACATCTCCGAGTAAAGCCCAGTTGGCTGTGTAGCTTAAGTTTCCAGTTGTCCCTTGAGCTATTGTTACTTCTTCCTCAGCGGTAGTTCCATTACTTCCTGTCCAACCTGTAAAACCATAACCATCTTTCACTAAATTTACACCTATTTCAATATCTAATGATGCTTCAAATTCACTACTATATTTTGTTCTTAAATAACCAACTACTGTTCCTCCATCTAAATTATAGGTTATGGTATAAATATCTTTAGGTTGATAAGGTATTGATTTAGTTAGTTTTGCAATATATGACCTTAAAATATCTACATCTATTTCATCTACAATAGTATCACTATTTACATTTCCAGCTTGTAGTGTATACTTATTACAATTGTCTGCACCAGTAACACATCTTCTTAATTTTACTATATCTTTTACATTAAGAACCCCATCACCATTTATGTCCCCTAGAGCATACTCAAGTTCTGATTTTTGTATCATTAAGGTAGCACTTAAGGATTTGCCTGCATTTGCTGATTGATTAAAATCATAATTTATAAATGTTATAGTTATATTCCATTGTTCTGTTATGCTGGATGTTGTTGTTATTTCTTTATTTTCATAAATTGGTAGCACATCATTATATGTTGTTATATCATATCCTGATTGATTTACTCCTTTGCCATCAATAACTGTTTTATATTCTAAGCCCTCAAGTGTTGGTTTTACTTCAGTTCCATTTTTATCTGTTATTTTTAACAGAATTTCTGGTTTTGTGTTATCTTGAGAATAAACAAAAGTATTTGATTTTATATTTAAATAAAGATAGTAATGTTCTGTTGCTGTGTTTGTCTTATTATTTGCGGTTAACATTGCTTTAGCATATGTTGTACCACTTTGGTTACCTGTTCCACTGGCAAAATTTTCTTGATTTAAACTTATGCTAATTGCAGAACCTGTTTCAAATGTAAAAACATCAGTTGTGTTTGCATTAATTTTTATGTCTGTAGAAGCTCCTTCCCCGGTTTGTGCTGCAA
Organism: Firmicutes bacterium CAG:460; assembly: GCA_000437355.1. Classification (GTDB taxonomy): domain Bacteria; phylum Bacillota_I; class Bacilli_A; order RF39; family UBA660; genus Onthocola_B. The sequence goes on from FR899762.1 coordinate 37,145, forward strand.
AATAAGCATATGTTGCCCCTATAACCATTAATAAAAAAGCTATCGTTGTTACAATTGATATTATTTTAGTTTTACTACTTTCCATATCACACCTCATACGCGAAACATACAATTTGTATGTTTATTTAACAAAATTATACCAACATAATGTATGTTTGTAAAGAGGTGAATGTATGAAAATTAACGCAAATGATTATAGAGCAAATGAAATAATCAAAATTATTAGGGAATGGTCTGGAAAAACTCAAGAAGAATTTGGAAAAGAAATAAACAGAACAAAAAATGCCATTCAACTTTATGAATATGGACAAAGAAATTATGATTTTGAACTTTTGTTAAAACTTGCTAAAAAAGAAAATTTAATAATAACTATAGAAAAAAAGTAAAAATATTGCATTTTACTTGAAATCTCCAAACATATCTGTTATAGTAAATCTTACGGAACATTTGATTCTTGGATGCCTACCTTTCTTTCAGGGAGCTTTGGTTTTTTATGAAAGGAAGGGGATTGTATGAAGAAAAGAATTTTTATAATAAAAGTTCTTAACCGAATATGGTTCATTTTATTAACTATAGTTTTGTTAATTGTAGCAATAAAAATAGGCATCTATCCGCAAGGATAAATGCCAAACCATTTTTCTAGGTAGGCATTCGAGTTATCGAATGTTCCTTTTTTATTTTATGAAGATTGCTCTTCATATATACATTATACTAAATAATAATTAATAAATCAAGAGGAATATAAAAAGCCACATTGCAACTGCGTGTGAAACTTTTAGACATAATAAAAAGTATTATTCGAATAAAAAAAATCGTAGTAACTAAAATAAAATAAAAATTTCGAATAATACTTTAATATTATTATGTCTGAAAAAATTTATTTTTATAACTACTTTTGTAAATTTATAAAACATGATATAATAAACTTATAACAAGGAGATGATTATTTTGAAATTTCAAGTAGATTCAAGAAAAATAACAGATGGTCAAATATTTGTTGCTATTAAAGGACATACTGTAGATGGTCATGATTATATTGATGATGCCATAAAAAATGGTGCATCAAAAATAATTGCAGAACATGAAGTAAAATGTAGTGTTCCTGTAGAAGTTGTACCTAGTACTCTAGAATATTTAAAAGTTGAATTAAAAAAAGAATATGCTGATAAAATAAATCAACTTAAAATAATTGGTTTAACTGGCACAAATGGAAAAACAACTACTGCATATTTAACTTATCAATTATTAAATTTATTTAATGAAAAAGCTGCTTACTTAGGAACAATCGGGTTTAAGGCTCCAAATGATGAGATAGAAACTGAAAATACAACACCAGATATATTAACAATTTATTCATTATTATTGCATGCTATAGAAATCGGTTGTAAAACAGTTGTTATGGAAGTTAGTTCTCATGCCCTATCTTTTGAAAGAATTTACGGATTACATATTGATATTGCAGCATTTACTAATCTTACTGAAGACCATTTAGATTATCACAAAACAATGGAAAATTATTTAAATGCTAAACTAAAAATATTTGATTATATGAATAGTAATGGTAAATTAATTGTAAATCATGATGATAAAGCAAGTGAAGCTTTTGTAAATAAATTTGGTAAAGGTATAACTCTTGGATACAACAATGAAAATAATGATTATAACATTATAAATGCAGATATAAACCCTGCAGAAACTAAAATAACATTTACATATGATAATAAAAAATATGAAGTTGTAACAAACTTAACTAGTAAATTTAATGTCTATAATTACATGACTTCACTAGCTATTTTACATGAATGTGGTTATGAAATTGACAATATTATAGAAAAAACTAAATATATTAAGGCTCCGAAAGGAAGATGTGAAACACATAAAGTCAATGGTGGCTATGCTGTAATTGATTATGCACATACACCAGATGCTGTTGAAAAAGTTATAACTGCTTATAATGAACTAAAAAAAGGAAAAGTTATAACGATTGTTGGTTGTGGTGGTGACAGAGACCCAATTAAAAGACCAATAATGGGAAATATTGCTACTACTTTAAGTGATTATACTATTTTAACTAGTGATAATCCTCGAACTGAAGACCCAGAAAAGATAATGGAAGATATTTTAAAAGGTGTTAAAACTACTAATTATGAAGTTGAACTTGATAGAAAAACTGCTATAAAAAAAGGAATTGAAATGTTACAACCTGAAGATATCTTGTTAATATTAGGTAAGGGACATGAAGATTATCAAATAATTGGGCACACTAAAATACATTTAGATGATGCTGAAGAAGTTGAAAATTGGAAAAAATGTCATTAAAAATACTGCAAAATTGCAGTATTTTTATTGTTACCAACCTGTAATTTCATGAAAATCACAATGGTCAGTTTTTGAATCTGTAAATAATCCCATTGCTTTAAAATTCCATGTTTGATTTTCCAACAAATTATTTGTGTTATCTATTGCTGTACCAAGATTATTGTTATCTTTATCATAACAAATAAATTCAATTTGACAATATTTACATTTTTTCATGGTTTACTCCTTTCTATATCCATTACATCATAAAAACTTCACACATGTGGCATATTTTTTATTAATTTTGTGTAATAATAATAATAATAATAATATCTACAAAGGAGTGTGAAACTTTCATGCGTAGATATACAAAACAAAATTTATCTATTCAAGTTAGAATAAACATTAGAAAATATCGTCATATTAGAAACTACACACTCCAAGAACTTGCAGATAAAACTGAACTTACTCATGGGTATGTTCGTGATTTGGAATGTTTAACAATTGATAAGACACCTACTTTAGAAACAATTGGTAAATTTGCAGATGCCTTAGAAATTGATATAAGACAATTATTTGATGATGTTGATTTAAAAAATTAAATTACATAATTTTATTTTTTATGATATACTTAATTAGAAAGAAGGAACAGCGATGAATGAACCAAAAGAAATGGAATTAAAATATTTAGTTGATGATAATTTTGATATAATTAGTTTTGTACTTTACTTAGTTAATAATGGTTTTACTATGGAAGATTTAAATCATGTTACTAATGAAGATATTTATTTTGATACTCCAGATAAATTGTTGCAAAGAACTGATAGCTCACTAAGAATTAGAATTATTAATGAGAAGAAAATAAAAGGTACTTTAAAATATCCAGTTGATAATGATAGTTTATACATGCAAAGAATTGAAATTGAAAAAGATTTAGAAAGTAAAACTTTTGATGCCCTATTAAATGCTTTTAACAATGAAAAATTTGATTTAAGTAAGATTTGCCCTTTTCCATTTCTAAGATTATTTAATAGTAGACATGATTTTACTTTAAAAAATGGAGAAAATATAATTACTTTATCATTTGATATTATAACTTACAATGAAGCAATTCAAGAATTAATGGTAGAAATAGAAACAAAAAAGACAACTAATCCTAAAGTTTTAGAAGATATAAATGAATTAATAAAAAGAAAATATGATTTAAAAACAACTAAACAAAGTAAATATCAAAGAGGAATTGAAATAACAAAATTAGCTATATTAAAAAGAAAACACCTATAAAATGGTGTTTTTTAGCTAAAATAAGCAACTTTTTATATTTTTTTATATTTTTTTGCTTGGAAAGCTTGAATTTTAAAAATAAATTTGCTATAATTAATCATGTCAGCTGATTACTGCAGGTGTAGTTTAATGGTAGAATAAGAGCCTTCCAAGCTCCTGACGTGAGTTCGATTCTCATCACCTGCTCCAGATTGATAGGAAACTCGGAAAATTTACTTCCGAGAATAATAAATGCTAACTAGAAATAGTTAGTTTTTTTTGTTATGTAAAGGAATTTGATTATATGTTAAATATAGAAACAAAAGAATTAAAAATATAACAAGAACTAATATCGCTTATAGCATACCACAAATTATAGTTATTAAGAATAATAAATACCTTTAACAATAAAATTTATAAAATCATAATACTTGATATTGATAATAATCATTATTATCTAAATAACCAACAGAAACAACATTTTTATTGTATTCTGTTTTACCAGAAGTTGATATTATTTTTGTTTTTATTAATAATGCATTATTTTCAGTTTCAGTAACTTGATTATAATTTTCATATAATTAACTCACCACAAAATACAAAATAAAAAAAGATGAAACTAGTTTAACACTAAAATCATCTATTTAAAATTTACTATATTAATTAATTTATTCTTCATTAATATCATTCTTTAATTTTACATACTTAGTAAACCATTTTTTAAAGCCCTCTTTAGAAGTATAATAATTAACATCTTCATCTTTATTAGATTCCAAAAAATCAATCATATTACCATTATTATAAATAATAAATGAAGGATAAAATTTAACTGATTTACCAATTTCAGTATCTCTTATATCAGAAAAAGCTATTTTATAAATACTTATTTTTTCTTCTTCTAAAAATTCATCTAAAACTTTTTCAAAATCACAAGAAGTAATACACATTGGTTGATAAACAAATACAGCAAAAGATTTTTTATTATTAATTAATTCATTAAGTTCATCTACATTAATTTCAGTTACATTATTTATACCATAATAACTATCTTCAAGATAAAATGGTTTATTATTTTGTTTTAAAATAATAGTGACTAAAAAAGATAATACAATTAATATAATTAATATAATTAATAAAACTTTTTTCTTCATTATTTAATCTTTGTTAAATTATCAAAATCAATATTATGATAATTTACTTTCCAAAAATCATATTTAATCTTAGAACCATTTTTATTTACTGTACTTACACTATGATTACCTTCGTAATTCCAATATCCCCCGACATTATAAATTTTTTCCTTATCCCAACCTAAACTAACAAGCATTTGTTTAGTAAAATTAGCATATCCTCCGGCACCACACATAATAAATATAAACTTATCCTTAGGAAATAAATATTCTAAGATATCCATAGATTCTTTATAATTAGCAACATAATTACCATCTTTATCTAAAGAAAATAAAGTTTTTCCTTTATATAAACCAAATACATTTTCATTTTTCTTTTGATCTACATATTCTTGAGGAAACTCAGTTAAATAAGCATAAGGAACAACCTCAAAGCCTTCAACAAAACCAGTTAATTCTCTTTCTCCTCCCTTATTTTCCCAAGTTGCACTATCCATAAGCATTCTTACATCACGATAAACAGTATCACTTCTACCTAGATAATTATCAATGGTTTTTTCATTAATATTTTTATCTATATCATATACCCCTCTAAGCCCTTCAGACTTCTCTTGCTTAGGTAAAGCTTTTAAAGCTTTAATATCTTCTTCATTAGATTTACTAAATATAAAATAACTACCTAAACCTCCTAGTAAAAAACTAGCAATCGTTATAACTATAACTATACTTTTTTTCATAATATCTCCTCCAAGTAAAATACTATAACAAAATAAATTAAAAACCAATAACGTATAAGTTGAAAAAACTCAACATTTAGTTGAGTTTACTACTACTATTACAATTATCTAATTTTAAAGGCACTTTATAACTAATAACTGTATCATTAAAATCATTAGCATTAATAGAAAGATACAAGCTATTTTCTTTATATTCTTTACAAGTATTTTCATAATTATCAACAGAAAATACAATATCTTTTAAAAACTCTTCTAAAGTAATATTTTCATATTGAGATTTCCAACTACCAATTTTTCTCTCAACATCATTATTTGATTCATATAAAGTACATTCAATGGACTTATATTTTCTAACATCTCTTCCTCCGCAATACTCAATTTTATTAATAAAAATAGCAGATTTATTTTCATTATAAGATATATTACCAGAAATATTAAAATTTTTACATTCACTAGATAATGTTTTGAATTGAAAATCATTATCATTATTTAAAAATTTAAAAATAAATAAAAATAATACAACAATAATAATAAACATAAAAATAGACATAAAAACATATATAAATCTTTTTTTATAATTATTTTTTTTATACTTTCCATCAAATAATTCATCTAAACTAATATTAAAATCTTTACTAATTTGTCTGATTAAAGAAGTATCAGGCATATTTAAACCATTTTCCCATTTACTTACAGCTTGGTAGGTAACATTATATTTATCAGCAAATTGTTTTTGAGTTAAATTATTTTTCTTTCTTATTTCTTTAATTAATTTTCCAAATTTTTCTTGATCCATACTACACTCCTTTTTAATAAATTACACCAAAATATAAACACAATAAATAAATTAATATATTTTTCATATAACCGCCATTTTTATTCTACATTCTTTAAAGATTCAACCATATTAATTTTCTTTAAATTAAAATGAGTAACAATTAATACAATAATAGAAAATATAATAGTAATTAAAGCAGAAAAAACATAACTTAATAAGAATACTTGCCTATCAAATAATAAATAATCAGGCTCACATGTAGATATAATATAATGACATAAATATGACCCAAAACATAAACCAAAACTAATACCTAATAAAGTTAATAAAATAGTTTCTCTATTTATATATTTATCTACTTCATTTACATAAAAACCTAATACTTTTAAAGTAGCAATCTCCCTTTTTCTCTCACTAATATTAATATTAGATAAATTATATAAAACAACAAACGCAAGCATCGCTGCAGCAATAATTAAAATAGCCACAATAGAATCAATCGAAGACAACATATCATTTAATGTATCTTTAATATCAATATTATTAACAATAGAAATAACATCTTTACTAGAAATATATTTACTATCAAAATCATTACTTTCATTTACATTATATTTATTTAAATCAATTAATAACGAATTAACTTTATAATTACCAAATAAATTTTTATAGGTATTTTTAGATATATACATATATTGATTAATATAATTTTTAACTATATAAGAAACTTTTATTTTGTAAATATTATTATCATTATCAAGTACATCAATATAATCTCCAATATTTATATTTAAAATTCTAGCAGTTTTTTCACTAACAGCACAAGTATTATCTTCTAATGTATTATAAATTATATTATTATCTTTATAATTTATTAAAGAAATAACATCATTTAGTTTATTAAATTCTTCTGGTACAATCAAAGATACATCTTGTTTATCATCACCTTTTAAAACACTAACACTTTGATAATTAACTAAAACAACATTTAAAACATTTTCTTCACTTCTAATATTATTTACTAACTCACTATAATCATTATTTTCATTTATAACCACCATTTTATCATATTTAAATATATTATTAAATTGATAATCACTTATATTTTTAATAGAATCCTTTAATCCAAAACCAGCTAAAATTAAAGCTGTACAACCTGCAATACCAAATATAGTAGTTAGTGCTCTTGATTTATACCTAAAAATATTTCTAAAAGTAATTTTATCAGAAAATTTAAGTCTTTTCCAAATAAAAGTTATTTTTTCTAATAAAATTTTCTTACCTGATTTAGGTACTTTTGGTCTCATTAAATTTGCCGGAACGTCTTTTAAGTTAAAAATACAAATGATAATGGCAGTACCACTAATACATAATATGCAAATCCAAAAACCAAGCATATTATAAACACTATTAATAGAATATAAAAATATTGGTATATAAAATATTTTTTTATATATATTCCAAATAACATATGGAATCAAATATGAACCTATAAAAACACCTAAAACTCCACCTATAATTGTAGCCAATAAGGAAAATATAACATATTTTAAAATAATATAAAAATTACTATAACCTAAAGACTTCAATGTCCCATTTTCAGTCCTATCCTCTTCAATCATTCTCATCATTGAAATAAGACTAACTAATATAGCAATACCAAAAAATATTAAAGGAAATACATTTCCCAAATTTTTAATATTATCACTAGCATTGATTAATTCTTTATAAGAATTGTTATCAAATCTATCATAAATATACCAATGCGGTTTAACAAAATCATCTTCATTTATATTAATACCATATAATTTACTATCAGAAATTAACTTACCATATAATTCATCATATCTTTCTTCTTCTCTATCTTTTTTTATAACATTAATTTTTTCTACAAAATTATTAATAGTATTTTGATATTCTTTACTATTAGTAAGCATATGCATAGTATCTTTAATTGTTAAATATACAGCACTATAATAATCACTTTTTAATAAATCACTTAAAGTATAAGCATAATAATTAACTTTCCCACTTCCTAAATTAGTACTAGGTCTTTCAGTAGAAAAATACAAAGGACTTATAATTGTTCCTACTATTTTCTTATTACTACCTAAAATATCAATAGAATCTCCAATACTTAAGTTATTATCAACAATCATCTTTTTTTCAACAACAATTTCATCATTATTATTAGGTAGTCTTCCATCTTCGATATAAACTTTATTAATATTATCATTTAAACCTATTACTTTAATAACATATTGTTCATTATTAAGTTTTAAATAAGTATCTTTTTCATAAGAACCAATGACTTTATCAACACCATCAATGTTGGATAAACGATCTATATCATTATCATCAAGACCCAAATTAGAAAAAATCAAAATATCATAAACATTATTATCATCATAAAATTTATCTAAAGTTTTAAGCATATCTGGACTACAAGCCTCAATTCCAGCATAAAAACCAATACCAAGAAGTGCCATAAACAAAAGCGATAAAAATCTTTTATAATTTTGTCTAATTTTCATAAAAATATGTTTAAATAACATAGTTTTCATATTACCACTCTATATCCTTTATATCCATAGGTTTATCATTAATAATAACATCACTAACTGCACCATTTTTAAATTTGATAACTTTATCAGCCATTGGACAAATAGCAGAATTATGAGTTATAATTATTACTGTCATATGTTCTAATCTACATGTATCTTGAAGCAATTTAAGAATTTGTTTTCCGGTTATATAATCAAGTGCACCAGTAGGTTCATCACATAATAACAATTTTGGATTTTTACAAATAGCTCTAGCTATTGCAACTCTTTGTTGTTCTCCACCACTAAGTTGTGCTGGAAAATTATTCTTTCTATTGCTAAGACCTACTTTATCCAAAATATCATCAGGATTCAAAGAATTTTTACATAATTGAGTAGCAAGTTCTACATTTTCAATAACAGTTAAATTTTGAATTAAATTATAAAACTGAAAAACAAAACCAATATCATTTCTACGATATTTAATTAATTCTTTGTCATTTAGTTTATTAATACACTTACCATCAACCATTACTTCACCACTAGTTAATTTATCCATACCACCTAAAATATTTAAACAAGTAGTTTTACCTGCACCGGAAGGTCCTAATATACAAACTAATTCCCCTTTATTTATTTTAAAAGAAGTATTTGAAAGTGCCTTAATTTCAACCTCACCCATTTTATAAACTTTAAAAACATTATTAAATTCTATATAAGCCATAATATCTCCTTTCTTTATTTCATTAAACAACTCTTAACAGATTCTGCCATTTTACGTTTTTCTTTTATAGGAACAAAATTTTTAACAACAGAACTACGCTTATTATTTTTAAGACCAATATATGCAAAAAAACTAAAAACTAAAGCCCCAATAAAATTAACAAATAAATCTTTCATAGTATCATTTAAACCAATATCCAAATACCCACCATCAATAACATATAATAGCTTTCCATCTTTATCAAAAATTTCGGTCTTTCCAATATTATCAACAACAACAGGTTTATTTTCATTATCAGGATTTAAATAAACTGACGAAACATTAGTAATAAGGGTATCTTTTTGCATATCAAATTTCATTAATTTATCCCCTCCATATTCAAAAAATTCCCATAAAATACCAATAGTCATAGAAAAACAAAAAGCAACTAAACATAAATAAAAGGGTGATAAATTAATATCTTTGCTATTTTTATTTAATAAATCTACTAAAGAAAAACCAACTGCTGTAGCTAAAAATCCATTTATAGTATGTAAGCAAGTATCCCAATGAGGAATAATACCATAAAAATTATTAATCTCACCAAGTATTTCAGCAGAAAATATAAATAAATAAATACTTATTTCTAAACTATCAGGCAAAGTAATTTCATATTTATTTTGAATAAATAATGGTGCAAATAACAAAACTAAAGATAATAAACATAATAAAGCATTATTTAAATCCCCTCTAATTATTTGTAAAATCATACATATTACAACTAAAAACCTAAGAATTAAATAAATAGCCAAAGAACTTCTTTTTGTTTCTTTATAAGCCATTTTAATCATTTTTTGAGCATTTATTCTTTTTTTCATAAAACACCTCACTAAATAATATCTAACCTAATTATACTATTTAATTAAAAAAATTTCTATAAAAACAAAAAAATACTAAGAATTTTTTACGCTCTTAATATTTTGTAATTCAAATCTATACTTATTATTTACATCCGGATATTTAACATGATCAACTTCACTTAAAAACATATCATAATCCCTAACATATAATTTGCAATCATCATATAGTGCTCTATACACCACCATTTTCTTATCAGTTTCACTATTAATTGCAACATCAAGTACAATATATAAGTCCCCTTTAAAATGTTTATAAACTTTATTTAATTCGAGTTTTCTCATGCTGCAGTATATCCTCCATCAATTGGAACTATAGCACCAGTAATAAATGATGCTTCATCACTTAGTAAAAAACAAATTAAATCAGCAATTTCTGTATCTTTACCAAGTCTTCCAATTGGAAGTTGATTAGCCATAGCAGCTTTAGAATCATCTGGAACCATTGCAAGTATCGGTGTATCAACATAACCCGGAGCAATTGCATTAACTCTGATATTATCACGAGCATAAGATAAAGCCAAAGATCTAGTTATTTGATTTATTGCCCCCTTACTAGCAGAATAAGCAAAACTCATATTTGTTCCAACTAACCCATACATTGATGAAGTATTAACAATGCTTCCTCCACCAGTCTTAAGCATTTCACTTATAACATATTTATTTATTAAAAATATACCTGTTTGATTAACTCCAATAACTTTATTCCATTCTTCCAAACTAACTTCATGAGGTAAACTAGCACTTCCACCAATACCAGCATTAGCAACTAAATAATCTATATGATTATATTTCTTTATTACTTCTAGAATACAATGTTTAACATCTTCTTCATTTGACACATCACACTTAATACCCATAAGTCCATTTTCTAAAGCAATACTTTCTACATTATCACTCCAGTCTACTAACACAACTTCACAACCCATACTCTTAAGTCTCTTGCCTGTTGCAAGACCTATACCACTTGCTCCCCCAGTAATTACAGCTACTTTCATATTATCCATCTCCTTATTTTAAACTACTGCTTCCTGTTTTATAATCTATATTTATACCTGTTTGAATATTATAAACAAAAACATTAAATTTTATACCTTCACCATTATCTTCAACAGATTTAGCTTCAATCTTAACACCACTTGCAAGCAAGTTGTCATCCTTATATACCGGTGTAACTCTATATAAAACATGATTATTTGTATCATTTATATAATCTGCTACTTTATTTTCAAAAGGAAGCATCCCTTTTGTATTCATTTGTCTTGTACAAGTAATTAAGTTTTTGGGATTAGCATTTTCCCCTGTCAATTGATATCCAATTAAATGACATCTATTATATAAGTATTTACCATCTACAATGTCATATTTTATAGTGTGCCATCCACTAGGTTTAATCATACCAATTGAACCTCTTTTTTCAGTTGGCATTAAATCTTTACCAATATTTGCAAATGCCACTTTTGCTCGACCTAAGTTATCAAGCTCACTATAGATTTCAAAAGACGAGCTAGTATCAGCATCACTAAATTCTGGAACATTTCCATTAATTTCAATATATCTATATTCATTAAATTCTGGTACTTCACTAAAGTTAGGTAAAGCAGAGGTATTCTTATTTACATAATCATACCCAAAATAAATACTTGCTAATAAAAAACATATTACTATTATAAAATTTTTCTTTTTCATAATATTATTATAAATTATATTGTAAAAGAAAAAAAGAACTAATTTCTTTTACTTAACATCATTTTACTTTTTTGATATGCTTCCATATATTCTATATCACTAAATACTTCGTTATTACTACAATCTCTTATCAAAGATTCTAAACTTATATCTTCTTCATTGAAAAAGATTTTATTTGCTTCAAGCTCAAAACAGAATCTTTCTATTAATTGATTCATAGCTAATTTATGACTAAGTTCGTAATATAACTCTAAATTATCTTTCATAGTTCCTCCGTTCATTTTATTTTACTAAAATATTATACTTTTTTTTATTCAATTTTTCAATACAAAATTTATAAAATTTTACATTTTATAGGAAACGTTATTTATAACATATTTTATTTTGCTGTTGTGGATATAAATCAAGAATACAATCTTGTAAATTTATCAAAACAAAGTATTTATTTAAAAACTCCTGATTTACAATAATTATAGAATATTTAGGAAATTAATTTATATAATTTAAGGAAAGAAGGTATAATTATTAAAAAAATATGTGTATATGCAATATGTAAAAATGAAGAAAAGTTTGTAGATAGGTGGTATGAGTCAATAAAAGATGCTGATGGTATATTTGTTTTAGATACTGGATCAACTGATGGAACAAGAAAAAAATTAAAAAGTCATGGTATTGTTGCTAAGAAAAAGATAATAAAACCATGGCGTTTTGATGTTGCTAGAAATGAAGCATTAAAAATGATACCTGATGATTATGATATTTGTATTTCTTTAGATTTAGATGAAGTTATGATTGATGGTTGGAAAAAAGAAATATTAAAAATATGGAAAAGTGATACAGATAGAATAAGATATGTTTATAATTGGTATATTGAAGGAGATGTTCCTAAGGTAAGTTTTTATGCTGATAAAATACATAAAAGAACTGGATGTAAATGGGTAAATCCTGTTCATGAAGTACTGCAATTTGACCATGAAGAAAAACAAATTTTTACAGATAATATTATTGTTAATCATTATCCAGATAGAGAAAAGTCACGAGCTAATTACTTGCCTTTACTTGAATTATCGGTCCGTGAAAATCCTTTGAATGATAGAAATATGCATTATCTAGGAAGAGAATATATGTATTATGGAAGATGGAATGATGCTATTGATACTTTAATAAAACATTTAAGATTGGAAACTGCAACATGGAAAGATGAAAGATGTGCATCAATGCGATTTATTTCCAGATGTTATAAGAATTTAGGTCGTTATGATGAAGCTTTAATGTGGTTGTTAAAAGCTATTGATGAAGCCCCATATTTAAGAGACCCATATACCGAGCTTGCTTTACTTTATTATACTTTAGAAGATTATAAAAACGTTTGTAAATACGGACTGTTAGCATTAGATATTAAAAATAATCCTAAAACATATATGAATGAAGTTTTTAGTTATGATGAAACATTAAATGATTTATTATCTATTGCATATTTTCATTTAAGTGATTATGATAATGCCATTATAAATGCTAAAAAAGCATTAGAGATAAATCCGAATAATGAAAGAATTAAAAATAATTTAGAAATATTTGAAAATACAAAAAAAGCTGAAGATTAAGAACCTTCAACTTTTTTAATTATATTTTATTAACTTGATATACTTCTACATCAACATTTGTTTCTTGACCAAATAAGTCAATTATAATATTTAATCTATTATTTTCAAGGTCAATGTTATCAACTTTACCAGTCATACCACTGAATGGTCCATCAACAATATTAACTGTGTCTCCAACTTGTAATTCAGATTTAACGTCTACTCTACTCATTCCCATGTTAGCTAGAATTCTATCAATTTCTTGAGGTAGTAATGGAGTTGGTTTTGCTCCTTTTCCACTAGAACCGATAAATCCTGTAACTCCTGGTGTATTTCTTACGATATACCATGCTTCATCAGTCATAATCATTTCAACTAAAACATAACCTGGAAACATTTTCTTCACTTTTTCCTTTTTAACTCCATCTTTTACTTCAACTTCTGTTGTTTCTGGAACTATAACACGGAAAATGTAATCTTGCATTCCCATTGACTCTGTTCTTGCTTCTAATTTTTCTTTTACTTTATTTTCATGTCCTGAATAAGTATTTACTACATACCAAAGTTTTTCCATTATGCCAACCATCCTTTAACTACTGATAATAATAAGTTTAGCAACATAAATAAGCAACATAATATTAAACAAAATACTACTGTTGATATTGTGTATTTTAATACTTCTTTTGCTGTTGGCCATTTAACTAATTTAAGTTCTTTTTTTACTTTTTTAACATAACTTTCTTTAGGACCTTTACTTACTTTTTTTGCTTTGCTATTTTTTTTCTTAGCATCTTTTGTAACTTTTGTTACTTTTTTTGTTTCTTTAGCTTCTTTTGCCATTAAAAAAACCTCCATTTAAAAAAACACTTTCGTGTTCATTAATAATATAGCATAGAAATATGGAAAAATCAAGCAATTTTAGGTTAAATTCAACTCAAGAATTAATTTTTTTCTTATTGTTTGTATTTTTCTATAAATATATGAATAATCTTTTTTTAATAATATTGATATTTTTTTACAATCTAAACCATCTATTAAAAGAGTTATTATATTTATTTCTGCAATAGATAACTTACTTAATATTATTTCATATATATCATGAGATTGTTCTTGTTCACAAACTATTTCTAATGGGTCTTTACTATCTGCTAAAATAAATTCATTATTTTGTTTTTGATTTTCTAAATCACTAAGTAATACTACTGAGTTTTTCTTTTGTTCTCTTATTTCTGTTAATATTACTTTTTTTATTTTTCTTTTAATTAATGTTGATGCAAATGTGTAAAAACTTGCTTTATTATAATTACGATAATTTTCAACTGCTCTTTTGTATGTTTCAAAACATTCATTATATAAATCATCAAAAGAAATGTTTAAAACTCTAATTGCTTCATAGTTATCTTTAATAAATTTTTTTATAACAATATTATATTTTTCATCAAGTAATTTTTGAGCATCTTCATTGTTTTCTCGACATAGCATGATTAGTTCAGAATCACTTATATTAGTCATTATCCCCCATATGATAAATAAGAATGCTGGCAGCTACTGATGCGTTTAGGCTTTCAACATTTTTATTCATTGGAATACTTACTAAAACATCACTTTCTTCTTTAACTAATCTGCTTACGCCAGAACCTTCATTACCAATTACTAAAGCTCTTTTTGTGCTATAATCTATTTTTCTAAAATCTTCACCTTCCATTGAGGCTGCATATATAAAGAAACCATCTTTTTTTAACTTCTTCATAGTTGCTACTAAGTTATTAACCATTATTATTTTTACATAATTTATGGTTCCTACACTAGTTTTTACAACAACATCTGTTACTCCAACACTTCTATCTTTGGGAATTATTATCGATTTTATTCCTACTGCGGCACAAGTTCTTATGATGGCGCCAAAGTTATGTGGGTCTTCAAGATGGTCTAATATTAAAACAAAATCTCCATCTATATCATTAATATTATAGTAATCATAATCAAAAGCATCAATTACCACCCCTTGGTGATTATATTCGCACATTTTATTAAGAAAATGATTATCAACAAATTCGTATTTAATTTTGTTTTCACTGCAATACTTGCATACTTCTTTTCTTGATGTAAATACTTTTTTAATCTTTTTAGTATCTAATTCTTTTAAAACGTTCATACCATATACACGCATTTTTATTTCCTCCTTTGTGTGATAAATTTATTATAACACATAGTATAATCTTTTGTATATATAAAATTTGCTTTTATTGAAAAATTTTTTAATATTTAAGTTGTTAATAAGAGGTAAATTAAAAAAAGATACAATAAAACCCCGATTTTACGGGGATTATTTTTAAATGGTGCTGAAAGTAAGGCTTGAACTTACGACCTATGCGTTACGAGGGCATTGCTCTACCAACTGAGCTATTTCAGCAACTAATATTAGTATACCACAAATATTAAGAATAACAACTTTTATTTTATAATTTTACATGATAAAATATTAGCAGGTGGTATTATGTTTAAAAATACATTAGATAATAAAAGATATTATACACTAAATTACTTTTTTAAAATGAAGTTTGGTCAAAAAGTGTTTAAAGTTCCTTTAGATATTAATAGTACTTGTCCTAATCAAATTAATGGTGGATGTATTTATTGTTCTAATAAATCTAGTGCTACAATAAGTAATAATGCCCTTGATATTTTAGAACAATTTGAAAATGGGAGAAAAATTATGGAGCAAAAATGGCCAGATAGTTTGTATATTCCTTATTTTCAATCTGGCACTAATACTTATAATGATAAAAATTTAGTTAAAAATTATGTTGATAAGTTGTTAGTATTACCTAAAGTTGTGGGAATTGATATTGCTACTAGACCAGATTGTTTAACTGATGAATGGTTAGATTATTTAGATGAATTAAATAAAAAGACTTTTTTAATTGTAGAACTTGGGTTACAAAGTAGTAATAATAATACTTTAAATTTTATAAATCGTGGACATAATAGTGAAGTATTTAAAGATGCTGTAAAAAGATTACACGAAAGAAATATATTTGTTGTTGCGCACATTATAAATGGTCTACCATATGAGGCTAAAGAAGATATGTTAAATACAATAAAATTTGTTAATGATTGTGGTATTGATGGGATTAAAATTCATATGCTTTATGTAGCAAAAAATACCCCTTTAGCTAGTATTTATGAAAAAGATAAATTTCATATTCTAACTAAAGAGGAATATATTGATATTATTTGTGACCAATTAAGGCTTTTAAACAAAGATGTTGTTGTTATGAGAATAACTGGGGACCCAACTATAGATGAATTGATTGCTCCGGATTGGCTTATAAAGAAGTTTGTAGTTTTAAATGATATAGATAAAGAAATGGTTAAGAGAAATATTTATCAAGGAGACTTAGTTTAGTCTTCTGTTTTTATTATTTCATATAATTTATCAACAATTAAATTTATTACTTCTTCTTTATTTTCTTTTCTAGTTTCTTTTGTTACTTTTAATGAACCATTGTAATTTGTGTTATTATCCTTATTATATATGCTAAAGTAAACTGTGCTATTATCACCAGATAAGTTATGAAGATCCGCTCTATTTAGTTTACCTGTTATACCTATTCCATAATTAGAATTGGTAAATTCAGATATTTTTTTACTCATTTCTATGGCAGTTTCTATGCTATAAACTGAATATGTATTAATTATTTCTTTTGGTACACCCATTTTTATTTTAAATTCATTTGAGTAAGTTACTGCACTAAATTTTAGAATTTCACTAGCTCCCGGGATATTTGTAATGGCATTAGCAAGAGCTCCGCCGGTACAAGATTCCATTGTTGAGATAGTTTTATTTTGTTTAGTTAATATTTTTACTATTTCTTCTAATTTCATAATAACCTCAATCAATACTTACTAGTTCATATAAAGTTGTACCTAAACCTAGTCTTTCTGCTTCTTCTAGGGTATGAATTGCATTTTTATCAAGCATTCGCATCCTTAAAGAGTTTGCTCCATTTTCAGTTAAATTCATAATTGTATCATAACAACATTTATCTAAAGCAACTGGGTCTAGGGATGCAAATATTCCTATATCTGCAATTTCTGGATCTTTTGGATTAATATCGCAATCACAATCTATTGAAATATTATTGGCAACGTTTATATAAACAATATTTTCAGGATTGAAGTAGTCCACGACAGATTTATCTGCTTCAGCCATACTTTCTAGAAAATCATCTTGTTTAGTTTCTAATTTACAGCATTCATCTAGTACAGTTGTCTTTCCTGCAGAATGAATCCACGCTTTACCATTTTTGGAAGCAACTCCGATTGACATATTCTTTAGAGCCCCGCCGAAGCCACCCATTATGTGTCCTTTAAAATGAGATAACATAAGCATAGAATCATAATTTTTAATATGACTACCAACATAGTTTATGCCACCTAAATGTTTTCCACCATTTATAGGAATTTTAATTTCACCATCCTCATCCATAATATCGCATGGAGCTATATCATAAAAACCATGGTCTTTGATAACTTGCCAGTGATCACTTGGATGCATTCTTTTTCCAGCATAAGCAGTACAACATTCAACAATTGTACCATTT
The DNA here is from genome assembly GCA_000437355.1 of Firmicutes bacterium CAG:460. Lineage (GTDB taxonomy): Bacteria > Bacillota_I > Bacilli_A > RF39 > UBA660 > Onthocola_B. Next base: position 55,393 of record FR899762.1, read on the forward strand.
AATTTATTTACTAAAACTTTAATTAAATTTGGATTTAAAAAATTATGTCCACCAGGTTCTCCGGTTGAAATTTTAACAGCAACTCTACCTTTTAATTCATGATTTAAACTTTCATAAATTTTAACTAAACTTTCACTTGTTATTTCTTTTGTAAAATATACTTTACTTTTCATTGTATCAATCCTTTCATGTATTTATGATAATACAATTTTGAAAATATGTCTAGAAAACTATACAATTTAATATTATTTTTATATAATGATCTTGTCAGGGGCCTCGATATAGAAGGAGGCATTTTGAGAAATTTTTTTAGATTTTTATTTTATATAATCTGGGAATATTTTGATTATAGAAAGTATTAATAAAAATTTAATTACATTAATCTAAAATAAATAACCACTCTTAAAATGTGGTTATTTATTTTTTTCTATATATTTAATTAAATCGTCTATATTTTTTTGATAATTTATCTGCAAAATAATAATCCTTCAAAATCGTAATCATCTTTATACAAAATTTCATAATTAGTAAATTTATCTAAAAAAACATCTAAGCTGTCATTTGGATTCTCTCCACCAATTATAATTCCGTAATCAATGTTTGTTTTTGTAATGTAATATAGCAAAAAGAATTTTTTAATATAATTATTTAAAATATTAATTTTTGAGGTTCTATTTTTAGAAAAGTTTTTGCTATTTAATTTCGTTAAAAATTTAATAAATATATTTAATGCTTCTGTTTCTAAATCAAAATAATGTGGATTCTCGATTATATATATAGAAAAAACACTTATCACATTTAAAGATGATAAATAATGCAATTCATAAATTGGTAAACTTTTGATGGTATTATTATTTTCCCATAAAATTTACTTTTTCAGCGTAGCTCTTAAAAATTTATTGTGCAAATATTTTAATTATTGTTTACTTTTCCACTTTTAAAATGATAAAATATATAATTAAAGAAGGTGTTAAATTGTGTTAAATTTTATTTTAAAAAATTCTTTTTTTTATTATACTGTTATGATGCTATTATTTATGGCTTTCTTCTCTACATTAATAGTAGATTTAAAGAACCCCAAAAATGATTTTCAAAATTTTACTAAGTTGGATAAAATAGCTAAAACTAAAATCATTATAATTATTGCTAGTATAATAATACATTTAATTATAGTAACAATAAAATGGAAGTTATTAACGCAAATAGCAATATTTATTTTAATCCCTGCCTTTCTTTTTTGTAAAAACATTTATGATGTTTATGCAAATAAAAATGGATTGTCTACTGATGATAAATATTCTAAGTTATGGGCTATGTATTTATATATGATATTTTTTTCTTCAACGGCAGTTACAATTTATTATGAACATTTGGCATTTTTAGGTCATTGTACAAAAGAATGGTTATTAATTTTTTATTTACTTCTAAAGATTATCTTATTTGTTTTCTTTACTTTAAATAGTATAGCAATTCTTTTATCAGATATTAATAAAGTAAAGCCATTTAAATTCAAAAATGATAATATTTTCCACAAAATATGCGATTATGATTTTTTTCTATATAGAAAGTGTAATTTTCAATTATGCTTTTATATTGATATTTTAATTTATTTTATACTTAGTATAAGCACAATTATTTTTAATTTACTTATATATTTATTTAAAAAAATATGGATAAGAATAATTAAGAAAATTACTATTAAAATTATAAACTCTTTCATAAGTAATTATAATTTGATTATTAAAAAGATAACCAACATTTCAATTATTGTTGCATTTTGTATTGTACAAATTATAGTAATTTCAAATCCATTAATTTTCTCTTCTAGTACTAAAGAAATTTATAGTTTTCTTTCAACAGTAATATTAATTCCTTTTATTTATGATAGTATTAAATAGAATATATCTTTTTTTCAATATAATTTTGATTTTTTTCAAACGATTTATTATATTTATTGTTTTTAATAAAAAACCGTAGAGTTACTATTTCTACTGTTTTCATTTTTAATCTATAACTCCAGTTTCAAGTATTATCTTGTTCATTTTTATATCACCAAAACTATCATAAACCGAAGCCACGATTATTTGATATCCCTGAAAATCTCTTTTCAAAATATTCATCATATCAATTGCTGCATCTTCTTTCATTTCACTGGTTCTTGGTGAATCTATTATAAATGGCAATTTTATTTCAAATTTTTCTTCAATAGTTTTAAGATATGCTAACTTAAATACAAATGCTAATTGAGCTAATATTTTACCACTGTACCCTTTCAATTTTTTTGTTAGTACAATGCTATGATCTTTGTTTATATATTGTTTAATCTCCAGTTCAATTGCATATTTATCTATGACATCATAAAAATAATTTAAATAATTGTTATTAGTAGATAAATAATTTTTAATTTTATTATTTATTTTCTTTTTTTGATTTGTTAGATTATTTAATACATTCTCTACAATATTTTTATCAAGATTAATATTTTTAATGTTGTCTTCCATATTTTCTAAAATAGTTTTCATATCAAATAATGTGTTTTTTTCTTCAATCTTCTTCATTACTTTATTATATTCTGCTTTATACTTAAATAGTTGATGGTTTAATAGAGACTTTTTGTATTTTAAATACATTTCATTTTCTGGATAATTTAAAATATTTTCTTTTTTTAATTCTATTTTTTCACCATTTTTTCCTTTGACAATTATTTTCATATTTTCAATATATTCTATGAATTGTTTGTTATCTCTAATAATTTCATCTATTTCAGATATTTCTTTTTCCTTTTCTTCTATTTGAAATTTAATTTTATTTTTATTCTTTATTAGCAAACTTATTTCTTCATTTGTTTTACTAATAGCCAAGTTATCAACAATTTCGTCTTTAAATTCAGATATTTTCAACAAATTATTATACTTTCTTATTTCTTGACTAACTTTTTCTCTTTCGTAAAATAAATCGCCTAAATCTTTTCCAGATAAGCCTGATATATAATTTTCTATATTAAATCTATTGTTTCCTATTATTTTACCTCTGTTAAGCATTGTCCATCCTTTTTCTTGATCTATGTAAAATACAGCTAAAAGATTTTCTAGTATTAACAAGTCTTCTATTCCAAATAGTAATGACTGAAGTTCATATTGTTCTTCTGGTAACAAAAATTTTTTTTCATTATTTTCATCCTTTAAAATTATTGTTTCCCCGGTTCTAATTAACAATATTTGTTTCACTTCAGATGATAACTCAATATTAATTTTATATTTACCAAAATCACCAATTCCTTCTGTGGGTGGGATATTATAACCAAGACCGTATAGTATAAATCTCAAAAGTGTAGTTTTTCCTTTTGAATTTTTTTTACTAAAAATTAAATTAAAATCATTTTTAAAATTATATTTTTGACTTTTATTATTAAATGAAATCTCAATACTATTTATTACCATAATTTTCAACTCCTCTCTTTATTTCTTCAATGCTATTTGATCTCAAAATTATTTCTTTAGCTATAATTTTGGCACATGTTTGCAAAACAATATCGTCTTTTTTTTTGTTTGGAAAAATTAAATTAAATATTTCATTTTCGTTATCTATAATAAATTTATATATTGTTATTGATTTTCCCATTTTTAATTTATATTTTGAATATAACGATATTATTTTGTTATAATCCAAAAAAGTTGAACTCTTTATATCAATTATTTTTTCGTATTCATCTATGGCTTCTAGAAAATCAGTTTCTTCAATGCCAAGATTTCCATCAAACTTCTTTACGTCATCTAATTGTAATTTACAAACTACTAATCCCCAAATTACATTTTCTTTAGTAATTGTTATTTTGGGACTTTTTACTGAGGCATTTTGTAAGAAATCATCTTCCCAAATAGTTATTATCCTATTAGCAAAGGAATTGATGCTTGGGCTAACTTCAGAAATAAACTCTGTCATTTTTTTGCTTATTGTTTTATGTCGCTGTTCCCAGTCATCACCATAAAATGGTATTTTACCTATAATCAATTTATTTGTATCAATATCATAACTTCCATTCAATATTTGTTTATCCACTTTTTTCTTTGACGGAGCTTTCAATTCATCATATCTAACAAAACTAACATCGTTAAACTCTGTTGTGCCAGAATTTAATGGGTTGTCTTCTAAATTGCTAATATACATTAAATCACAGACGCCTTTATCTTTAACATTTGATAGTGTTCTAAGTGCTTCATTTAATTTTTCGGAATGCCCCTTATTATCTTTTGTTGGATATTCTTTTGATTTTGCTTGTACGTATATTTTTCTATTACGCAAAAAAATTTCTATATCTTCTTGAGTTCCTTCCACCTTGATTTGATTAAAATCAGAAAAATATTTAAGCATTAAATATATTGCGGCATTTATTTGAAATTGAAAGCCAAATACCGTTGCACTTGCTTGTGTATTATTCATAACATCTTCCTCCAATAAATAATTGGTATATATTTTACATTATTTATTGATATTTATCAACTATAATTATGCTGCTTATATCAAAAAATAAGAAACGCAATGATTTATTTTTTTACTGTATTATAAATTACTTTCCTGTTATGCTAAAAAATTTATCAAAGAAATCTAATAATTTATCAATTACTTTGTTTTTCTTTTCTTGTCTATCATTTGTTGGAGTAAACATATTCATTGGAGGAAGTAGTGTAGATACTTCAGTTCCATTAGTTTCCACTCTTCCTTGTTCAAATGATTTTTGAATAAAATTATAAGTTTCCTCTTTATTTAAATTTTCATCAGCTATTATCTTATCTAACTGTTCTTTCTTTTTACTATTCATAAATGTTTCAAAATCAACATATACATTTGAATCTTGGTCTAAAGAATCAATAAATGCCATAATTAAGTCTTTTTTATTTCTTAAATCTGGACTAGCCATTATAGCTTTTTGAATGCTTACAAGTATTTCTTTATCTTCCATATTTGAGTCATAATACTTTTTAACTAATGCTAAGATGTAATCAATATTAACTTCAATTGACTTAATTAATTCCATTTCAAATACAACATCTTCTGTAACATCCGTTTTTTCTCTTTTTGCTTTATTTCTGAATTCATTATAAAGTTCTATGTATATGCTGTGATAATCCTGTTTATCCCTTTCATTGATTAATTCTTCATTTTCGAATTCATCGAATGATGATAAGATATTAGTAACTTTTAATATCGCACCGTATAGTTTTATAAATTCTTTTTGTTCTGTTTCGCTTTGCATTAATTCCCCTGGTGCAAATTTTGAAGTTAACTTTTCAACTAAAGATTTATACCCTTCAAAGGTTTTACCATTTTCATCTTTATATCCAAAGTAGTAATCTTTATATGGTTTTAAAAGTACAATACCATGTGCATTCTCATCACCAAATTTTGCAAGTGCTTCATTAAGTCTATTTTCTAAGTTTCTAAATGAGACTATATTACCATATGTTTTAACACTATTTAAGATTCTATTTGTTCTTGAAAACGCTTGAATTAATCCGTGCCATTTTAAGCTTTTGTCAACCCATAATGTATTTAATGTTTTAGCATCAAATCCTGTTAAAAACATATTAGCTACAATCAATATATCAATTTCCCTATTTTTCATTCTTAAAGAAACATCTTTATAATAATTTTGGAATTTTTCTGATGATGTATCATAACTTGTTCCAAACATGTTGTTATAATCTTTGATTGCATTTTCAAGAAATGTTCTATCATCAGTACTTAGTGCTTCGGTTGATTCTGAATTTTCATCAATTACTCCATCTTCTTCATTAACACCATAAGAGTATATTAAAGCAACTTTTAGATTACTATTCTTAAAATCTAATTGTTTTTTAAATTCTGAGTAATACTCTTTAGCCATTTTAATATTTGATACTGCAAATATAGAGTTAAAACCATTAATATTCTTTTTTGATTTAATTTCTACTGTATTTTGTCTTTTAGCTACTTCTTTAACATTATCTAGAGTCGAATAAACATAACTTTCAGATGTCTTTGTTTTTGTGGAAAAATGTTCTATTATGTAATTTGTAATTGAACTTATACGCTTTTGATTATCAAATAGTTTTTCTTCATCTATATTATATATTTTTTCATCTTTTACATCATCTGATATATTTGTTCCACCAACATATTCATATCTAAATGGTAATACGTTTTTGTCTGCTATTGCATTTACGATTGTATAAGTATGTAATCTTTTTCCAAAAATTTGATCAGTTGTTTCAGAAATACCTTTTATTGTTCTAGCATTTTCTGGGAATATTGGTGTTCCTGTAAATCCAAACAAATAATATTTTTTAAATTTTTTAATAATTGCTTTGTGCATATCTCCGAATTGAGATCTGTGACATTCATCAAATATAAATACTACATGTTTATCAAATACATCACTATTTTCATTTTTCTTAATAAATTGAGATAACTTTTGTATTGTAGTTATTATTATTTTTGCATTAGGGTCATTTAATTGTTCTTCTAATACTTTAGTTGATGTATTAGAGTTAGCAGCTCCTTCTTTAAATCTATCATATTCTTTCATTGTTTGATAGTCTAAGTCTTTTCTATCTACAACAAATAATACTTTATCAATAAAATCTAATTTGCTAGCAAGTTGAGATGTTTTAAAAGATGTTAGTGTTTTTCCCGAACCGGTTGTATGCCAAATATATCCACCAGATTTAATAGTTCCATAGAATTTATTATTGTATGCTATGGTTATTCTATTTAAAATCTTTTCAGTAGCAACTATTTGGTAAGGTCGCATTACTAATAATTCTTCTTCAGAAGTAAATACACAATACTTAGTTAAAATATTTAATAATGTATGTTTAGTAAAGAAAGTTTTAGCAAAATCAATTAAATCTGTTATCCCATTATTTTTTTGATCTGCCCAATATGAGGTAAATTCAAATGAATTAGATTTCTTTTTCTTTTGATTATTGATATGAAATTCCCTTGTAGTATTTGAATAATACTTAGTTAATGTTCCATTTGAAATAACAAATATTTGGACAAAGTTATATAATCCAGAACCTGCCCAGAATGAATCTCTTTGATATCTTTCTATTTGATTGAAAGCTTCTCTTAAATCTACTCCTCTTTTCTTTAATTCAATATGAACCAAAGGAAGACCATTAACTAAAATAGTTACATCATATCTGTTATCATAATTTCCATCATTATTAACATATTGATTTAATACTTGAAGATTATTGTTATGAATATTATTCTTATCTATTAAGTAAATATTTTTCTTTTCACCTGAATCAAGTGTTATCTCTTGTTTATAATCTTCTTGAATCAATCTTGTTTTTTCAATAATATAATCATTTTTATTAGCAATAACTTTAGTAAAGAAATTATCCCATTCTCCATCGGTGAATCTATAATTATTTAATTTCTCTAATTGTTTTCTTAAATTAAGAATCAATTCATTTTCTGAATGTATATTTAATCTTTCATAGCCTTGTTCAACTAAAGTTTTAATTAATTCTTTTTCAAGAGCATCTTCGCTTTGAAAAGATTTTGATTCTCTATTTAATCCTTTGTATTCAGCTAATACTGTTGAATTATCATTTTCACTTATTAAACCTATACTACTCATCTTTACACTCCTTATTTTGTTCTTGATATTCTAAATAACACGCTACATTAACAAGTAATTTTATTTCTTTAAAAGTCATATCATACGGTTTTATAACTACCCATTTTTTAGCAAATTCTTTTGAAAAAGCTTCAGCTTGAATTAATCCCCACTCTATATCGCCATATCCATCATCATTTAAATAACAAAATATTTTTTCTAATTGGTAATGCATCATCTGGTGGGCTTTTGGTCTACTATATAAAAGTGTATCACATAAACTATAAATACCATCGCAATCATATTTATCAACCGCATCGCATAAATCAGGGATAATCTTTTTAATTTGATTTCTAAATAGTTCAACATTATTTCTGTTTTCTGCAAAAGTCAAATTACATTCTAAATCATCAATTAATTCGTCAATATTGTAATGTTCCAAATATCTTTCGTCTAAAATTGTCACAATTTCTTTCAAAATAGATAAGTCATCTTGATTTCGATTTACTTTATGTTTCTTTTTCTCATTTTTAAATTCTTCAACAATTGAATTATATTTATTTATTATTAGTTCCAATTTATAATACTTATTTTTAACATATTGTTTCAAATCTTCAAAATCTAAACATATATGAGATGTGTCCCTTTTATTGCTATAAATTTGGACACCAATTGGATTTTTATAGTCACAATGAAATTGCAAAGTACTACTTAATAAATATGGTGAATATTGTATTTCATTTTGAATCCTATTTGGTATAGACCAAGATGTTTCAGCAGGATGCGCAAATACTAACGATCTTAAATATTCATAAAACTGATCATCGGCAGCATTTTTGCTATTCCTGTAATTCTCATATTCTTCAATGTTTTTGAAAATTTCATAATCTTTTGTATATTTATAAAAAATATTTTCTTTATTAGAACAATCAATTTTTAAAGAATTGGACACTTGATAAATTGCATCTTTAATTATACTGACATGTACAAAGAATAAAATAATATCATTTTCATTCTTTGAATAATCAGAATGACTATTTATATAGTCAATTGATGTATCAAGTCTATCCATCGCCGCACATATAAGATCCCAATTTTCTTTCTGTACTGGATCCTTCCAAAATAAATCATCGCTGTTAACAGCTTCCCTTAATTTGTTATTTAAATCGTTATCAAGCAACAGTTTCATAATTTAATTCCTCAAAGCTTAATAGTTTATTTCGATAGTATTCATACTGTTTTTTTCTTAATTCTATTTCTGCAGGAAGACCAATTGAAATGTCGCTTATTAATTTTTCAAATTTATCTAAAATATTTACTATCTTTTTCTGCTCTTCCAATGAAGGTAAATATATTTCAAACTTTTCAGTAACAGGCAATGATATTTGAGGCATTGAACCCATTTGCGTGCCAATTTTTCTAAAATGATTAACATTATTTTTTAAATAATAATATAAATACTTAATAGTTACTTGATTATTACAAGTATATGCCCACATTTCATTTTTGAATGTAAAAGGTTTATCGTAATAAACAAAATCAATTAATCCACGAGATTGCACTATTACGCATGGATAATCAATAATATTTGCCTTAGGAATATCCTCAAGATTAGCATTAACAGCTGTTTGTCCACCAGCAAATATTCTTATTTTGCCATCAGGATCTTCTATTTCTTTCATTTTTCCAGCAGTTATTGGAGTTCCTTTAACTCTCTTAAATAAATCTGATATTTTAGAATTTCCTTTATGTTTAAACATCTGACCACGCCAAAACTCGTATTGACTCTTTCTCGCTTCTAACTCCGCTTCTAACTCCGCTTCTAGTTCGCCAAGTTTATCAAGAATTTTAACTATTTCGTCTTGTACTTTTAAAGGGGGTAACGGAATTTGAAATTGACTATACACTTGTATCCATTGTCTTGAATGTTCCTTTGGAACATAATCAATATTACTTATGCAATAATAAATATACTTAAATAGATTATCAGTTTTAGAAATAAGTATTTTCATTGCAGATGATTTAACTTTAAAATTAAAATCTACCCAATGATTACTCGTTGTAAAATCATCAAATATAATTACAGGGTTATCAGCACTAGCATAATAAATACCATCTTTCTCATTGGTATAGCCCAAAATAAATGTTTGTCCTGCTGTTAAAACTGGTACATCATACTTTATATCATAATTAGTGCTCTTAACAATATATTTAGCTGGTTGTATGTAATCTACTAATTCCTCAAGTTTTACATATTCAACCCCATTAGGACACATTTCTTTTATTAAATCGTTAATCCTACTCATGATAATCAACCTCAAGTTCTTTGATTATTTTTTCTAGTTCTTCTCTTATTTTTCGTTGTCTCGGTACAATTTCTGCAAGTTTTCTATTTACTTCTTCTATATCAATTGTATTATCCTCAATATTTGCTTTTAAATATGAATTAACTGATATATTATAATCATTTTCTTTAATCTCTTCATAAGTAGCTAAATAGGATTTATTTTCAACATTTTTTCTTTCTTTTAACAAACTAATTATATTATTAATATTTTCATCTGATAATTTATTTTTATTAGTATTTCTAACACATTCATTAGATGCATCTATAAATAAAACGTTATTATCTGATTTGTTTTTCTTTAAGACTAAAATACAGGTTGCTATTGGTGTTCCAAAGAATAAATCTGAAGGTAATTGGATGATTGTGTCTACAAAGTTGTTATCAATCATATACTTTCTTATTTTTTGTTCCGCTCCTCCTCTATAAAGAACACCTGGAAACTCAACTATAGCAGCCGTACCTATAGGTGAAAGCCACGATAACATATGCATGGTAAACGCTAAATCTGCTTTAGATTGCGGAGCTAACACACCTGCTGGAGCAAATCTTTCATCATTAATAAGAATCGAATTACTTTTTCCATCCCACGGATGTGAATAAGGAGGATTAGAAACTATAGCATCAAATGGTTCTTCATTCCAATGTACAGGATGTAGCAATGTGTCACCATAAGCAATATCAAACTTATTATAATTAATATCATGTAAGAACATATTAATTCTTGCTAAATTATAACTTGTTAAATTGTTTTCTTGACCAAAAAATCCATCTCTTACATTTTCTTTTCCTAATACTTTTGCAAACTTAAGCAATAAACCACCAGACCCACAACAAGGATCGTACACTTTATTGACAGATGTTTTATCCATTATTACTATTCTTGCAAGTAACTCTCCAACCTCTTGAGGAGTAAAAAATTCTCCTCCGGATTTACCAGCATTTGAAGCATACATTGTCATCAAATATTCATATGCATCTCCAAATAAGTCAATTGTATTTTCTTGATAATTACTCATAGCTAAATTTCCAATAAAATTTATCAACTTGACTAATTTAGCATTTCTTTCATCAACTGTAGCACCAAGTTTATTATCCACTGTAAAGTCGTCAAATAGACCTTTAACATCATCTTCTGATGCTGTTCCTCTTGCTGATGATTCAATATTATTAAATACATTTGAAATTACAACATTTAGATTTTCATTTTTATCTGCGCCTTTTCTTATATTGCAAAATAATTCACTTGGTAAAATGAAGAAACCTTTTTCTTCAAGTATTTGACTTTTACCTAATAAAGCTTCTTCATCAGAAATATCTCTATATTTAAAATTTACTACACCCGCTTTTCTTTGATTTTCATTAACATAGTTTTCTATATTTTCAGATATAAATCTATAAAATAGTAAACCTAATACATATTGTTTAAAATCCCATCCGTCTACCGAACCTCTTAGTTCATTTGCTATTTTCCAAATTGTTTTATGTAATTCTTCTCTTTCTTTTTCTTTTTTATTGTTCATATTACTTACCACCTTTTATTTTATGTATACAGTAAATAAGCAAAGCATGCTTAACTGTATCTTCAACACTATTCTTATTTAATTCAATTGTCTATCATTTTTTACCCTTCACTAATATCTTTTAAGTTTTTATAGGTAAATGAGACTTTGTCTATTTCTGTTTTAAGTTGTTCAATAGTTGCATTTTGTATAATGTACACTATATCATTCATGATAATATCCTCCTAAATTATCTATAATATAAATTATTATATCATATAATTTGACAAATTTTGATATTTATTGACAAATTAGCATTAAAAAAATTCTAAATTATATTAATAATTAGTTATATTTCTATATTTAACATCATTGAATTTATATAACTTTCTATATTCATGACATATTAAAGCTATTATGTAATCGCCTATTATTATTTGACATCAGCTTTTTCTAAAAATATATTTAAACTATTACAAAAAAAGACAATGAATATTTCCATAAACATATTCTTTACTTAATGTGTTTTCTATTACTTCAAATCTGCAGTTGTTATCTTTACTATTTTTCTAATGTTTGATAATTTTTCATAATCATTGATATTTGTTAATTTAATAATATCTTTATAGCATTTTCATCTAACTTTGATTTCTTTAATTTTTCTATTATCTTTTTCTTGCATTATCCTTGATTTCACTAAAATTATTAATTATTACTTTTAAACCATTTATTAATAATTTTAATATTTAGTTCTGCATCTTCTGATGTAATAATATATTCTTTAAACATATCATAAACTGGCTCAAATTGTTTTGGAAATGTTATATCTCCGTATACTTCAAAAATTTCTCCATCATTAAATGTTATCTTCAAACTCCATTCACAGCCATCATAATATATATTTTTAGATATATAGTTCTTCTTCCATTTTAATACATCATTTTTTTCCAATACACTAATAATTCTATTAAATTTTCTTTTACTAATTAAATCTTTATCAATACACATATTTTCAAAAATAAACTCTGGTGTTTCCATAAATGAATACTCTATTCTAGTTATATTACAATATTTTAATTTTTTACTGTATACTTTTAACTTTGACACCATATTGTCTATATCCGAAGCAATACAAATTAGTTTATTAAATATACGTTGTTTTAATGTACCTTTTATTGTATAAATTGCCATAATCTCACCTTACTATTTATTTTTTATTTTGCTATATATCTACATTTTGGAAAATTAGAGCATCCCATAAATTCTCCATATTTTCCATTTCTTTTGATAAGTTCTCCTCCACATTTTGGACATTTGTTTTTTAATTCTTCATCTTTATTGCTTTTTATTTCTCTAGCATTTTTAACATGAACTTTTCTTTCGGCTTTATCTGTTATATTTAAATTATTTATAATTTCATATAATTCATTTGGATTTCCAATAACTTCTTCCTTATATGAAGTTATTTTATCCAACAAATCATATATTCTAGTTACATTATTTGATTTAACAGATAATATTGCTCTGCTTGGTATGCATACTAAAGATATAAAATTTTCTTCAGGTAAGTTTAAAATTTCTTCTAATGATTTAACATGACCATAATTTTGATGAAGTGGATTATTAACATAGATTTTTTTCTTTCCATTTTTTATCAACCATCTTTTGTCATAATCATTTCCTTTTATATAACCATTATATTGTTTTGTCTCAATAACAAAAATACCATATTTAGAAATAACAACATGATCTATTTGATGAGTGATTCCATCTTTTGTTTTTATCATTATGTCATTAATAACTAAATACTCATCTGATAATTTTTTCAATTCTCTTTTTACCCAAAATTCTCCAGCCATCCCAATAAACTTTTTATAATAAACATCCATTAATATGCAAAGTATTATCATAATTAGGACTTGTGGTCTAAAAATTGTTTTTAATGCTTCCACTAAAATTAACTCCATATACAACCTCGTTTCTAATTGGATTTATTATACAGTAAATATAAGATAAAAGCAATTATTTAGTAGTTTTTATAACAAAAAAGTTCCTGAATTGGAACTCTTTATTTATTTAACATTCACAATTTTCACAGCTGCATTCTTCGCAATCACAGCATTCGCTACATTCACAATCTTCACAACCACATTCACATTCGCAAGATTCATCACAATTGCATTCTTCACATTCACAACCACAATTGCAAGTTTCTATCTTTTCTTTATCTTCCATTATTGCACCTCTTTCCTAGAATTATTATACTACATTTTTATTTCTAAATAAATATTTTTAATTTAATTGGCATCTTTCTAAATTGTTTAAAAACATTCTTTTTACTATATTTTTTACTTTCCTCAACCATTTTAGAGGATGAATCTACTTGAATAAATAAATCTTTCATATCTTTATCTTTATAATAATTAATAGCTTTCATTAAAGGTTCTTCTGGATTATTTAATTTACCATTTAATTTTATTATTCCACAATGAAATAATTTTTTAAAAGAACAAAAATCAGCATCAAATGTTATAATTGTATAACCATTTTTTACAGCATATTCAAAGACTTCTTTATCACTTTTTCCCTTGTGTTTGTTACTATTTATTAATTCAATTTTAAAACCTTTATTTTTTAGAAAATTTCCTAACTCTTTAGGAATATTTTCATCAAGTAAAAATTTCATCTATAAGAATGCCCTGATTCCTTTAGTTTTAATAACATATAGAAATGACATTAGAATTTTTTCATCATCTAAAGATGGATAATTTTCTTTTATCATTTTCATAACTTTTTGGGAATCTTCTATTTCTTTAGATTTATTAATGAAGTAATAAAATATGATTTCTGGTTGAATTCTGGTATTTTTGATGACAGTTTGACCATCTAATACTTCTTTATTTGTTTCTAAATACTTGTCTAAGTCAGCTTTTTTTGCTAACTTTCTTAAGTTTCTATAACACGAAATACATTTTATTAAAGTCATTTTTTCTTTTTTAACTGCACCTTTTTCTACCACTTGATTATATAAACTTGGCATAGTTCCAATCATATTTTTCACCTCCAAATCATTGCTATCCTTAATTAAATAATAACACAAGTTAATATAATATTCTACACTTTTTATAAAATTTGTCAATATTTTATCAACTCCTTTATTATAAGTTTAGCTTTTTATTAAAATATTATTATTATATTTTTACCATTTTACAAATTTCAATACTTTTTCTTTGTGAGGCATATCACTTGATACGATATTTGCTAGTAAAACATTTCTATTAAACTCAACTAATCTTTTTTCAATTTCAAATGTTCCATCACATTTTTCTTTTAAAACATAATAACAAGCATTTCCTAAATCGTCTTTACCATATCCCATGCCAATTGCTCTAAGTGTTTCAATTTTAGTATTAAATAGTCTATCACTTATATGAAAGTGAACATGTCCTTGAATAATGGCATCATAATCAGTTGTTTTTTTGCCTTCGAATAAAGGATTTTCTAAAGCATCAAGGAAACCTTTAATTCTTAAATCATTTTTATCTTTTCCTGCAATTGATCTTTCTATCTTTAATTTTGCATCATCACTATTAGTATATAAGAATTGTTGTGATGTTTTACCTCTTTTGAAGTTTCTTTGATATGCCCAGGTAGAGTTTTCCCCCATATAATCCCAACGAATATCATTAGCAAAGTGGCATAATGCAACTTTTTGGGTACCAACTTCTAAGTCAATTGATGGTTTATACATTTTTAAAGTTTCAAGGTCACTAGCACTTAACTTATTATAAGTCCATTCTTGGTTTTCACTTTTTTCTTTATCAAAATATATAAATGGCATTATTCCTAACGTATTATAATACTCACTATTACCAGCGATAGATGTTACATTATAATCTTCAAATAACCCTAATACTTCATGAGGATTTGGCCCTACTCCAACATTATCCCCAAGTGAATATATCTCTTTGATACCATTTTTTCTAATGTTTTCTAATACTGCTAAAGTTGGTTCATATAATGAATGAGCATCAGTAATTATAGCGATTTCTCTTCCCGTATAAATACTTGAAGTTTTATTAACATTAACCATTGTTAAGGATGTTAATATTTCTTCTAATTCTTTTGGTATTTTTGTAAACTCAAAGTCAATATCATTTAAACTAAATACCTTTTTAACATTAGGTATTGAAGTCATTACTTCCTGAGTTATAATAAATGGTAAGTTATATTCTTTAGCTAATGTTATTTCTTCAAGGGTTGGAATTCTTCCTCCAGGTAAAATAATTCCACTCATTTTTATGCCATCACGATATAATAACACTTCAGAATTTGCTGCAGTTACTGCACTTGTTTCTAATATTCCTCTTTCAGTTCGATGTAATTCTTTTACTTCTCCAGAGTTATTAGTTATCCTAAAATTTGTACTCATATTTACTAGAGAACTATGAATAAAACTACCAGTTGGAATTTTATCAATAGCAAATGTTGTTGATGTTCTATCAAAATAGAACTTTTCTCCAAGAAAACTTATCGGACTTACTGATAAGAAGTTTGCTTTACTATGAGAATTACCATTTATTAAATCTTCAACTTTTTCACTTCTACTTAAAATGTGTGCATATAAACAGTAATTAACCTTAGAAAAATCATATACTATTGTACCATATTTGGAAGATAATTCTTCATTAACTAAACTTTTGGTAACATCGCTATCTAATGAAGTTAAATTAATTTTAGCATCTATTTCAAATAATTTTTGTAAATCTTTCTTAAAATTAATAAATGATGCTTCAAGTATAAGTAAGTTATCTGGTTTATCAATAATAAAGTATTTTAAAATATTTCGCAAACCTTCAATATTATTGGTATTTTCTATTGCTTCAATTACTTTAGAAAACTTTAACAATTCATCAATAAATAAACAAATCTTCTCATTTTCTTTATCTAGCTCTTTTAAAGTAATTAATGTTTTTGAACCACCGATATATTCTAATGATTTACTAGCATTTCCACAGATTACTTCCATAAATATATTTTTTAATTCTTTAATAGAACTTGAATTTAATATTACATCTTTATATTGTTCTAGTATTTTAAATCTTATGGATTTGATATCATCTAAAACTCTTACTTCATTTTTCTTACTATAACTTGATGCAAATAATCTTTTTAAGTTATCACAATCATCTTTAGTTAGTAAGACATTATTATTTACTAAATTCATTATTAAATAATAACAATCTTTAAAAGCATCTATTATTGATAGATAATTTATAATACTATAAACTATATTTTCTTTACTTTGGTCTTCATGATATAATTCACTCATTAAATATTTAACTGCGGAATAAAAGTCTTCTTCTTTGTTAAATTCAATTATCTCAAGTACTTTATTAAACCAGCTTTTATAGTTTTCACTGCCACAACCATATTGAATAAAAGCATCAAAAGGAATACCTGATTTATTTATAAAACTTTTTATTTTATTATAATTTTTAATTACTAAATCAATGTCATTATATTTAATTAATTCTACACAATTATCTAAATCATCTTCATTTATATTCATACTTTTTAAGATTAATTTCTTTATTTCACGATGTGTTTCTAAAGATTTTAAGTATGTATATAATTCTTCTTGGCTAGTATTATTTATCTTAGATAAAATTAAATATTTATTTTGTGTCACTGCTAGTTCTTTAGAATATGGTGTTTTAAAATAATCTAGAGTTGTTAGTTCTAACATAGTTAATTTATTTAAATAAGTTTTAATTCTGTCTTTTAAGGTTTCAAAAACTAAAATAGTTAATTCTTCATTACTTTTTTCAAGTAATAATTCTACATCATAATTACCATTTTTTATAATAAATGATTTATATAAATCACAATAGTTACCATATAAAATTTCTGATATTATAATTGATGATGGTTTCTTATTTAAATCAAGTTTTAATTCTTCATCCTTTAATTCAATTATTAGTTTTTGAACTTTTAAAGGAATGTTTTGGGAATTTCTTAAATAACATATTTTTAAACTACTTAAACTTCTAGATTTAATAGCGGATTTTAAATCTTTTTCTTTTTTATCCAAGATAAATTCTTTGATATCAGCAGAAATTGCATCATTATATATCCATGATAAGACATTTATATCACTAGTTAATGATAAAACTAATTTAGTTTTTAATGGGAAATTTTTAATAATTATGGTTGAAATTTTTGCATCTTTAATTTTAATTAATGTTTTTTTAAAGTCTTCGAAAGACATTTTTTGAATAACAGAAAGTAACATGTCTGTTTTTTTTCTTATTAACATGTCATAAACTACTTTGGGATAGTTTTCACTGGTTGTTATTAAATCAATTAACTCTTTTTCATTAATATTTTTAAGTTTTAATTCTAACTCATTACTTTTTAATTCAATTATTTTATTTTTTACTTCTTCAGTTGATGGGCTTTTTAATATTTCTAGAATATTAAATTCACTTACAAATCTTTTAATGATGTCTTCTTTTTGTTCTAAACTTAGTTTTTCACTATATAAAACATAAGCAATATTATCTATGTTAGTAAATTTAGTTTCTAGACAAAACTTGATTAAATCTTCATTACTAGATGTGGATAGAAATTCTGCTAGTAAAGATTTATCAACACCATAATAAATTATTAATTGTTTTAATTTTTTATCTTTTTTTGGGTTTTCTAAGACACTTAAAATATCATTATATAAATCTATTATAATGTGTCTTTTTAAAATATGAGGATAATGAGCTTTATAAAGGTCACTTTCTTTAAAATTAGTATATTTTTTAAACACATTTTCAAAGTTGTTCAAACATACAAAATCTCTAGATTTACTATCTATTACTTGAGATATTACTTTTTTAGCACTTTTAGGTACTTGGGTACTAAAAAGAAGGTTTACTAAAACATCTTCACTGGTATTTTGTAAATTTTTTCTTAATAATTTATCATATTTTTTAATTATTTCTGCTTTTTCTTTATAACTTATTTTAGAGCTATTTAAAAGAGAAAGTAAATTTTTACTAGTCACAACCATTTTTTATCCCCCTTAGTTAGCTATATTTTATCACAAATTGTAATTTTTGTCAAATTTGTGTAAAGAAAAAGGTATTACTTTTTCTTGCTAGTTCTTTTCTTAGCAACTTCTTTAATACCTTCTTTAATTTCTTTTGCCATTTTTATATTTTTCTTATCTTCATAAGTTGTTTTTCCTGTTATGTCATGGTATGCTTCTTTGATGCCTTCACGAACTGCCCATTTGATTAAAAAATAAATAAGTAAACTAATGACAAAAATTAATAACGCTAGTAAAACATAACTAATACTATTACCCATGTTGCCCTCCTTAGTATTAATTATACACTATTTTTGAAAAATTTAAATATTTTTTTGATAATTTAACAAATATTCTACTTCGTATTCATAATTTTCATTGAAAATATCATTTATTGTTTTACTATTTATAGGTATTTTTATATTTAATTTTAATCCTCCATTTCTTTCATTGTTACTATCAATTATAATGTCATCTTTTTTTCCAATAGCAATGGTTGGAATGGAAATTATTAGATTATGGGGCATAATTATTTTCTTTTTAACTGTTGATATGCTGCCATTTGTACTGGTTAATCCTGCCACAAGTATGTTTTCTTCATTTTGTAAGTTATATGCAAGTATTTCTCCAGCACTCTTAGTGTTACCATTAACTAATATAATGGTTGGAATATTTATCTTTTTATAACCGTTTGCATATATTTCATTTATCTTTTTTAATTTATTATCTTTTAAAATACTTTCCTTAATATAAAGGTAATCTTGTGTACTAAAAAAACTTGCAATAACACTTCCTACAATGTCACTGCCCCCTTCATTGTTTCTTAAATCTAATATTAAATTTTTAGCATTATCCTTATTTATATTATCAACAATATTATTCATTTTGTTTTTAACATATTTTATACTATCTTTTTCATTTGTTATTTTTAGGTAAGATGTAACTCCCAACAGTTTATAAGTAAAATTTTCTTCATCATTACTTTTGGTAAACTTTTTAATATTTTCTTTTATGTATTTATAACCATTACCAATTGATTTTAATTTGATAACTTGTTCTTTTCCTTCATTATTAATAAAAGTTATTTCATTTTCTTCATTACCTCTTCCAGATAAATAAATGGGGATATAATAATTTAAGACATTTTTATTAGATATATTGGGTAGGGAAACACTTAGATACTTTAGATTTTTTATCTCATCAGAAATATTATTACCATTCCATTTAGTTATGATAAATCCATCTCTGATACCAGCTTTATATGCCGTACTTTCCGGGGAAACACTTGTTGCTACATAAGTCATATTATCTAATAAACTTAAACTAAAACCATAATATCTATTATAAAATTTTTCTTTTGCTTCTTCTAGATTAGAATTATTAGTTAAACTTTTTATACCAATGTGAGCATCATAAAATTCATTTAAATAGTTTTCTAATACTTGATAATATTTTATTTCATTATTTATATTTTTAAATTCTTTTTTATATTTTTGATATAAGTTATCATAGTTAATTTCTTTATGTTCATTTAAAACATAGTTTTCTTTTAAAGTTTCATGTAATTTGTTAAAAGCTACAATATAATTTAAGGACGCATAATTATTTATTTTAAGAGTGGTTATTGGATAACTTACTAAAATAATTATAATAATTGTTGATAAAGTCTTTTTTATCAACATTTTATTTGTTAAAGATATAATTATAGATAGAAATGCTGTTAGATAAACTATTTTAAATAATATGTTTTCATTACTTACTTTTATATGAATAAAACATAGTAAGAATGGAATAAATAATAAATAATTTTTCTTTTTAAATAAATATAAAATAATTGTTAGTAAAATTAAAAATACTATAATTAAATCTTTTAATACCATAATTATCACACTTTTATTTTTAACAAAAAAAGTGGTTTTATCCACTTTATATTAATATTCTTCTTAGAATTTCATCTTTTTTTAAGAATTCTTTAATTGGTTCTTCATTTGTATAAATCATGTTAATAAAATCTGTGATTGGAACTTCACATTTAAATGTTAGAACTCCTTCATAAATGTCTTCAAAAACTATTTTACAAATACGATTATCAACAGTTTCTATTTTATAATTACCATGAGAAATACTATTTCTTATACCATTAATTATTGCTTTATTTTTTAAGTGACTTTCATTAAATTTCTCATAAAGATTTATTTCATTTAACCTTATAAGTAAGGTTTTTAATTCTTCATAAAGTCTATCTCTTTCTTGATATGATTTTTGTAAGTTACTTTCTAATATAGCTTTAGCTTTTAAATTACCACTTTTAGTTACTTGCGCTAAACTTTGTTCATTTTTAGAAATTTTAGCATCAATTTCTGTAATTCTTTTCTTCTTACTTGTAAATTCTATTTGAAGACTATTTTTAAATCCATTATCCTTATTTATATATAGGACATTTATTGGACTTAAATCAAGAGTGCTGTAATCTAAGCCATCACTTGGTAAAAAGGTGTATTCATTACTATTTTCTAAAAATTTATCATTTCCATAAGAAAACATGGCTTCAAAAAGAGCAAAAGTTGTGGTAGCTAATTCTTCTAAACCAATTGTATCATAACTACAATTTTTTTGATATTCTTCAAGAATTTCTCCATAATTAACAGTTTGTTTTTTATAAGCAATCTCTAGTAACATCATATTTTTTTGAAAAGATTTTACTAAATGCTTTTTGGGATTTAATCTACTTTCTAAATCTTTTTTCATAAATCTTATTTGATATTCATAAGGTATATCTTTAGGATAGTTATAATAAACATAATTAGTTATATCTTCAATTAAATCATCTTTTAATGAAGTTTTTTCCCAATCAAAAGAGTATCCTTTTTGAGCAAATTTCTTTTTAGCTTTTACAAGTAAATCTAAAGGAAAATCAGCTTCATAATCACTTATAACCATGTCTACTGTTTTAGCCATTTCATCGTTTAAAAGTCCATCATCATGTTTTTTAAAACTAAAACGCATTCTACTAAATGTTCTTAAAAAACCTTTTATTTCACTTTTAGTTTTTAATGATTTAGTTCTAGTTTTATCATTTTTATTAATTACTACAATATCATTTTTATATTCAGTATTTGATGAATTTAAATGATAAATGTCCATAGACTTAGAAATCATATTTATAACATTAGTCATTCCTAGAGACATCATAGAATTTTCAAGTTTAAATGAAACTTTCTTATTTTCTAAATCTATTATAAATTCTCCATGTGCTAGTTTATTTCTAATTAGTCCCACTATTTCTTCAGGATTTTTAAATGTAAAACCATCTATTTCAAAACCATCTTTTGTTTTTGTGGCAACTTTATCAACACAATTTAGAATACCTTCATCAATTGTTTTACAAATAAAATTGTTTTTTGAGCCTTCAATTAATTCATCTTTTACAACTAACAAACAACATATTGCTAAACTAAATTTAGCCATGTAAAAAAAGTTTTCTTGTAAGATAAAATCTGATACTTTTTTTTGACCCATAAAGCAATCTGCTAAAAACATTGCATATGCTTTAATACCTCCGAAAAGTAAGAAAAATGTATTTACATCCATTTTAAAACCCCCGATTAGAGCTATATTTTAACACTAAATGAGGGTATTGTCAAATTAATTTTCGTACATTTTACTTTTACTATCTAGTTGAAGTTCATATCCATATTCAAATATAAATGAAATACTATAAATTATTAAAGCATAAACAATATCTGATAATTCTAGTTCAGCCTTAAAATCTATTTTCATTATAATGCCACACATAAGACCATAAATAAAACTAAATACAACATAAAATATTATAAAATAAGATATTTTTTTAATACAATTTATATTTTCTAAAGTAAATGGTGTATCTCCATTATGAATGTTAAAGAATAATTTATATAAACATTCAAATACTTTGGCAATACAAATTATACTTATTAAAACACCAAGTAAAATAATTTCTACATAAAATATAATTTCTGTAATACTGTGACTATTTAAATACTCATTAGCAAGTTCACCATTTGTTGTAATATCACCCACTCTAATATTTAACATGTAAATGTCAGTATCTTCAATTCTTAAAGATTTAGATACAAATGGTAAAGCAAGAATTATTATGCTTATTAAAACAGATACACCAATAAATATTTTATTAATTATATTTGCTAATACATAAATTATTTTACTTATTAACTTTACTTTTATTTGTTTTTCTTTTTTAAACTTTACGACACTTTCTTTTATTTCACTATCTAAAGAGTCTATATCTGTAAAATCTTCATGGACTAAATCATTTATTTTACACTTAAATATATCGCATAAACACATAATGTTGTTCATGCTAGGAAAGTTTTCCCCCGTTTCCCATTTTGATATACTTTGTCTTGATACTCCAAGTTTTTCTGCTAATTCTTCTTGAGAAATATTTTTTTGTTTTCTAATGTTTTTTAAATTTTCACCAAATTTCATATTTATTTTCCTTTCGTTATTTAATTATATTTTATTTGCTTGTTATTTTCTATCAACTTTTAAGTGCATTTACTTATTTCTTACTTTTATTATATCATCTTTTTTTAAAATTCCACATAAAAGAGATGAATTTACATCATGATTTTTAAAGTTTTCATTAACCATTTTTTCATCATAATTTGCATAGCAATATTTGCAAAAATGTTTACATGAATTGTAACATCCGATATCTGCCATTTCTACACATTCACATTTTCTTTCTTTTCTAGCTTTCCATGATTTATAAGTCTTACCAGTAAGTTTATATGCAAGTTCATGTGATAAACATTCTCCTTTTTTAAATCCATATTCTGTTAAGTTTCTATCTTCAAAACAAGTTTGTACTACCATGTTATTAGTCCTTGCTATATTACTAAAATTTTCACCGATTATTTTATAGTCATTTTCAGTAAACGGACGATATTTTAAAATATTTTTATTTTTTAAAACATTTTTGTACTCATCAAGAAAAGAAACAATTATAGTATTTACATATTCTTTTAATAATGTGCATAACTTGTTAAAAGCTTTAATATGATAATCAATATTGTATTTATCACTTAGAAAAATGGGGTCATATCTTATGTAAATATTATCTTTTCCTATAATTGTAGATATTTTTTTAACAGCATTTATTATTTCTGTTTTTAATATAACATTTGGTTCAATATCATTTTTATAAGGTGTTATGGTAACATGAAATATAAAAGGAATTTTTATTTTGTCTAAATCATTTAATATTGGAATTGGGTTTTTAGTACAAAATAAAATTAAATCAACATCACTAAAGTTAATTCTACTTACAAGTTTAGGATTAAAGGGATTTCTTACATCAACGAAACCAGCATTTAATCTATTCATAAACCACTTTTCATAAAATGCAATTATATCTGTTCTTCCACTTACATTTAATATCATAATTTCTTCCTTTATTTTTGATTTTACCCCGCATTTATATAATAACATATGTTTGCTATATGATGCAAGATAAAAAAGTTATTTTGTAAAATTTTAAAATTATTATAAAAAGTTATTGACAAACTTCAAAAAAAATATTAAGATTATACTAGCATGATACAAGTCATGCTAATAACCTGATCTCTCTTACGAATCTCAATGTGAAGAGATCAACCAAAACCCCCTGAAGGACCTCTTAGAGAGGTCCGCTTTTTAATTTTAAAAAAATCGTTAACATTTTAACGACTTTTTACTTTTCCACATAATTTTGATGAAGATATTTTAAATTCTTTTGATAATTTGTATAGATTATAAGTTGAAATACATATTAAACCTTTTTCATATCTAGTTATACAAGCTTGTGTTTTGTAATCTTATCCTTTTGATATTTTTTCCAAGTCTAATTAAATCTAATTCTTTAATTAAATTTGGATTTTTTCTTATATTTGTTAATTCTAAAACGTAATCAATAGAATAATTAAAATAATCTGCAAAATTACATAAACTTTTTAAAGGTATAACTTATGTCTTTTAATTTTGTGATGCTTATCATTACTATCCTCTTTAATCTAAAAAGTCTATTTCTTTTATAATATTATTGTAATATTCATATTCTTGATATTTTTTACTTACTAGGAAATTTTCTGCATCAATGTTAGCTTGAGATAATATGCTAAAGTCTCTTTTTAAATCAGCAATTTTAAATGACATATCTCCACTTTGTTTTACACCGAAAAGGTCTCCTTGACCACGTTGCTTAAAGTCTTGTTCTGCAATATAAAAGCCATCTGATGATTTTTCCATTACTTTTAATCTTTCATTATTACTATTATTTGTTACTAAATAACAATAACTTTGAATATTGCTTCTACCTACACGACCTCGAAGTTGGTGAAGTGTTGCAAGACCAAATCTTTCAGCATTATAAATTACCATCATTGAAGCATTAGGAATATCTATTCCTACTTCAATAACTGTTGTTGATATTAATATGTTTATCTTATTTTCTTGAAACGCTTTCATAAGTTCATCTTTTTCTTTTTGTTTTAATTTACCATGAAGAATTTCAATTCTAACTTTGTTACTAAATGCTTTGTTTAGTTTTTCTTTTAGTTCAATAACACTATTTATGTTTAGTTCATCATTTTGTTCAATTAAAGGAGATACAACAAATATTTGATGGTTTAACTTCAATTCTTCATACATTTTAAATAAAACTTCTTTAATGTTTTGTTCACTGGCTATTTTAGTAATTATCTCTTTTCTGATATTTGGTTTTGTCTTTATTTGAGATAAATCTAAGTCACCGTAGATAGTTAAAGCATATGTTCTAGGAATTGGAGTTGCTGATAAATAAAGGACATCAGCCCCACCATTTAAGCCTTTGTTTTGAAGTAAATTTCTTTGATTAACTCCGAAACGATGTTGTTCATCAGTGATAACTAAACCTAAATTTTGAAAATTTAAATTATCATTTAATAATGCATGGGTACCAATTACAATATCGATTTTTCCATTACTAATTTGGTTATATATATTTTCTTTTTGTTTTTTAGTTAAATTTCCTGTTAATAAAGCTATATTGATATCATATTCTTTAAAATATTCTTTGATAGATGTGAAATGCTGTTTAGCAAGAATTTCTGTTGGAGCCATAAATGTTGATTGATAACCAGAAAAGTAATTTGCTAAAATAGCAACAAATGCTACAATTGTTTTTCCTGAACCCACATCCCCAAGAACTAATCTATTCATTCTTTTATTTTCTTTCATATCTTTTAGGATATCTTCAATAGTTGTTAATTGGTCTTTTGTTAATTCAAAATTTAAGCTTGATAAAAAATCTTGTATTTGGGTTTCATCAAATTTCTTTGGTAAACCATTAGTTACTTTATTAATACTTTTTAAATAGTTTATTTTAAACGTATAAATAAATAATTCTTCATATATGAGTTTTAACATACTATTTTTTATATCACTAGGACTCTCTGGTTGATGAATTTTTCTAATCGCTTCATCTTTATTTAAGAAATGATATTTTTCTGATAAATAAGATGGTATATAATCATTTAAAGATATATTTTCTTTTAAAGCATTAGATATCATTGTTTCTAAACTAGAGTTTTTTAAACCTTCTGTTAAATGATATATTGGTTCAATACGTTCTTCATGCATATTATATTTAATATCATTAGCAACAAAAATGTTTTTTAGTTTGGAAAATTTACCAATTAAAACTATTTCTTTATCTAAAGTTAGACTTTGTTTTAAATAAGCACGATTAAAAATAGTGACTTTGAAATCTTGGTTGCTGTTTGATGCAATAAAATCTAGGCGATTAAAATTCTTCTTTATATATGCAACTTTAGGAACACTTAAAACTTTGGCTTTGATATAACAAATCATATTTTCATTTGCTTCATCTATGTTTATAAATTTAATAACATTGTAACGATATGGATAATATGTTAGTAAATCTTCAACTGTATTTATGTTAATTTTATTTAAAATATTTATGGTTTTGGGACCAATTTTAGGTAGTTGTTCTAACTTCATAAATACCTCCTTAATAATTATATCAAAAATTTGCAAAAATAGCTTGACAAATTGCACTTTTTCGATTAAGATAGTAATCACCAATTCACTTAAAGAAGGCGAATTGGTGCTAGTATCACACTAGTCAACCCCTTTTTATTCTTTTAGGAGATTTCTTCGGAAATCTCCACTTTTTTTTGTATTTAAAAATAAGTGATTTTATTCACTTATTTTCTTGTAATATTCATACCTGTTTTTAGCATTTTCTTTTTGACTTTCAAGTAATTTAGATGCTAACTCTTTATCTTTTATTTTTAAGGCATTAAATCTTACTTCATTATCTAAGAATGTTTCATATTTGCTAAAGTCTGGTTCTTTTGAGTCAATATGATATTTTCCATCATATCTCATTAGAATTGTGTATCCACATTCTACTGCTAGTTTTTGTTCTTCACTTGATGTGGTCATACCAGTTTTAATTCCATGTTCAATGCATGGTGAATAAGCAATTATGATTGCTGGTCCTTCATGAGCTTCAGCTTCGTTGAAAGCTTTGATTGCTTGCATCATGTTAGCTCCGAGTGAAATGGATGCTACATAACAATTTGGTATGCACGATGCTATCTTAAATAAATCTTTTTTCACAGTTCTTTTACCAAAGTTAGCAAATTCAGCAACTGCCCCGAGTTTGGTTGATTTACTTGATTGACCTCCAGTATTTGAATAAACTTCTGTATCTAATACTAATATTTTAATATTTTCATTAGAATGAAGTACATGGTCAAGGCCTCCGTATCCAATATCATATGCCCAGCCATCTCCACCGATTGCCCAGATAGTTCTAGCAGGAATATAATCAATTAAATCATTTAATTCTTTTGGTATTAATTTATCTTGTAATTTTTCTTTAACATCTTTAGTTATTTCAAAGTCATTTTCATTTTCTAACCATCTTGTGAATAATTCTTTTATATCTTCATCAACAGAATTTATAGTTTCTTTTATTATATGCTTTATTCTATCTCTTTTTTGTTTGTAAGAAATATGAATACCTAAAGCAAATTCAGCATTATCTTCGAATAGTGAGTTTGCCCAAGGGATGCTATAAGGTGTTGATGGAGTTGAGCCTCCATAAATACTTGAACAACCTGTAGCATTAGCAATTACTAATTTTTCTCCAAGAATTTGTGTTAACATTTTAATATATGGAGTTTCTCCACATCCTGCACAAGCACCAGAATATGCAAATAATGGTTTTTCTAGAGCTACACCTTTTATAGTTGTTTTAGGTAGAGGATTAACACTTTTTATAGCATCAAAGTCAATACCAACTTTTTCAGTTTTTTCCACCATCTCTAAAGCTTTCTTGCCCATTTTTCCAGGACATACACTTGCACACACGCCACAACCTGTACAATCTTTCTCACTTATTTTTATAGAATATTTTAATCCATCTTTTCCAATAAATGGAATTCCATCAGCATCATTTTCATTAGCAATAGCTCTAATTACAGCATGTGGACAAGCTAAGACACACATTCCACATTCGATACAGTTTTCTTTAATCCATCTTGGAACAATGTTTGAAATATTTCGCTTTTCATTGTTAGTTGTTGCCCCAGGAAAACGACCGCAGGCAAAATCCATTAACTTACTAACAGGAATTTCATTACCCCTTCGTTCATTAATCATATTTATTATGCTATCATCCACAATACTTATTGTTTCATCATATTCATGTGTAACTTTAAGTTCTTTTAAATTTGATATAGCTTCATGTATTGCTAAAATATTGTTATTAACTATGTCTTTTCCTTTTGTAGCAAATGATTTTTTTATTGTTTCTTCAAGCATTGAAGTGGCATCTTCAACATTTAGTAAGTTTAAAATTAATACTTCCATTATTTTACTAATCTTACCTTTTAGATTATTTTTACTAGCTATATTTTCAGCATCAATATAATATACTTTAATATTTTTCTTAAAAATTGTGTTTTTAACTTTTGTTGGTAACAATTTTAATAATTCTTCTTCATTTTTGATAGTGTTGATAAGTAATGTGCCATTTTCTTTTAAATTACTTATAATATCAAACATTCTAAAGTAAATATCTTTGGTAACTACAGTTATCTCTGGATGTGTTACATAGTATGGTTCATTTATTTTATCACTTCCATATCTTAAATGAGATATTGTTACTCCCCCGCTTTTTTTTGAGTCATATTCAAAGTATCCTTGAACATATAAATCTTTTTTAGCATGTAGAATTTTTAGTAAATCCTTACTAGCACTGACCATGCCATCACTACCAAAACCAACTACTTTTATTTCTTTGTTGTTATTTTCTATTTCTATATGTTCTTCTTTTAAACTTAAATTAGTTACATCATCATTTATACCTATTGTAAAGTTATCTTTAGGATTTTCTTCTAGCATTTTGTAAACACTATATATTTCATTCGGAGTGGTATTTTTACTAGATAAACCATATCTTCCTCCATATATGTTGACATCTTTGTCTTTTAAAATACTACATACATCTAAATATAATGGTTCACCACTGGAACCAGCTTCTTTTGTTCTGTCTAAAACTGCAATATTCTTAACAGATTTAGGTAAAACATTCAAGAAATATTCTTTACTAAATGGACGATATAAATGAACTTCAATTAAACCAACATTACCTAACTTTCTTACAACTTCTTTAATAATATCTGTTACGCTTCCCATTGCAACAATTATGTTTTTAGCATCTTTAGCTCCATAATAATTAAATGGTTTATAATCAGTTTTCATTATCTCATTAATCTTTTCCATGTAATCATTTACAATATCGGGCATGGCATCATAGTATTTATTTCTAGCTTCCATACATTGAAAATAAATATCTTCATTTTGAGCCATTCCATATTGGTATTTTTTACCAACATTTAAACATCTGTCTTTAAATTTATTAATTGCATCATGGTCAACTAATGATAAAAGTTTATCTTCAGGTAACTCTTCAATTGTATTTAGTTCATGGCTAGTTCTAAAACCATCAAAAAAATGCACAAATGGAAGACTTCCCTTTATGGCTGATAGATGCGCCACTGCTGCTAGATTTTGAGCATCAAAAACATTAGATGATGCAAGCATACAAAACCCTGTAGCACGGGTTGCATAAATATCTTGATGGTCTCCAAATATTGATAAAGCATGAGTTGCAAGGCTTCTAGCTGCAACGTGGATTACTGCTGGTAACATTTCTCCCGCTATTTTATACATGTTAGGCATCATTAATAAAAGCCCTTGACTTGCTGTAAATGTTGATGCTAAAGACCCTGATAAAAGAGCACCATGTAAAGCTCCAGCTGCTCCAGCTTCTGACTCCATTTCTAATACTCTTGGTTTATCATTAAATATATTAAGCAAGTTACTGCTTGTTAATAAATCAATATTTGATGCCATCGGACTTGATGGTGTTATTGGATATATACTGCATACTTCACTAAAGTAATATGCAACTTTACTACAAGCATTATTGCCATCTACAATTTTTTTCATATTATCACCAATTATATTATAAAATAAAAAAGACTAAATAACTAGTCTCTTTTTAATTTTTCTTCAATTCTCATTAAACGATTGTATTTAGCAATACGTTCTCCACGACACATTGAACCAGTTTTGATAAATGGAATTGCAAGTCCTACCGCTAAATCAGCTATAAATGTATCTTCTGTTTCACCGCTTCTGTGAGATATAATTGTTTTATAATTATTCTTCTTAGCAAGCATTATTGTTTTAATCATTTCACTAACTGTGCCAATTTGATTTGCTTTAAGTAAAATGGCATTTCCAGCATGCAAATCTATTCCTTTTTCTAAATATTTTTCATTTGTTACAAAATAGTCATCCCCGACAATCATAATACGATTTCCTACTAAAGATGTAAATTTTGCAAGTGTTTCAAAATCATCTTCAAAAAATGGGTCTTCAATACTTAATATTGGATAAGTATTTATTAATTTTACATAATAATTCATAAGTTCTTCACTAGTAAAATTTTTTCCATCTAACTTATAAGTATTTGTTTCTTTATTATAAAGTTCACTAGCTGCCACATCTAAAGCAATAAAAATGTCTTCTCCAGGAGTATATCCAGCTTTCTTTATTGCTTCAACTATGAAATCTAAAGCCATAGAATTACTGTTTAAATTCGGCGCAAATCCACCTTCATCCCCAACACCAACTGCAAAATTATTAACACTTAACAATTTTTTTAAAGCATGAAAGACTTCAGATGCTGCTCTAACTCTTTCTTTAATGCTTTTCATTACTGGCATTATCATAAATTCTTGAATATCTATATTATTTACAGCATGTGCTCCACCATTTATAATATTAATCATTGGAATTGGCATTGTAACACTTCTATTTGAAACATATTCATATAATTCTTTGTTATTTGATTTTGCTAAACATTTTAAGCACGCAAGTGAAACTCCAAGAATTGCATTTGCTCCAAGTTTACTTTTGTTTTCTGTACCATCTAAAGAAATAAGTAAATTATCAATGCTTAATTGGTCAGCTTTTTTTCCTACTAAGGCTGGCTTTATTATATTATTAACATTATCAACAGCTTTTAAAACACCTTTTCCTTCATATCTTTTTGGGTCTTTATCTCGTAGTTCTAAAGCTTCTCTAGAACCAGTTGATGCTCCACTTGGTACTGATGCGGTTGCAGTTATTCCATTATCTAATGTCATGTCAACTTCAATAGTTGGATTTCCTCTGCTATCTAGTATTTCTCTAGCATGAATGTCTTTTATTAACATTTTATCCCCTTCTTCCATAATATTAGTATACCAAAATTTTACCAAATTAAAAAGTAAAACATATTAGTTTTACTTTAAAGTTTACTTTTCTTTACCAAAATATTTCCATTATTTCTTTACTTCTATTTTTGAATAAAATAGTATCCATAAAATCAAGAATTCCTGTAATAATTAAGAATGCCCCAGCTAGTTTAGTTAATGTAAGACTTGCAAATGGATTAAATATTACAAGAATACCTACGATAGCTACTAAAATACCAGTTGCTAAAGTTATTAACCAAGAATCTTCATTTCCTCTTTTTAACCATAATGCATAATTTACTTTACTTGCACCATTAATTATCATATAAAGTCCAAGACATACTGTTACAAATTCTACTACTGTAAATGGATAAATAATAATTACTACCCCTAGTACAGCATATAGAACACCGAACACTAAGCTTAAATTATAAAGTTTTGCTCCTTCACGATGAAAATATTTGTAAATTGAATTAATTCCTTCAAGTAAGAAAATAATTCCTGCGATTATTCCTACCACTTTGTTAGTAAGTTCTGGTACTAATAAAAGTACAACACCAGCTACTACTGTAAGAATAGATGTTAGAATAGAATATGTAATCATTCTTTTGTACATATTTTCAATACTATTTTTAAAACTACTTGCCATTTTTTATCACCCAAGTATATTATACACAATATTATCATTTAAAGCAACATTTTTATAGATTTTACCAGCATTTTGTGGTATAATGTTGTCTTACTTTATATAAAGGAGGAATTTTTATGTTTATAAGAGAAATGTCACTTGCTGAGTTTAAGGAATTTGCAAATACACATTTTATTGGTAACTTTCATGAGTCAATTAACTATGCTTTAATCAAAGCTGAAGAAGGTTTTGAATATGAATTTATTGCTTATGGAGCTGATGATATTGTTGGAGCTGCCTTAATTCTTTATAAAAAAATAGGTAACGTTTATTTTGGATATTCTCCACGTGGTTTTTTAATTGATTATTCTAATGACTATTTATTAGAAGATTTTACTAATAAAATAAAAGAATATTACAAAAATAGAAACTTTGCTTTTATAAAAATTAATCCTGAAATAGCTATTGCTAAGTTAAATAAAGATACTATGAATTTCGAATATAATGAAAATTATAAAATTATAGATATGCTTACTAAAAATGGTTATAAAAAGCTAAAAAATAATATGAATTTTGAAGCCTTACTTCCTCGAGTTAATGCTATTATAAAGTTAGATGGTTATGATTATAATAATTTATCTAAAAATACTAGAAATAAGGTTAAAAAAGGAATTAGAAAAGGTTTAATACTAGAGAAAGCTAATCCAGATAAGTTAAATATTTTCTATAAATTTATAAAAAATAAAATTAATAGAGATGAATATTATTATAATGATTTTTATAATGTTTTTAGTAAAACTTTAGATGTTGATTTAATGTTAGTAAAAGTTGATTATAAAGCTTTTTTAATAAATGCTCAGGAAGCTTATAACGCGGAACTTAGAAGAAATGCTTTTCTTAATAATAAATTATTAACAAATAGTAATGCCAATGCTATAAATGCTAAAATGAATTCTGATAAAGCATTACTATCTTATAAAAATGATATTGCAGAAGCTTCTAAAAACTTAAATACAGGATTGGAAACTTATGTTGCTGGGGCTTTAGTTATTAAACACCAAAATAGAGTTATAATTCAAATAAGTGGATTTAACAAAGCAATGTCTAGATTTAGTCCAAATTACTTCTTATATTATGCTTTGATTAAATATTATCAACAAGAATATAAATATTTGGATTTAAATGGAATTACTGCAGATTTATCAAAAGAAAATCATTATTATGGTTTAAATAGATTTAAAATGGGATTTAATCCAGATGTTTATGAATATATTGGAGAATTTGATTTAGTAATTGATGAAAAACAATATGATAAATTATTAAAAAGTGGAGCTTTAGCTAAAGAATTTAATAAATAGAAACTATGCAATTTTAATTTGGTATAGTTTCTAATTAGTTTTTTCACATCCATCTTTTTCATATATACGCCCACTTATTATTGTGTCTGATAACCTAACGCCTTTTACTGAACAATACTTACCTTGAGAAACAAAACATGATACAGAACCTGTAGAAGCATACTCGAAGCACCTATTACTAGTTGTATTGTATGAACTATTAATAAATTCTTCCCAAGTCATTCCTTCTTCGGCATTGTAAGTTATATCTCCAAAAGTAAATGTAATTAAAGTAATATCTAATGTTGAGGCATTTACATTTTTATAATCAGAATTAATTTTTCTTACATCTTGAACATAAGCTTTTATTGCGTATGTAGTTCCCTTAGTTGAACCAGAAATGGAAATAATATTACTTGTGCTTTCATTCCATGTTGCACCATTGTCTATTGAATAGTAATATTTACTTATATCAAAAGTCCCTTTGGTTGCATTAATTGTTATAGTTATACTTGATAAAGTTATATCACTTGTTATTATATCATTAATAACTGCTTTTTGGACAGCATCAAAATACACATAGCATTTATCTGAAATATTTCCAGTCATAATAACTATATTTTTTGTATCATCCCACATAAGTTCCCCACCATTTTCACATTTTGATAACGTATCATTAAAAATATACCCATCAGATGGTAATGGCCATTTAGTAGATGAGCCTTTTTCGTATTTTCCGCTTCCATATGAAGTTTCTAACATAAAAGACAATGTGCCCACATTTTTCTTTATAGTTTCTTTTGTTTCCTCAAAAACATTTTTTGAAGATGTATTTTTATTTGTTGTAAAGACAATTATGATAATAAATTGCATTAAAATTATAATAATACATAATATTTTTGATACTTTCATATTTACGCCCCATATATTCGTTTGCATATATTTATACATTTATTATATATTCATTTGCATATATTGTCAATATATTCATTGGGAAATATGAGAAAATTTATATGTGGTGAATTAGTTATGGAATTTTATAGATTTAAAGATATCAGAGAAGATAGAGATTTACTTCAAGCTGATATAGCTAAAGTTTTAAATACTACTCAATGCCAATATAGTCTTTATGAAAACGGGTTAAGGTCAATGCCAATAGAAAAATTAATTATTCTTGCTAAATTTTATAATGTTTCTGTAGATTATTTACTTGGATTAACAAATGAAAGAAAACCTTATCCTAAGGCAAAATAAAAATCTTAAGACACGAAGTCCTAAGATTTTTTAATTGTTATATTCTTAAATTATTTTAAAATTTCAGATACAACTCCGGCACCAACAGTTCTTCCACCTTCACGGATAGAGAATTTAGTTCCGTTTTCTAGAGCAACTGGAGCGATAAGTTCAACAGTCATGTCAACATTATCTCCAGGCATTACCATTTCTACTCCTTCAGGTAATTCAATAACACCTGTTACGTCTGTAGTTCTGAAATAGAATTGTGGACGGTAATTTGAGAAGAATGGTGTATGACGTCCTCCTTCTTCTTTAGATAGAACGTATACGCTTGCTTTGAATTTTGTATGAGGTGTAACGCTTCCTGGTTTAGCTAAAACTTGTCCACGTTCAACGCCATCACGAGCAACTCCACGAAGTAAGCATCCAGCATTGTCACCAGCTTGAGCAAAGTCTAGAGATTTTCTAAACATTTCAATACCAGTAACTACTGTTTTAGTTGTAGGTCTTAGACCAACGATTTCAACTTCGTCGTTAAGTTTTAATTGTCCACGTTCAACACGTCCAGTAACAACTGTTCCACGTCCTGAAATTGTGAAAACGTCTTCAATACTCATTAAGAATGGTTTGTCAGTATCACGAACTGGAGCATCGATATAAGAATCAACAGCAGCCATTAAGTCACGGATACTTTGAGCAGCAGCTTCATCACCTTCTAGAGCTTTTAAAGCACTACCACGGATAATAGGACATTCAGAATCATATCCATATTCTCCTAATAATTCTCTGATTTCCATTTCTACTAAATCAAGTAGTTCTGGATCATCAACTTGGTCACATTTATTCATGTAAACCACGATCTTAGGCACACCAACTTGACGAGATAACAAAATGTGTTCTCTAGTTTGTGGCATAGGACCATCTGCAGCAGATACAACCAGGATAGCACCATCCATTTGTGCAGCACCAGTAATCATGTTTTTAACATAGTCAGCATGGCCTGGGCAGTCAACGTGTGCATAGTGACGTTTTTCAGTTTCGTATTCAACATGCGCAGTGTTGATAGTTATACCTCTTTCTCTTTCTTCTGGAGCTTTGTCGATATCAGCATAATCAACAAATTTTCCAAAGTATTTTGTGATCGCAGCAGTTAATGTTGTTTTACCATGGTCAACGTGTCCAATGGTACCAATATTAACGTGTTCTTTTGAACGATCGAATTTTTCTCTTGCCATATAATAATTTCCTCCTTTTCTTATATTACTATTATATTTTATCTAATGCTTGAAAATTTTTCAAGTATTATTCCTTAATTTATGCTGTTTTTCTTAATTATTTCTTCAGCAATGTTCTTTGGAACTTCTTCATAATGGTCTAAAGTCATGGTGAAGTTACCTCTACCTTGAGAATTTGAACGTAAACTTGTTGCATATCCAAACATTTCAGCAAGTGGAACCATAGCATTGATTGATAATGCATTTCCACGTGATTCATTTCCTAATGGTTTACCACGACGAGATGTTAAATCTCCCATTACGTTACCCATATATTCTTCTGGAACAACTACTTCAACTTTCATAATTGGTTCTAGAAGTACAGGTTTACACTTATTCTTAGCTTCTTTTAAAGCCATAGAAGCAGCGATTTTGAATGCCATTTCAGATGAGTCTACATCATGGTATGATCCATCAAATAATGTAGCCTTAACATCAACCATTGGATAACCAGCAAGGATACCACCAGCCATAGCTTCTTGTAATCCTTTATCTGTTACAGGTATATATTCACGAGGAACTACACCACCAACGATAGCATCAACGAATTCATATCCTTTTTCAGGATTTGGTTCGAACTTAACCCAAACGTGTCCGTATTGTCCACGTCCACCTGATTGTTTAATATATTTACCTTCACATTCAGCAGCTTGAGTAAGTGTTTCACGATAAGCAACTTGTGGCTTACCTTTATTACACTCAACATTAAATTCACGACGCATACGGTCAACAATAATGTCTAAGTGTAATTCACCCATTCCAGATAGAACTGTTTGACCAGTTTCTGTATCTGTTTTAACTCTTAGAGTTGGGTCTTCTTCAACTAGTTTTTGAATAGCAATAGCCATTTTGTCTTGGTCATTTTTACTCTTTGGTTCAATAGCTATATCAATAACTGGAGCTGGGAATTCCATACCCTTCATGATACATGGGTTCTTTTCATCACATAATGTATCTGCAGTTGTAGTATTTTTTAAACCAACTGCTGCAGCAATTTCTCCTGCATATACTTCAGTAATTTCTTTTCTTTGGTTTGCATGCATTTGTAAGATACGACCAATTCTTTCTTTTTCTCCTTTAGTAGAGTTTAAAACATATGAACCTGCTTTTAAAACACCTGAATAAACACGGAAGAATGAAAGTCTACCAACATATGGGTCAGTCATAATCTTAAATGCTAGTGCTGTGAATGGTTCAGAATCACTTGGATGTCTTAATACATCGTTTCCTTTTGCATCAGTACATTCAATAGCTTCAATATCAGTTGGTGCTGGTAGGTAATCTATAACAGCATCAAGTAAAGCACGTGTTCCTTTATCTCCTAGAGCATCAGCACATAATACTGGGAAGAATCCTACAGATAATGTTGCTTTTCTAATAGCTGCTTTTAATTCATCAACAGTTATTTCTCCACCATCTAGGTATTTCATCATTAAATCTTCATCAAAATCAGCTACTGCTTCAATTAATTTAGTTCTATATTCTTCAGTTTTTTCTACCATATCTGCTGGAATTTCCATTTCAGATACTTCTTGTTTTTCAGTTCCATCATATTTGTATGCTTTTTTAGTAACTAAATCGATGTAACCTTCATAAAATTGTTCAGCACCGATTGGTAACATAATTGGAGCAGCGTTAGCACCTAATCTACTTTTAATTGTATCTAATGAATAGTAGAAATCAGCACCCATCTTTTCCATTTTGTTAGCACAAATCATTCTTGGTACTTTGTATTCATTTGCTTGTCTCCAAACAGTTTCAGTTTGAGGTTCTACACCAGCTTGAGCATCAATTAGAGCTATAGCACCATCTAGAACTCTTAAACTTCTTTGAACTTCGATAGTAAAGTCTACGTGACCTGGGGTATCGATAATGTTTAATCTATATCCTTTCCAGTGACAAGTAGTAGCGGCAGAAGTAATTGTAATACCTCTTTCCTTTTCTTGTTCCATCCAGTCCATTTGAGATTCACCTTCGTGAGTTTCTCCGATTTTGTGTGTAATACCAGTTAAGAATAAAATTCTTTCTGTAGTAGTTGTTTTACCAGCATCGATGTGAGCCATGATACCGATATTTCTTAATTTGTCAATTGAAACGTCTCTAGCCATAGTGCTTACCATCTATAATGAGCAAATGCTTTATTTGCTTCTGCCATTCTATGAGTGTCTTCACGTTTTTTGCAAGCTCCACCAGTACCGTTTGAGGCATCTATGATTTCGTTTGCAAGATTAATGGCCATTCCCTTTCCATTTCTTAATTTTGCATAATTAACTAACCATCTTAAAGCTAGTGTTTGAGCTCTTTCATCATTTACTTCCATTGGAACTTGATAATTTGAGCCCCCAACTCTACGAGATTTAACTTCTAGAGCTGGTTTGATATTTTCTAATGCCGCATTGTAAACTTCTAAAGCTGGTTTTCCAGTTTTTTCAGCAACTATATCAAATGCTTCATATAATATCTTTTGAGCTGTACCTTTTTTACCATCTAACATAATTTGATTTACTAATTTAGTAACTACTTTAGAATTATATATAGGATCTGGTAATACATCTCTTTTAACTGCACGTCTTTTACGCATTTAATTTTCCTCCTATTCTATTATTTTTTGTCTTTTTTAGTACCGTATTTACTACGTCCTTGTTTACGATCTTGAACTCCGTGAGTATCAAGTGTACCTCTTACGATATGATAACGAACACCGATTAAATCCTTAACACGGCCACCTCTTACTAAAACAACACTGTGTTCTTGTAAGTTATGTCCTTCTCCTGGAATATAAGCATCGATTTCTTTACCATTAGAAAGTCTAACACGAGCATATTTTCTTAATGCTGAGTTCGGTTTTTTAGGTGTTCTTGTACCAACTTTAGTACAAACTCCTCTTTTTTGTGGACTCTTTGCATCAGTTTGTTTCTTTTCTAGAGTGTTAAATCCAACATTTAATACTGGACTTTTACTCTTTCTTGTTTTTTTGCTTCGATTTTTCTTTACTAATTGATTGATCGTAGGCATTTATTTTCGCTCCTTTCCATTAACACACATCCTGGTGTATCGAACATTGTTTTAAACTAGGTTCTACCTAAGCAGAACCCGTCTTTTCAAAATGCAAATATACTATAACATTAATATGATATGTTTGTCAAGAAAAAATAATGAATTTTGGGTTAATTTGTTGTGCTTTTTATCACACACCGCTTTTAAACCTATAAAGCTTTTTTACAATTGGATTATAATCTACACCTGATAAATCTTTTTCTTTTTGGGAGGCAATGTATTTTGTTAGATACATGCACTTTACTAATAAGTTATACTCCGATAAAAGCGTTGGCTTGCTATCTAATACAATTACTTCTTTATAGTATTTAGTTAATTCACTTAATAATAGTTTATCTAAGTCCGTACCTAAATTAAAATATATTGCTATATTATTGTAAGTTTTTGATAATGTACTTCTACCATGACAATATGAATACTTATCATGAATTACAGGAATGCCAATACCAGCTTCAACCATCGTAGATTCTAAATATTTGCTTGCTGATAATGTTTCAAATCCTGTAAAGATTTCAAAAGCATCACAATTTACATCAAAATTGTAATCATATTCTTTCGTACTATCAATTATTCTTTGATAATCATTATCCAAATAATAATTTAATAATATTGCACATGGTATTAATGTTGCTGCTAAAGATATAAAACTTTTTTCTGAATCTTTA
Source organism: Firmicutes bacterium CAG:460 (assembly GCA_000437355.1). GTDB lineage: Bacteria > Bacillota_I > Bacilli_A > RF39 > UBA660 > Onthocola_B. Next base: position 94,989 of record FR899762.1, read on the forward strand.
CAAATATAATTTAAACTAATTACACCGTTTTCATTATTTTCCTTACTAGATAACAAATAATGTCTTAGATTGTTATCGAAAGCTAATTCAACGCCAAAGTTTGCTCCAGAGTAACTACATGCCAAAATATTTTTATAGCCGTTCATAAACTCTTTAAAATATTTTAAATCCCTTGGTTCTACACATTTTGTTATAATCATATTCTTCATAAGTAATATTTTTGATGCAAACGAAGCAACAATACTTGAACCACCTACCCCCGATACTAATGCTGGGTCTTTAATTTTACTTAGTAAATAATTTAATTTTTCTAAGTCAGTATCATTTAAACTATCAACAACCCTATTATTCAATTTTTTAAAATTTTCGTTCATATTCTTTTCCATAAAAAATCCTCCTTAAGTAATTTATATCACTTAAAGAGGAAGTATTTGGTCTACTTAAAAAGTTTCATCTAAAAGTTCCATTTTATTTATTCTTTTAAGTTCAAAATGTCTTAAATCTTGACGAAGTTCGCAAAAGGCTGCACATCCCCATCCAGAATTATATAAAAATAAATCATATGGCCTTATAATTCTATTTAAATTTCCATCGGTAAATGAATAATAATTTATTTTTACTTTTCTTTTTTCTTTTATAGCCTTATTTAATATATTATAATAATTTTTAATATCATCTTTTAATTCAATATTTTCGTTTTGAGATTCAAAATAAATTCCATGAACTTTATCAGCTATTATTTGTAATTTTTCTTTATCGTCTTCATTTACTTTTAAGTTTTTTAAAAATTCATAATCTTCTTTAGAAAATTTGCGTAAAGGAATTTTAATACTTTGATTTAAAACATAACCTCCATAAGGTCCCATGATGCTATCTATAAATACTCCTGCTTTTTCAAGTTCTTCCTTGTAACTTCTAACCATTCTTTCGGATACTTCAAGTTTTTCTGCTAGTTCCTTTATATTGTATTTTCTACCATTTTCTAAATATTCAAGCATTAATAAACAATTTGATAGTTTTGACATATTTATCCCCCTAAAATTAAGTCACAATAAATTTTGCTTTAAAAATTACTATATAATTTATATATTAAGTAAGCTGCAAAAAGTAAGGCTAGTAAAAGAATTCCACTTAGAATTAACATTTCTACAAGCCCCCAGCCACCATTATTTTTTAGTTTGTTGTTTATATTTTTAAGCATTGTTATCACCTATAAGTGTATTATATTAAAAATACTTAGTAATGTCAATTTATTAATTTGCTATTGATTTTTTTTATTTTGTATGGTCTATTTTAATTGTACTAGTACATATAGTACAATGGAGGATATAAAATGATAGAACTAAAGAGTTAAATAATATTGTTTTAGAACTAAAAAATTATGGTTTTACTTATGAAGAAATTATTAAAAAAATAGTCACATAAATTTATGTGGCTAAATTTTTTCTACAATTTATTCTTATACTCTTGTTTTTCATTTAATTATCTGTTATAGTACTTCCTATGGAACATTTTGTGTTCTGGGTGTCTACCTCTTTTCAGGGGCTTTTGGCTTATGGAAGGAGGAATACATATGAAGAAGAGAATTTATGTTATTAAATTTCTTAACCGATTGTGTGTTATTCTATTTTTAATAGCAATAATGCTTTTATTAATAAAATTAGACATCTGCCGTTAGGCAAATGTCAGCTAAAAAAATTTAGGTAGACATTCAGATACTGAATGTTCCTTTTTTTATTATATGAAGATTTCTCTTCATGTATTCATTTTATCAAATAATAAAAAAAACTTCAAGTATTTTGGATTAAAAATTAAAAAAGCATCTGCCATTAAGCAAATGTCAAACCATGTAATATAGGTAGATATTCAAGAATATTAAATAATCTTCCATAAACTTATTATACTAAAAACAAATATATATTTCAACAAAAAAACCACACGAATGTGGTCTTTTATTTTAGAATTAAACTAATTCTACTTCAGCACCAGCTTCAGTTAATTGAGTTTTAATAGCTTCAGCTTCTTCAGCAGGAATATTTTCTTTAATATTTCCACCGTTGTCAGCTACAGCTTTAGCTTCAACTAATCCTAAACCAGTAATTTCTTTAATGATTTTAATAACTGCAATTTTGTTTCCACCAGCTGATTTTAATACAACTGTTCTAGTTTTTGGTCCTTCATCTACAGCAGCAGCTGGAGCAGCAGCAACAGCAACAGCCATTGGATCAACACCAAATTCTTCCTTCATTGCGTCAACTAATTCTTTAACTTCAAGAATTGTCATTTCTTTTAATGCACTTATAAAATCTTCTTTGTTTAATTTTGCCATATTTTATTCCTTCCCTTCTAATTGTTCGGCATAAAGATTTAATCCTATTGCTAAATCTTTAACATATTGCATCATACCACCAGCAAGCATTGTAAGTAATCCTTCTCTTGATGGAATGGTAGCATATTCTTTTATTACAGCTAAATCTGCAACATTTCCACTGATAACACCTACACGGATATCTAATTTATCATGTTTCTTAGCAAATTCTGATACAATTTTAATTGGTTCAAGTAATTCTTTACCCAATAAAATTGCATTTGGTCCTTCTAAGAATTCATCTAAATTAAGATTTAATTCATCAGCAGCTCTTTTAAGTAGTGTGTTTTTATAAACCTTTACTTCTGAATCAACATTTTTAAGTTCTTTTCTTAATTCAGAAAGTTCTTCAACTGTTAATCCTTGGTATTGGAATATTATTACACTTTCACTTGACTTTAGTTTGTTAACTATTTCGTCAACAACAAGTTTCTTTTGTTCAAGAATTTTTGTGCTTGCCATATTCTCCTCCTTATTATATTAGAAAAGCTTCCCAAGGGAAGCTTAAAATTATCTTGTAGTTTTAAGTATCCCCTCGGTAGGACTTATTTTTTTGCCTACTGTCTTTGGTTCTCGCTTTTTCTAATACGTATTATATTACATTTTTAATTAAATGTCAAAACTATTTTTATCTAACTTGATTCCAGGACCCATAGTTGTTGAAATAGCAATGTTTTCAATAAATGTTCCTTTTACTGTTTGTGGTTTAGCTTTAGAAATAGTTGTAACAACATAGCTTAAGTTTTCAGCTAATTTCTTTTCATCAAATGAAACTTTACCAATTACAGTATGGATATTACCAAATTTATCATTCTTGTATGTAACCATACCTTTTTTAAGATCTTCAACAATAGCACCAACTTTAGTTGTTACTGTTCCAGTCTTAGGGTTAGGCATTAAGTTACGTGGTCCAAGAATATTACCAATTTTTCCAACTTCTGGCATCATATCTGGTGTAGCAACTACAACATCAAAGTCAAACCAGTTTTCATTTTTGATTTTATCAAGCATATCTTTTTCCCCAACAAAATCAGCTCCAGCTTTTTTAGCTTCTTCAGCGAATGCTCCTTTAGCTATAACTAAAACTTTTTTAGATTTACCAGTTCCGTTTGGAAGTGATAAAGCTCCTTTTAATTGTTGGTCAGATTTTTTAGGGTCAATGTTTAATTTAATTGCAACATCAACTGTACTATCAAATTTAGTAACACTTGTTTCTTTAACTAATTTGATTGCATCTTCTAAAGCATATGCTTTGTTTTTATCAACGTTTTTAGATGCTTCCACATATTTTTTTCCATATTTTTTCATAGTTTACCTCCTAACTGTGGTTCATTAAGCGGACAATTTTTATTATTTTAATTATTTTTCTTCTGTTTCTTCTTCAGATTTTTCTAAATCATCATGAGTTGGAACTTCAACGCTTGCATCAGACATTTCTTTAGCTTCTTCTTCAAGTCTTTCTAGTTCTGCTTCACGTTTAGCTTGTTCTTTTTCTTCTTCTTTTGCTTCAGCTGCTTGTTCTTCAAGTTCAGCATCATTGAAACCTTTAACTGCAATACCCATGTTACGAGCAGTACCAGCAATAATGTTCATAGCTGCATCAACATCATAAGCATTTAAATCTGGCATTTTTTCTTCAGCGATTTCTCTTAGTTCTTTTTCAGTAATAGTAGCTACGATTTCATTAGCTCCTTTTTTACTACCACTCTTTATTTTAGCAACTTTCTTAAGTAAGAATGCTGCTGGAGCAGTCTTAAGAACAAAATCAAAAGAACGGTCATCATAGATGGAAATTTCACATGGAACTACATCACCCATTTTGTCTCTAGTTGCTTCATTAAACTTAGTACAGAATTCTCCTAAGTTAATTCCAGCAGGCCCTAGAACTGTACCAACTGGTGGTGCAGGTGTAGCTTTTCCAGCTTCGATTTGTAATTTAATTTTCTTTACGACTTCTTTAGCCACGAAAACACCTCCTATAAAAATTTTTTCGCGTAAGTGGTTATAGGGCAAGTCCGCAAGTTATCCCCTCCACTTAACAAATTATATTAAAAATATAAACTTGCAATTACGATAATACCACATTTTGACACATTTTACAAGAAATTTTTGCTACTTTTGTCATTTTTATTGGAAGATTTTTAAAAATATGATAGAATTAAATAAGGATGGGTGATGCATAATGGCAAAATTCTTTAATCAAAAAGTTAAAAAAGGAAGAAGTAAAACTAAATCAAATAATAATAAAGTTCTTCTAATATCTATAATTGCTGTTGTAGCTGTAATTATAATCGGTATATTAATTAGTGTATTTTTTAGAAATAGTCATGATGATGCTATTATAAAAATAAGGGATGTTATAGCTATTGAAGTTAATAATGAAAATGTTGATAAGAATTTATTTTTTGAACAACTAGAAAATGTTAAAGAAAAAGATATTAAAATAACATATAAAAATGTTGATTTTAGTGAAGTTGGTACTTATGATGTAGTTATTAAAATATATGGTAAAAAATATAATTCTAAAATACAAATTGTAGATACTGAAGTTCCTGAACTTGTTATTAAAGATGTTAAAATAAATATTGGTGAATCTTATAAAGCTAATGATTTTGTAAAATCTTGCCAAGATAATAGTAATAAAGATTGTATTATTGATTTTTATGATTTGAGCCTTGACCAAAAGGGCGAAAAAATAGATTATAGAAATTATACTAAAGAAGGTTCTTATGAAATATTAATTGTTGCCAGTGATGCATCTGGTAATAAAACCAGTCCAATGAAAGCTACTTTAACAATTGGTAATGATACAGTAGTAAAGCCTATAACATGTAAGTATGGTAATGCTGAGTATGATACTACAAATATTTTAGCAGTTAATGTTACAAAAGAAGGTTGTGCTTTAGATTTAAATTTATATAATGATGAAAATGTTTTAGCACCAGTTAATGAATTGATTAAATCTGAAAACGAAAAAATAAAAAAAGAACTTAGTAAAATTAATTTAGGTGTTAAAAATATACATGTTAATAGTGAAACTGCTACAGTACTTAATACAACTGGTAAAGGTGTTGTGGGTTATACTTTGAAATTTACTGTTTCAATAGAAAAAAATAATAATGAAGAAGTTATTGAAGAATACTACATTAATATAAATGGTGGTAGAGAATTTATAACTAATAAATATTTATAATAACTTAAAAAGAGATTTGAAAAACAAATCTCTTTATTTTTTTCTTGATAGAACTATTAATCCAGCAAATCCTAAAATTAATACTCCAAATACTATACCAATTACAATACCATCAGTTTTACTTTCTTTACTTCCTTTACATGTAATTCCAGCTACACTACATGCATCTTTAAAAGTTTTTTCTGTTACTGTAAGTTGTTTATCTTCTATTTTTTTAGCAACTATATCTGTATAATTTTCATCTTGATATGCTTTTAAGGCTTCATTAATTATTGTTTCACCTAATGAATCTTGCCATCCAAGGACATGATAAGTATTACCGATAATAACTAGTGGAATATATCCTGGGTCTTCTCCAACGTCTTTAGCTATGGCATTTGATAATTCTGAATTAGCTTTATCAGTATTTACTTGATATGTTACAATTTCAAAATAATCTTCATATGCATCATATTTATCCCCGAAATAACTAATTAAATTGTGACAGTTTTTACATGTACTACTCCAGAATAGATAAACTTTAACTTTTTCATGGTCTGTTTTTTCTGGAACATTTATTTTGGCACTAACATTTGGTATTAAAACAATACTTAATGCCACTAAAATTGTTAATAAGAACTTCTTCATTTAAACCTACTTTCTTGAAATGAATACAAGACCTGCAAAACCTAGAATTATTACACTAAATACTATAGCTATTACAGCTCCATCTGATATTTTATTGTTATCTTTAGAATAATTTTCTTCAGTTTTAGCAGCAGTTGATTGATTTTCTGGTTTTATCCCTTCAGATGTTGCAGCTTCACTGATTGTTTCAGCTGTTGGTTTTAATTTATTGCTTTTTATTGCTTTTGCAACTATATCTGTATATTTTTTATCTTGGTATGCTTCTAAGGCAGCATTAATAATTTCTTCTCCTGAATCATCTCCGAACCCTAGTAAATGATAATCATCACCAACTACGATAAATGGAACAGCACCGTTTTCTTCTTCGCCAACTATTTTTTTAACAGCAAACATAAGATTTTGATTTGTACTATTATTCCAAGATTCATATGTTACGATTTCAAAATAATCATCATATGTTTCATATTTATCAGCAAAGTATGTTAAAAAATCATAGCAATGTGAACATCCTGCTCCACGGAATAAATATACTTTGACCTTTTCATGGTCTGTTTTTTCTGGTAATTCTATTTTACTTGCTTTAACATTTGTTGCAAATAATAATGTGATTACACCTATAAATAAAACTATAAACTTCTTCATTTTTTCCCTCCGATACTTATTATACTTTGTTTGTTTCATTTTGTATAGTCTTTTTTGAAATATATTTTGTATGAAGTGGTATATTATTCTTACTTATATAAGATATGTAAGCATCCTGAATCTTAGGATTTCTATATGCTTCTTTAATTTTTTCTTCATTATCTTTTTTATATAAACTTTGAATTCGATTTTCACGGACTTCTTTCATATCTTTAATTGCTCCGAGTGGTTGACCCGCTCCGCCGATACATCCTCCTGGACAAGCCATTACTTCTACAAAATCATATTTTTTTAATTCATCATATTTAGAACTTACTGTTGATAACTTGTTTATAACTGCAACTTTTAAATAGTATTTTCCAAGGTCTACAGTTGTTGTTTTAAAATCACTTTCATTACGTACTTCATCTAAATGATAAAATTTTACAGGAGCAACTTTTCCATTTATCATATAGTATGCTGTTCTTAAAACTGCTTCGGTTACTCCACCGGAAGCCCCGAATATAAGACCACTCGTAGATGATGCCCCCATTAAAGAGTCATATTCTTCATCTTTTAAACTATTAAAATCTATATTCGTTTCACGGATTAACATAGCAAGTTCACGGGTTGTAATTACAAAATCAGTTTCAGGATGATACATTTTTTCAGTTTTCTTAGCAACACAAGGAGCTATGGCAACAGTTATTATTTTATCTTTTGGAATATCATACATATCACTAAAATAAGTTTTTATCATTGTTGATTGCATAGATATTGGGCTTTTGCAAGAACTTAAGTTTTCTAATTGTTCAGGATGGAATTTTTCCATATATAAAACCCAGGATGGACAACAACTGGTAAAAAGAGGTGTTTTTTTATGTTTTAATCTTTCTACAAGTTCATTTGCTTCTTCCATGATTGTTAAATCTGCACCGAATGTTGTATCAAAACAATAATCAAAACCTATTTTCTTTAATGCACTTACCATTTTGCCTTCTAAAAATGTCCCACTTGGAAAACCAAATTCATCACCGATTGCTACTCTTACAGCGGGAGCAGTAAAAGCTACTACACACATATCTGTATCATTAATATAATTAAGAACTTTTTTATATTCAAATTTGGGTATTAAGGCTCCACTTGGGCATGTTAAAATACATTGTCCACAATTTATACAGTCAGCACCAATGTTATTAATACTTTTACAAGTTTTTTTACACATACCACAATTTAAGCATTTTTCTTCAATTCTATCTATGCTTAAGTTACTTGGTTTTATTTCAATTCTATTCATTATTCACCTTTAACTAGTATTTTATAAAATTTTACTAATTTTACTAGTATTTCTTGTTCTTCAATCTTTATTTCATTTGTGGCAATTAAGGTTGCAAGTCCATTTGCATATAACCACATGTTCATAAATAAATTCTTGGCATCTTCAAAACTATAACCATGCTTATTAACAAGATTTATAATAGTACTTTGGTTCCATTTTTCATCTAAAACATTTTCGATAGATTTCCATTTTAAATTATTACTTAAAAATAAGCTAATAAATAAGTTTTTGTATTCTTGTGCAAATTCGACATAAGCAATACATAATGTTAATAAAGCTTTTTTACTATCTATTCTACTAGTTAAAAATTCATCGTATTGATGAGCAATTTCTTTGTAAATATCTTCTTTGATTTCATCCATGTTGTTATAAATTCGATATAATGGTTTAGTTGATACTCCGAGGCGTGTTGCTAAACTTCTTGCATTAACACTGTCCCAGCCATTTTCATTGACCATTTTTACTGCTACTTTTACAATTCTGTCTTTTGTTAATTCAACCACTGCTGGCATAAATAGTCCACCTCACTTTATTACTCTATGGTAACTTATGTTTCTATTATATCACAACCAAAGTAGCAAAAAAAGTACTTTTGCTAAATTTTGTAAATTTTATTTGTCATAAAATTCGTATTTGGCTGTATTTTATTAATTTAAAAAAGCACAAATATTAGTTTTGTGATTTTTCTAACCAATTATTTTTTTCAACTGTTTTGGTTACTAACATAGATGATGCTGTGTCTCCGATGACATTTAATAAAGTTGCTGGGGCATCAATAATTGTTGCTATAATTGTTAAAATAGGAAGGGCAGCAACATTATAGTTTAGCATAGAAAGTATTAACATTTCACTGATTGTTCCACCGCCGATTGGAACTGCTGTTACAAGAAGAGTGGCTAAAAGAGCTATACCTAATACTTTAGTAAAATCCCCAATAGTTAAAAGAGATGTTCCAAATAAATTTACTAAAAACATTATTTTAAATACACTACCCATGCATGAACCATCTTTATGAAAACTTGTACCTAGGGAAACTGTCGTTTCTGCAATATCATTTGGAACACCAATTTTTTTAGTGCAACTTATATTTATTGGGACACTTGCTGCTGATGAACACGTACCAACTGCTGTTAATGCTACCGGTAAAATATTTTTCCAAAATAATTTAATGCCCTTTTTTCTTCCTGCAATAAAGGCATATAGCGTATAAAATATAAACATAAATAAAATAGATGTAATTGTAAAAACTATAAATGTTTTTAAGAAACCTAGAGCAATTGTACTTCCGATGGAACCAACTAAATTTGCAAAATAACAACCCAGCCCAATTGGAGCATAATACATTATAATTTCAATTAATTTATACATTACCTCACTAAAACTCTCAAAGAAATCTGCTACTTTTCTTCCCTTAGTTCCTGCTTTATTAATAGCTAAACCTAATAAAATAGACATAATTATTAAAGCTACTAAATTATCTGTTGATAAAAGGTTAATAAATGAATTAGTTGATAAAACATTAACTGTTCTTTCTAAAATATTTATTTTTGGTGTTACATTTTCATTATTTTTAAATGTTTCTTGGATTAAAACAGTATCTTCTTTATTTACTAAATCTATAAATGAGGTTGTTAACAGTGCAAAAAGACAAGCAATAACTGATGTTATTAAAAATATTATAAAAGTATTAATTATTATTTTACTTAATCTTTTTTTATTACTCATTTTAGATATTGATGATGTAATAGTAAAAAATATTAAAGGTACTATTATTACAAGTAAAATATTTAAAAATAAATCTCCGAGTGGTTTTACAATACTTGTTTTTTCTTTAAAAATTAATCCGCAGATTGTTCCAATTATGACACTTACTAAAAGAATTATGGTACTTTTGTAGTTTTTTATTATTTTTTTCAAATTACTCACCTTACAAAATTATATTTGTAAGAATATTTTTTATAACAAAAAAACGCTTTTAAAGCGTTATTTTAGAGAAGGAAGATTAAAATCATCATCTTCATCATTATCATAATATTTAATAAATGAATTATTTACTTCTGGTTTTATCTCTTCTTTTAGTTCAATTTCTTCTTGTGGTGTATATGGCAACAATTTTCTTTTCTTAAACGATATTAGTGGGCGATTTAAGAATTTACTAAACTTGCCATTGCTTTTGTTGGTTTTTAATTTTATTATTTTAAATATGTCTTTGATTATTACATAAACTGCTGGAACTAAAACACAGATTAACCAACCAGCTTTTGTTGCAAGGAAGAATTGTACTCTTCCAAGTTGAGGAATTCTTAATGCAACTTTACCAACAATATTAGCAAACTCTACATCTACTCCATCATCAACTAGATTATAGTCACCCTTAGTAGTGTAATGATAGTTGCCACTGGCATCCTTATTTATAGCTATGACACGGTGAGTAATTGTTCCTCCGTGAACACCGGGTATACTGGAATTAAATGTAATTACATCATTTATCTTTATATCTTCAGGCTTATCAACTTTTACATCAACAACTACATCATATACATTAATATTTGGGGTCATACTTGGAGTAATTATGGTATATAAAGAGAATTTTGGTTCATGTCCACTACCTTTGGCAGCATAAATTCTTACTGCTACAAAGTAATAAACTAAAGCAACCATGATAAGAATTAACAAAGTAAAAACCGTCCAACTGATAATAGTTGAAATAAATCTTAATGTTTCCCGAAAATTAGACTTCTTTTTTACTTCGGAGTTCATATCACACTTCCCTTATTCTTTTTTATTATAACCAAATATTCGACAAATAGCAATAAACATTGATAAATTTGGCGTAAAAAATAGACAATTATTGGCATTATTTTTGTTTTTTCATTTGAAGTGGTGTTTTGGGTGTTGCAGACCCATGCCTTAATGGTGACTACTTTTGATATTTTAATTATACAACAGCATTATTTATAAAACAGCATTATTTTCTACCAAGTAGTCAAATGTTACTGCAGTATTTAAAAAGTTTTTGGTGAAATATTTGTTTCTTTAGATACTTTGTTTATAATATGTCAAAAATATAATGTAGATATTAAAACTTTTTTTGATAATAATGAATAAAAAACTAAAAATTGTATAAAATTTAGTATAATTTGCATTATTTACTTTACAAAATGGCAAATTTATATTAAAATTATCTTACGTGGAACCGTAGCCAAGTGGCTAAGGCGTGGGTCTGCAACACCCTGATCACCAGTTCGAATCTGGTCGGTTCCTCCAATTAGTAATCAAAGCCCTGTTATTTGGGCTTTTTTTGATGCAAAAAAAGATAATATTTAATATTACCCTTTTATGATTATTTTTCTCTTTTTACTATATCTGTTGATGATACATCACAAATATTATTGTTTTTGTCATTATCTTTACCAATATGAATGTCTTTAGATACTACCATACCATCTGTCATTTTATTACATACAACTATGGTAAAATCATCTTTTTTGTATATTTTAGTTCCACCATCTTTTAAAGTAGTACTTTTTGTTTCTTTATCTAACTTACTTATGAAACTATCTAAAGAATTATCAACTAAATATTCATTTAAAGAGATACTCTTATTATCTTTAGTTAGATTTATGTTTTCATAACATGCTAGATAAACAGTTCTTTCATCATCCATATAATATAAAGTTTCATTACTACATTCAGTGCTTCCCACTGGAGTTATTTCATAACCATCTGCTAGAAGTTTGTCATTATCTTTTTGACATCCACTTAAGCATAAAACTAAAATTGACAACAATATAATTTTTTTCATTTAAATCACATTCTCCTAACTGATATAAATATATCACATATTTAATCATAGTCAAGTCTTGTTCTCTTTATAACTTTCTTACTTTAATCTTATAGCATATTCTCTATTTCTAATAGTTATTAATAGATTAATTGCATCAGCATCATTTATTTCTCCATCTGTCTCTAAAATTAGTTTGTTTATAGTTCTTGATGGATTTTTATATTTAACATTAGCTACTTTGGATTTACCTAGTAAAGTATATTCTATTTTCATAAAATTAGATGCAAAAGCATTTAAATCATTGATGTTTTGATAAGATGATGTTGTATTATCTAAAGTTAAGTCATAATCCATTACTATTAGAGAAACTTTATTTTGGTATGAAGAATCAGCTACTACAAAGTCGGTACATTTATATCTATCTGTTTTATAACCACAATCATATTGATATTCATATCTATTAGTAATAAGTACTGATTTTATGTTTATACTTGAATTTTTTAATGATGTACCTGATAAAGATACTAAATCATTTATACTAGCATTTCTTATTCTTTCTACTTTATCAAATGTAGCTGGATTTAACTTAATTGTAGCTGTTTTAGCTAGAAAATCATTACTTTTAGTAGATGTCCCTAGATATAGAACTATTTTAAAATTACTATTTTTGTATTTTTTATCTATTTCATATGCCATGATATATGTTTTATTTTCATTTACTTTTATGTAGTCATTCATGTATGGGTCTCCGAAATCAAGAAAATTATTACCTAAATTTAGAGAAGGATATACATAATTTTTGCCATAATAAAGTTTAAAATTATCATAGTTTATTCTTAAGTCTTTGTTAGTACTATTTTTTACTTCAAATTTTATAACAACATAATAATTGTTATTACTTATTGTATTACCTTTTAAATCAAGATTAGTAATCATGCTATCAGTGATTTTGTAGATAAGAGAATTACTTGTAAATGTTTTATTTTCACTATAAGTATATTTAATTTTTTCGGTATTTTTATAAATTAAAAATCCTGATATAATTATTAAAATAATACCAATTAGATAAAATATTTTCTTATTTTCTTCATAATAATATTTAAATTCACGGATAAATCTACGAATAGTTCTTTTAGCTTTATAATTGTCAAAATTTAAACTAAGTTCTATTTCTTCACTATCTTTATCTGTTATTTCTAGTTTTTTTAAATCACTTTTAAAATTAAATTGTTTAATATTAAATCCAAGACTTCGAATAAATGTAATAATTGGAAAAATAAAACTTGGATAAAAAATCATATTAGCAAAATCACGATATATTCTTGCACTTGCTGTATCCCACAGGCCTCTCGTTAAAGAAGAAATAAGGATTGATGCAATGATAATAAATGTTAATAAAATCATGTAATAAATTATTGAAAATAAATAAAATTTACGAGGTTTTTTCTTTGTTTTTAAAAGAATATATATAAGTATTAAAGCTATAATTGTTAAAATAATACTTACATATAACCAATTACTAATTGTATCTTTTACTAATGTATCAGTAACTGCAACAGTATAGTTATTAGCTATGTAATCTTTAAAAAATGTTACTATAGTGTTAGTTTTAATTATGATAAACACACTTAAAATAGCTAGAATAAAATGAATTTTTCTAAAATTTTTAATTAAAAATGCATATGGCTTTTTTAAAATCATTTTAACCAACCCTTTTCTAATATAATTTTATCAAAAAAAACAACCTTTTGTAAAGTTGTTTCTATCTTTTTGTTACTAATACTTGGTCTTTTAGTAAATATATTGTTTCATTTTGATTAAGTAAGTCAAGTTTTGATATTTTAAATACTTTACTAACTGTATCTAGTGTATCTCCTTCTGCAGTGATGTAATAACTATAATTGTTTTTAGGAATTAGTAGCTCTTGGCCAGGATAGATGTAATCTTCCATTTCTAAGCCATTAAGACTAGCAAGTAGTGTGGGATTTATATTATATTTTTCTGCTATCCTATATAAAGAATCTCCGCTTTCAATTACATAAGTATTAAAATACCTTTCTTCATTTTTAGGTATTATTATTTCCGTACCTGCCCTTAAATCACTATCAAAATATAAATTATTTATATGCATAAGTTCTTGGGGAGAAACATTAAATTTACTTGCTATTGTTTTAATATTTTCTCCATTTTTTACTAAATAATTATTAAACACATTATCACTCCTAGTATAGGATATGTAAAATATTTATTTTAGTTAAAAGATAAATATCATATTGTTGTTATTAAATTCCCACTCACTATATTTAAGTAATGTTTTTTCACCATATAATGGGTTAAAATAATATAATGTATCATTAGAAATGTAATAGATATCTAAATTATCAGTTTTAATAATTTTACTTACTTCTTTATTTGTTACTAAATAATCTTTGTTAAAACCGCCATATAATTTATTATCTTTTAAAGTATAATTATATATTTTAGTTTCTTCAAATGATAATTTGTTGTTTTTTAGTTTTTGATTAGTAACACTTTCCCATTTTTTATTAACAAGTATTTTATAATCAGTTTTATAAATTTCTTTTTTCTTTAAATCAAGAAAGTATTCTAATTCATTTTTATTATCATATAAGTAAACTCTGTTTTTGTAATCCCCTAGAAAATAACTATCAAAATATAATTCAAAACGTAAGTTTATTTCACTAGTTTTGGCATTTTTATAATTTATTTGATATATCTTAGTAAATTTATAATCTTCATTGTAGTTTGGTATTAATAAAGTATTGTCTGTTTGATAAATTAAGTTTAAATTGTATACATCTTTATTAAATAAACTGATTGTTGTTTCTTTTTTAGGACTTAAGTAAACAAATTCATGATAGTTCCATAACAAAAAGGTTTGATTGTTTAAATTATCAATTAATATATTTTTATATGTTTTATTAGTTTTAAAGTCATTATTGTTATTTTTATAATAAAATGTATCTGATGATTTACAAACATCATATAAATTAACATACTTTGATGTAAATGAAAGACATGTATTATCATTTTCTTTAGAAATGGATATGTCTGTTACTAATTTTCTTTTATTAGTATATTTATCAAAAGATATTACTTCATATTCATTATTTTCATATGTAAATACAAAACTATAATATTTTGCTTTTTTATGATAATTTTCATTTACTTTGACATCTTTTATAGTATATTCTATATTATAGTTGTGAGATGTATTTAGAAGTATTATAAATATTAAAAATATAGCAAGCAAAAATATAATTAGGTTCCGTAATTTTTTTACATTAGTTTTCTTCATGACCATATTTTTGTTTTTCTTCCATCATCATTTCTGTTATGTTTGTTTCTATATCATCAATACCACTTTTAGGAAGATTTGATATTATTACTTCTTCTTTTACAGTATCAATTTTGATTTGACCCCAGATAAGACCTTGGTAAACTAATAAGTCATTATATAAATCTGGTGTAATTGAACTTAAGAAATAACCCCAGACAACACGTTTTTGACCAATAAGTATTCTTTTGTTTGTTAAAACTACAACACATGTTTGAAATAAATCATAAAATTTGTCATTTTTTTGACCTGCAAAAGCAAATGTTACATATTCTCCGGGATTAAGATGTTTTTCCACTACATTACAATGGTCTTTTAAATTCCATACTACTCCTCCTGGATGTTTACGTTTAAATTCCAATGCTTTATCATATACTTGTCCCATTTATATCACCTAATTATATTGTATAATAAATTTTAAAAATAAGCAATTGTTAGTTTAAATATTTACTGTATACCCAACGATTATTATAAATTTGTGTCCAATTATTTTCATTTTTCATTACACTAACAGTAGTTTTTTTAGGTATTTTATAAAGGATAACATTACCATTTGGTTTATTTCTAACATTTAGAAGAGCTGCTGTTGTTATTTTGGATAAATAGAAAAATTTTGGTTTGGTTTTTGTAAGATAAGCACTAGCAACATATTCTTTATCATTTATTTTAGCCCAACCATTTGTAATGCTTTCTATTTTAATTTGTGTATCTTTGTGTAATAAATTTACAAATCTATAGTTAGCTCCGGGACCGTATCTAATATTTAAATTTGCTGTTGTGTAAAAAATGTTATCTTCTTCTTTTTCTTCATCATTTAGGGATAAGAATTCAATATTTCTAGTGTTTTTTATAGTGGTAAAGTTTTTATCTATAAACATTCCATGTTCTGGTTTAATATTATAACCAGTTGTTTTTAATATCCATAAACCTAGATTGTTTTTAGCCCAGCCTGAACCAGACATTTTTCCTCGCCCTAAAGTGATGTGGAAATGTGGTCCCGTTGCAAAACCATCTGCTCCTTTTGGAAATAATGCTTCATTTCTTTTATATTTTCTTCCAACATAAACATTTTTTAAATCCTTATCTTTAGGATGAACTATCATTATAGTAATGTAATCTGTAAATGTTGGTGTTATAACTGGGGTTGTACTTTCTAGCCATATAGTGTTTGATGCTCTAAGACCAACTCCATAAACCTTTTTTACTACCATTTCATCACATGGACAATAAAAATAACTATTGTTACCACTTCCACAGGCATCATCAATTGGATAATCTTTTAAATTACCTTCTGAATGTCTTTTATGAGTATAATTATCGTTGTACCCTTGGGTAATATTCATAACTTTTAATGGATATGTTAAATAATTCATTGTATTCACCTCACTATATTATATGAACTAGTCCATATTTTTAAAGTGCATTTGTCTATTTTCTGTGCTATAATTAATGTGTGATAGTTATGAAGAAAATTTATTATTATGAAGATTTTGATAGTGATATAGTTAAATCTAAAAATCAAGAATACATTTTAAAAGATAATTATAAATGGATTCATAAAAATATCTTTTATGTAATTTGGTCTTATATAATTTATTGGATATTTTTTGTTATTAGTTTTATTTATATTAAACTATTTTTACATGTTAGTATTAAAAATAGAAAAGTTTTAAAAAATAAAAAAAGCTATTATTTATATATAAATCATACACAAGAAGTTGGAGATGCTTTTATTCCTCCTTTTATAACTAGATATAAAAGACCATATTATGTGGTTAATAAAGCTAATCTTGGGATACCTCTTTTGGGTAAGCTTCTTCCTACTCTTGGGGCTTTAGTTATACCAGATGGAATTCATGATATGATTAAATTTAGGGAAGCAGTTAAATACTATGGAAATAATCATCCAATTATTGTGTATCCTGAAGCACATGTATGGCCATATTATACAAAAATTAGACCTTTTAAAACTAGTGCTTTTACTTTTCCAGTTGAAGAAGAAAAAGAAGTATACTGTGCAACAACAACTTATCAAAAAAGTAAATTATTTAAAAAACCTAAAGTAGTTATTTATGTTGATGGTCCTTTTGTAGTTGATAATGAATTGTCTAGAAAAGAAAAAAGTAAATCTTTAGCTGAAGTTGTTAGTAATAAAATGAGAGAAAGAAGCAAAATATCAAATGTAGAATTTGTGACATATAAAAAGAAAGATAATTAAATATCTTTCCAACCTGCAATATCTTTGATATCAAATTCATATTTTAGTTCTTTATTATAAGCATCTTCGTATGCTTTTTTTCTTGTTTCATAATCAACTTCAGCCATTTTACGTGAGTCACTTTTAATGCTTTCATTTTTTTCTGGATAAATTACTTTGTTTATAAATACATCATATTTTACAATATTAAATTCGTTATTATCTGTAATATTCGTGTCTGTCATTTTAACAAAACAAGAAATAACTGGGACATCAAGTTCATGTGCAAATTGATATGCTCCACGTTTACAAGGTCTTGGAAGTTTATAATTAAACCACATTTCTTCTTCTGGATAAATTAAAACAAAATTTCCTTTTGATAATATTTTTTTTAACTCAGGCATAAACTTTTTTATTATATAATTTGGACTTTTTGATAAAGGAATTACCTCAATATTGTTAAATAAAAAACCTAGTGCTCCAGGCATTGCTAAGTTAGTATCTTGTACTACAATATAAAGTTTTTTATGTAGTTTTTCTTCAACTATCTTTCTAATGTTGTAGCTATCTAAAGGATTAAAATGATTACTTGTTATTATTGCTCCATTTGTTAAATCAACATAATTTAATTTTTCTAACCCAATTATATTTATATTAGGATATATTTCTTTAGCTATTTTTTTAACAGTTTTATTAGCTATTTTATTTTTGATAAAATATATTGGACTTTTTTGATTTTGATAAAATTTATTTATATATTTTGTTTTTTCTTCTTCAGTTAGATTGGGGTCTCCGACTTCAACTTTTTTGTTTAATTCATTATTATTTATGTTTGTTTCAATGTTTTTTATAACTTCTTTTTTACTACCTCCGATTATCATAGGCGGTTTTCCTTTCCACTTTCAAAAATATTTTTTAAAGTGGTTGTTTCATTTACTAACATAGATGCTCTTTTTACCATAAGGTTCATCCATTCAGAGTCTTTTTTTCTATCTTCATCGGTATAACTGTCTTTTATTGCTAATATTTCTTCGTAATATGGTGTAAGTTTAGCATATTTCCAGAAATAATCTTTGTATTGTACTTCATCATATTGCCAAGGTTTTAAAAATAAATTGTAATGAACTATGATAGGATTTTCTAATTCTTTATTATTGGGATTTGGCATAGCATCATATTCATCTTTTAAATATTTAATATGTCCATAACACATGGCATTTATGTAATCTTGGTCTGGTGCTACAACATCAAAACCATATTTTGTGTATAAATCTAAAAATTTTTCATCTATCTTTAGCTCACGTAGTTTCTTTGAATTCATTAAAAGCATACCTGAATTTATGTATTTATCACGAGGAATACCCACGACTTCTTCAAAATAACTTGCTAATATTTCATTATCAATTGTAGATTTATCTATAACACATCCTAAGTAATTATCTTCTAAATCTTCATTGAAAAGTTCAGAGATATCCCCAGTAATTACTGTATCTGAGTCAATGTAAATACACTTATCATACTTTGGAAACATAACTGGTATAAATAAACGAAAATAAATTGTTAATGTAAATGTATACTCACGAAGTCTATTTCCTAATTTATCTGTTATCATACTTAGATTTTTATTCATCTCAGTTAAAATAATTTTACAATTTTCTGTTTCTAAATCCATTAATTTTTTGGCATTTTCACTGCTTAAATTTTCATATATAACATTTATGTCATAGTTATAATCTTTATTTGCATTCATTATTAGTGATTTAATTGAAACTGCTACAAACTTGGCATATCCATCATCAATAGCATAAAATATAGGTATTGTTTTTTTCACTTAATATCCTCCTTCAATTTTTGATAACTTTCTAAGATGTCATCAAATTCATGGCACTTTAAGATTTCATGTAATCTATCTATGTTCCATGGTTTAACTTTTTGAGTTCTAAAGTACGGAAAGAACTTAAAAGTTGTAGTAAAATGACGAAATACTGTATCTTTTTTTAAAGTATGTTGTTCATTATACTTTCTTTTAACAATTAGTTTTGGTTTGCAATATTTGTTAATTGCAGCTTGGTCAGGTAGTAACATTTTTCTTGTTTGACACATGTTGCGAGCTTTTTTAAAGCTACCGCTTTTTCTTATTAAATCTAAATTTAATATTAATACTCCTGAATTTAAATAATCTTTCCTTATTTTATTTTTACTATAAAAATATTGACCATAGAAATCTCTAGCACCAACTATTTCGTATTTAGAATTATCTAAATCATAAAAACTTTTAAAAGAATTATATGCCACAACATCATTATCTAAATACATTATTTTACTTGGCATATCAGGTACTAAATCAGCATAAAGACGTAACATGCAGTATGGAGTAAACATCGTATCTATATTACTTGATGGTATTTCACTTAAGAAATATTCTTTAACATCAATTAATTTTACAAAACTTTCTTTGTTAACACTTTTTACTAAATCATCTAATTTTTGTATTGCTTTTTTGCTAACACCTTTTGAAGCATCATAATCCATACTAAATACATAAATGTTTAATACATCTTTTTCATGTTTTATTAATGATAATATGGATATTATTAATCCATCAGCTATGTTGGTATCTCCACAATATAAAATGTTCATTTCTACTCCTCACTTTGACATATTGCTATTATATACTTTTCATTACTTATTAACTTAATTTGTTTTTTTAATCTTGTTGTATCCACATTTTGTAAGCCATATGATATACCTTGCCCTTTCATTTTCACAAAAGCTTCTTTCATAACCCAAATCCTAGTAAATTCATATTCTTTATTATTTGAATTTATTATTTCTTGTTGTTCAAATTCATTATAATACTTTTTCATTACACTTTCTTTATATGTGTAATATTCGATATCTACACCGATTTCTTTATCACTGGTAACAAGGACGGTTGTGTTTTTATCGTGACTAATATTAAAATATATGTTACGATTCTTTAAATATGGTTTGTTATATTTATTGAATGTAAGCTCATAATTAGTAATATTTAGTTCATTTTTTAAAACATCTTTTAACAAGTCTTTGGATGTAGTGTTTTCTTTTGTGAATAACTTATACATGGCTACTTAGGAAATTTACAATATCTTCAACTGTTTGAATTTTTTTAATTTCTTTATCAGGAATTTCTAATTCATATTTGTTTTCGATTTCTGATACTAATGTTACTAAGTCTAATGATTCTAAGTCTAAATCAGCGATTAAATTTGTATTTAAATTAATACTTTCTTCTGGTACTTCTGCAACACTAGCTATTATTTTTATTACTTCTTCTTTCATTTTTCTTCCTCCATAACTTTACTTCTTAATATTTTTCGATTATTATTTTTGGGAAATTCTTCTGTTCTTAATGTAACTGATGATATTTGGTGATTTTTAGGTACTTTACTATTGTATTTGTATATTAATCCATTAAAGTAACTTGTGTTACCAAAATATTCTTCCGTTGGATATATACTTGCTATAAGTTTATTATCTTTTTCATAAACTATTACTTCACAGACACCTTTGTCTTTAGAAATTTTTTCTTCAATTACTTCAGGAGATATGTTTTCACCATTACTTAATATTATTAAATTCTTTTTTCTACCAGTTATATAAAGAAAACCCTCTTCATCTAAATAACCAAAGTCACCGGTGTTAAAATAGCCTTTTTTCATAACTTCTTTAGTGGCTTGTTCATCTTTGTAGTAACCAAGCATTACAATGTCACCTTTAACTAAAATTTCATTGTTTTCTATTTTTATGGTAGCCCCACGGACCACTTGACCAACTGAACCATCTTTATAATACTCATTTCTATTTACTGCTAGAACTGGAGAACATTCTGTAATTCCGTAGCCATTTAATATTTCAATACCTATACTTCTAAACCATTTAACATATTTTTTATCAAGGAACGCTCCTCCACAGATGATATATTTTAAGTTGCCTCCAAAGTTTTTGATTATTGATTTAAATAGGTAACTTCTTAAATCTATTCCAACTTTTAGTAAGCTATTACTTAGTTTTATCATTGTTTTTAACATGTAATCTTTCTTTGTTAAACGAGCATTTTTCCATATTTGTTTGTAAAAGTTTTCTATAAATACTGGTACTACAAACATGGTATTTGGTGCTGATGATTTTAATTCATTTGTTAAATATTTTAAACTGTGATTTAAAAATACTGGTACACCATAATAAAATGGTTTTAAGATGCTTGTAATAAGGCCAAAAGCATGATGAAATGGTAAACACGAAAATACTAATCCATCTGGTTTAAATAGTGAACTCGCGCCATAAATATCACTCAAAATGTTTTTTTCACTTAACATGACACCTTTATTAGCTCCTGTTGTACCGGATGTAAAAAATATAACTCGGCATTCGTTTTTAGCTTTATTATCTTTAAAACTTAAATCCTTACTAGTTTTTATAATGTTTTCTATATCTTCAATAAAGTATGACTTATATTTCTTTTCTAATCCATCTATATCACAATAGTCTTTAGAATAAAATAGAACTTTACTATCACTTTTCTTTAGTAATTCTTGAATTTTTTCTTTTGATAAATCTTTATCTATTAATACTGCTACATTTTTACTATTAATAATACTAAAAAATAATACTAGATAATTATAAGAATTTTCTCCGATTAATGCAATATGTTTGTTTTTGTAATTGTTACTTAAATAATTGCTCATTAAAGTTACATCATTATAAAAATCATTGTATGTTTTTTTTATTTCTTCTTTTTTGGCATTATTAAAAATAAAAGCTACTTCATCTTTTTTATTTCCTAAATTCAAAGTTAATAATTCTTTGAAATTATTTAATTTTTTATGTTCATAATATGCATATGGTTTATTCATAACTCCACCCCATGTAATAAAATGCAATGACACTATATATAATGATATCATGTTTTTGCTTGTTTGAAAACAAAATTTGTACTTTATTAACCAAAAAAGTTAATTTGTATTGTTTATTAACTCTTTTTTTATCCATGTCATTAGTAAATTTAATATATATTCTTTTTCTTTGTTATTTAATTCTTTATTTTTAGGAATGTTGTGCCATTTATATAGACAAGTTCTACAACAACAGGCACAAGCATGCATCGCTATAAATACTGGATGATTTTTCATGGGAGTTTGCTTGCCATCATTTAATGGATTTGCTGGGGCTAATTTTTGATTTATGAAATCTATAGCATGACTTTTTATTGTATCCATTCCTTTTTCTTTAATGTAATTTAGTTCCTTTTCTTTTAAATGAAAACTATTTCTAAATTTTGATGTTTGCAATTTGTTAATTATTATTTCATAATTGTTCATGATAAAACCTCTTTATTAAAATTAAAAATTCCTATAAAAGGAATTTGAATTTAATTTTGTGCCCTTTTGGTGGAAGTATAACAACCACTAGGCATAAATTTATAGGTAGTAATAACTACTAACTAATATAATTATATCACAATTTTTATTTTTTTAATAATAAAGTTGCCAATTCCTTTAATCAAAATTTTTAATTTACGCAAAAATATGGTATAATAATTAATAACAAGGAGGTTATTTATGAATGACGACATTAAACGCCTTAAAGAATTAAAAGATCGACATCATTATTTTGGTGATTTAACCCCTAATGAAGAAGAAGAAATGCACCAATTGGATTCATTACTATCTAGTAATTTGGAATTATTAGAACAAAGAGCCATTGATGATAGATTTCCTGGTATTGATGAAAAAATATGGGAATTAAGAAGTGTTTTAAAAATAGACTGTGAAAATCAAATGTTTAAAAGAAGATAAATAATATTAATTATTAACCAAAATGTGTTATTTATATGCTATAATTATATTAACTCAGATCAATTTATAACAAGAAAAATTCAAGAGAGAGAAAGAGTAATGGCTCAAATGGCAAAATTACAAGAACAACTTCGTTCAATTGATGCTGATATAGAAAATGCAAAAGGAAATAATCGTAGCCCAAGACGATAATTTGTTTTTTGAATATGTTTAAAAAGTTCTAATAATTGTTATTTCATTAGAACTTTTCTTTATTTTCATTACGAAGTTTTGAAAATAAAAACATAATTTTGCTTGGCTTTATATGCCTTGCTAAAATTATGATTAAAAGGGATTAAAAAGGGAATTTCCCTTTTTCACACCGTTATTGGCTTTGCCAATAGCGTAGTGTGTTACCATTTCGACAAAATGGTCTTTTTTCACGAGCTGTTGCTCGTTTTTTAAATATCAAAATCTCGATCATCATATTCATAATTTATTTTGTATAAATAATCGTTTATTTCTTCTTCTCTTGTAGTATTATCTGCTATGTCGTGTAAATCTTCATTATCGTAAAGATTATTTTTGTGATACTCTTTTATTTCATCAACAACATCATCTTTATCATTTTCAGTTCCTATTTTTAATAATCGTTTAAAGAATTTTTTTAGTGCTTGTAAGATAGTTTTAAGTAAGTTAAATAAATTATTGTAATTTTGTTGTAATTTTTCATTTTGTTTTTCTAATAATTTAACTTCAACCTTAATATTATCTATTTCTTGTTCTATATCTTTATATGTTTGTGTGTAGTCTGTTAGTTCTTTAAATAATGCTTGACTTCTAGGCATATCTTTAATAACTCTTTTTGATGTATGCATAAAGTTATTTAGTGTATCGTATGTATCTTTATCAATTTTAACCTCTTTGCCACTTATTGTTGGTTTGGCAGTTTTTAATTTTTCTTCTAGTAGTTCATAATCTCTAGTCATAAGGTAATTTTGTTTTTCCATACGAGTATCTAACTTTTTTGTAATTTTCTTAAATTCTTTTATTGAAATGTGCTCGTTATTGCTGTTTTTAATGCCTCTTTTAAGGTCAAAACCTTTGTCTACTAGTCTTTGATGGTATTTGTCTTGAAGTTCGCTTAAATGGGCGTTAGATTTGATATATTCTTTTTTAGAAATAGTATATTTTTCAGTATTAGTTCTTTTATCAAACTTTCTAATTAAGGGAACAACTACACAATGAATATGTGGTGTTTTTTCATCTAGGTGTAGTGTAGCATGTAATATTTGTTCTTTTGTATAACCTAAATCTTCATAAACAAATTCCATACAAATATCAGCCCATTTTTTAATTTGTTTCTTATTCATATCTTTAAAGAAATCACTATCACTAGTAAATAGTAATTCATCTGCGACTACATTATTTGCGTCATCTACCATTTGTTTAAATGTTTTCTTTCTATCATCTCTCATTGTTTCCATTCGTTTATCGTGTTCTTTTTTATACTCTTTTGTTAGATTATAAAAACCTTTAATGTATTTCTCTGAAAGTGGGACTAGTTCAATATTATTTTTAGTTTTTGTAATATCTATATCGGGGTTAGATTTATATGCTTTTTTCTCTCATTTGTTGTGCGATCCGATTTGTGCTAAATCTGCTATTTTATATATTGGCTCGACTCTAAATATCGCATAACTCATTATCACACATCTCCTTAAACTTTTCAAAGAAACCTTTATAAAGTTGCTCGCCATTTATATTTTTAATATCGCTTAAATCAATAGTTATAATTCCAAATTTTAATTTATCATCTTTGTATTTCTTTTTATCGTTAATAGCAATAATTCTAATTATTTTTTCAATATCTACATTTGAAGTAAAACTTATATCGCTTAAATCATCATTTGGATAAACAAAATAATAATTTAATTTGTAATCACTTCCTAATGTTTCTACTAGTTTATTAAAATAATTTTGTGCTTGTTCTGTTGTTTTTAATTCTTTATTCATAGATAGTGAATAACCATAGTTATCTTCAAATAGAAACCAATTTAAAGGTAGTCCATAATCTTGATTATAGTTAATCATATCAAGTAAGAAACTAGTTCTAAAATGTGTTTCTTTAACTATTGTTTTATCTTCTTTTCTTTCTACTACTAAATTATCAATGTAAGTAGATATTATTCTTTGTTTTTCTTCTCTCGGCTTATTTAACCAACCATAGATATTAGCAAAAAACTTCTCTGGTTTAACAAATGTATCAATGTTATATTTATCTTGTAAGATAAGTAAATCATCAACAGTAAAACTTAAATTTTCATATTGTCTTTGTTCTTGATATTTCTTTTCTAAATCGTTCTTTTGAAATTCAATGTGTTTAATCTCTTTATCAAAATCTTCAAGTTTCAATACACCTTTAATATATGCTGTTTTAATTCTATCTAATTGTTTATCTAAATCTTTGATTTGTTTGTCATAGTCTATTTGTTTATTATCAAATTTAGATTTAATAAATGGTGTGTAGTAATCATTTATAAGTTCATCAGTTTTAGTAAGTTCAATAACTGCTGCTAACATATTTTCTTCTATTTCTTGCTCTTTAAAGTTAGTTTTACAATGTTCGCATTTATAGTAATAATATTTATTTCCATTCTTTTTAGTCGTAGCACTTCCACCTAGAAATCTACCACATTTAGAACATATTAGTTTATTTGTGAATAAGTAAGTTGCTGTTCTTTCATAGTGTCTAGCATTTCTTAATTTTTGACTTTGGCAATTATCCCATTTTTCTTTTGATACTATTGGCTCAACAACATTTTCATAATATGTAGGTTGTTTTGTTCTTTTACCATTTACAAAATCGCCCTTATAAAGTTCGTTTGATAATATCTTTTGAATAGTAGAGTCATACCAATTTGTTTTTCCTAAAACTTTTTCTTTGTTAAATATATTAGCAATAGTTTGATGAGATTTACCCTCTAAATATAAATCGAATACTCTAACAATAACATCTTTTGTTAAAGGGTCAGGCACTAACTTTTTATTATCTCTTGTAAAACCTAATGGAGCACGATTTGGAATGTGTCCTGACTTAATAGCACCTACCATACCAAACTTTGTTCTTTCGCTACATTTTTCAATTTCATTTTGAGAAACACTAGTCATTATTCTCATAACCATTCTACCATTTGAAGTAGTTGTATTAGATTCATCAGCCATACAATCAATATCACATTCATAATCATTAACAAACTTCATAAGTTTTTCAATATCATAAACTGAACGAGTTAATCTATCTAACTTAAAAGCAACAATAACATTTATTTTCTTATCTTTAACATCTTGCATCATTTCTTGATATGCTGGTCTTTTATCATTTTTAGCACTTATACCTGCATCTTCATATATTTTATAAACTTCATAACCTTTAAATTTACAAAACTCTTTTAATTTTTCTTCTTGTTCGGGTAAACTAAAACCCTCACGTTTTTGGTCGAGTGTAGAAACTCTTTTATAAATACCTGCGATTTTCTTTTCTTCATTCATACTTTTATCAACCTCACTTTCTATCAAAAAAGAGGGGTCAAAAATACTAGGTGGGACTAATACCTTTGACTCCTCTTAAATAAATAAGTATAAATTTTAAATATGTTATATGTGCTTTTAATCATAGAAGTACCTCTCTTTCCCCTTTAAAAAGCGATACTGCTTGCTTTTATTAGTTCTATACTATATACATTTATTCTTGATTTGTCAAGGTTTTAGTGGGTTTTAATATATTCTTCAAAATCTTTAAACTTAATTTTCTCTTTATAACCATTTATAAAAATATCATCACATTCATCAAATATTAAATAATCAATACCTTTAATTTTTACTATATGAGGTTTAACCATAGCAATATTTGTGTTTTTAATACTTTTAATATTTCCATTTGCGATAGTGTAGTCAACATAAGCAAACCTACAAATCATTTCTACCTTTCTTTTTAATTCTTCACTTATTACAAGTTCTTTAGTTTCTATTGTCATAACTCATCACTTTTCCTTTCTTAAATAACAAAAAAACTAACATTTCTGTTAGTAATTTATTACTCTCGAATTTATAAAAGTTCGAGTTTCCTATCAATCTGGTGGAGAAGAGGAGAATTGAACTCCTGTCCAATATACCCTATATCACAACGTCTACAAGTTTAGGTAGATTTAAATGTCCTAACTAAAATGGCTCTACACTAACCTATTAATTAGTAAGTTTAGTGAAATTCGATATACTAACCTAAGCAATTAATATATTATATCTTATATTTATTAACCCCTAGTTCAACCTATAAGAGAAATTGAATAGAAGTGCTCCCTTACCTTCTATTAGGCAAAAGCAGGAGCGAAACTATAATTAGCTTCGTCATTTAATTTTAATTTTGCACTTAAGGTATGCCGACCACTTGCAGTCATGCCTAGTAATACATGTCGAAACCAGTACTTCCCCATGTAATATACATTATAGCAAATATTTATTCGTTTGTCTATAATTTTTAGCAACATTTTTTATCTTGTTGTTCTTTCTTCGTACACAATTCCACCTTTTATAAACATTTCATCATCTGTTGGTATCATTTTAATAAAATTGTTTAAGTATTTACCAAGTTCACTTACTTTAACTCTTAATGTTCCTTTGGTCCAATTTGAACTTTTATCTACTTTTCTTACACCTGGAAGTTCATTTACCATTAGATAATTACACACTTTTGGAATAAAATACTCTATCCAAGCTTCATCATTTTCAATGTTGATATCTAAAGTTGTTGCATGCCCAAAATCCCTTAGCATCATAAGAATGTGAGTTTCATTTAAAGAAACAATTATTTTGGGTGAATCACTAAAATAGTCATCTAAAGAGTTAAAAATATTTTCAGCTATTTGAGATGGATAACCATAAAGACGTGTTTCAGCTTTTTGTTTTAGAAGATTGCAACTTTGTAATATATTTTCATTATTTAAAACATAAGAATGAAATATATGTAAAATTTCTGATATTGAAGTTGCTTTAGCTAAAGGTTTTTCAACCCCAGATAACATATAATAACCTTTTATTTCATTGTTGGTTATATCAATTAACTCAGGTGACATACTCACAAATATCTTTTTAAAAGCATTTTCTAATTTATCATAATCGTAACCACAACTATTTATTTCTTGATGATAATAATCAAATACTATTTCAATATATTTTTTTAAATCACTAGAAAAATAAGTGTTGATAATTCTATTGAAGGATATTTCTATTTTATCCAAAGAGTCTTCCAATCTATCAACATACTTAAAAAGTGCAGATTTATTTAATCTATCCGCTGGATTAGGAAATAAATTACTTATTAATTGCTTTATATGCAAATCTGTTTGGAAAAAATTATTTAGTTTTTGAAAATTATCATTCATTTTTATGCCTTTCTAGCAAACATCTGCTTGAGATTCACCATTTAATGAGTAATCTGCAAATTGTTTTTTTAAATAAAGGGGGTAAGCTGCAGCACCAATCATTGCTGCATTATCTGTACAGTATATAAATTCTGGAATGTTTAATTTAGCACCATTTTTTTCTGCTACTTTTTCTATTTCATTTCGTAAATATTTGTTTGCTGATACACCACCTGCTACTAAAACATGTTTTATACCAGTGTTTCTAAGGGCTAAATCCGTTTTTCTAGCAAGTTCATCAACAGCAACATATTGAAAACTAGCTGCTAAGTCAGCTTCTCTTATTTCGTTTCCTCTTTGTTTTTCATTATGAACAATGTTTATTATTCGGCTTTTTAAGCCACTATAACTAAAATTATATGTGTTATCCATTACTGGCCTTGGAAAGTCATAAGTTACTTTTCCTTCTAGAGCTTTCTTTTCTATTCCAGGACCTCCTGGATACGGTATGCCTAGTATTCTTGCAACTTTATCATATGCTTCACCGATAGCATCATCAAGGGTTCCACCTAGAAATTCAAAATCGTAGTCATCTTTCATAATTACTAGTTCTGTATGTCCCCCACTTACAACTAAAGCTAAAAGAGGAAATTCTAACTTTTTATTAATAGCATTAGCATATATATGACCTATTAAATGATTTACAGCAATTAACGGTTTGTTATATACATAACTT
The DNA here is from genome assembly GCA_000437355.1 of Firmicutes bacterium CAG:460. Lineage (GTDB taxonomy): Bacteria > Bacillota_I > Bacilli_A > RF39 > UBA660 > Onthocola_B. Next base: position 124,451 of record FR899762.1, read on the forward strand.
AATACTTTGGCAAATTCTATGCCCACGAGTAAAGAACCTAGAAGACCAGGTTTTTGTGTAACTGCTATAGCATCAACATCATTAACAGTCATGTTGGCTTTTTTTAAAGTATCTTCTAAAACCATTGTTATATTTTCTGTATGCATTCTTGATGCAATTTCTGGCACTACTCCGCCAAAATTTGCATGAGTATACATTTGAGTTAAAATAGTCATTGCTACGACTTCATGACCATTTTTAACAATTGCTATGCTTGTTTCATCACATGATGTTTCTATTGCTAATATATATATATCTTTCATTTAAATCCCCCATTTCATTACTATGGCATCACTATCAATATAATATTTTTTTCTTATTCCTACCTCTTTAAAACCGCACTTTTTATATAGAAGAATGGCGTTTTCATTTTTATTTGAAACTTCTAAAGTAATGGTTTTATTATTACTATTTTCTTGTAAATAATTAATTAAATCTGTACCAATATGTTGATAACGATAGTTTTTATCAACAAAAATACTTAATAAATCAATATTATCCACTAACTCTTGGGCGTACAGATAACCTGTTATAATACTATTATCTTCTGAAACTAAAACTATAGAAAAACTATTTTCTACTTCAGTTTCAATATGATATGTATATATAAAATTACTATGTAATTGTGCTCCCAGCTCATTTATTTTATTAATATCATTTTTAGTTGCTTTTCTTATCAATTTCAACACCAATTTTCTTTATGTAGATAGGATTTACATTATGAGCATTCGTAGGATTTATATTGTTCATATGTAAGTAAACTTTTTCTATATCAACCAAGTATTCCATATAATATTCATCTTTGTTTTTCATGTTGATAAAATCGGAGTTATTAACATAAATAAAATCATTTAATGGTTTATATTGTGCATCAAATTCTGCTAAGTAACATCCGTTACCATCACTTATTCCCACTTTTAGTTTTTCACTACTTATAGCTAGTACCTCTAAGGAGGTTATAGTTTTAATAGGAATATCCATAGTATAAGCCAATGTTTTTGCTATTGTAACCCCCAGTCTTACACTTGTAAAAGAACCGGGTCCATTTACTACTATAATTTCATCAATTTTTTTGCCATCAATTAATTCTTTAATAGTTGGAAATAAAACTTCGCTATTGTTTTTTTTGTTGATAACTTCTCTTTTATCAACACATTTACCATCTTTCAAAAGAAATACTAATATATCATTTAGATGGGTATCTATAAATAATGTTGTCATTATAATACCGCACTACAGATTTCTTCATATTCTTCACCATGAGGCATAAATACAAGTACTCTCGTGTCTTCGTCGATAACTTTGAATTTAATGTCTAAACGTTCTTCAGGTAGTTTGTTTTCAATAATGTCAGCCCATTCAATAATAGATATTCCACCTTTATTAAAATAGTCATTAAATCCAATAGATTCATCAGATTCTTCAAGACGATAAACATCCATATGATATAATGATAGTTCTCCTGATGGGTATTCTTTTATAATATTAAATGTAGGACTTGTTATTGTTTCTTCAATTTCCATTGCACTAGCAAATCCTTTTGTAAATACAGTCTTTCCACTGCCTAGCTCTCCATATAAGCAAATTACCATGTTTGGAAATTTTTCACTTTCAATGTCTTGAGCAATTCTTACTGTGTCATCAACTGATCTTGATGTGTATTTAAATTCCATTTCTAATCACCTATTCCTATTATAAGATATAACTAATAATTAATACAAGTATAATATTGTTATTTTACATAATTTGTTTGTAAATTAACTATTTATAAGTATTTTTAAGCAAAAAAAAACTGGCGACTACCTATCTTAGCATTACACTATTTTCGGCGTATTAGGTCTTAACTTCTCTGTTCGGGATGGGAAGAGGTGTATCACCTAAGCTATCGTCACCAATAAAGGATTTTGTCCTTTAAAAAACCCGATAATGCAATGATATAATTCATCTAATAAGAAATAATTGTTTAAGTTAAATCCTCGATCTATTAGTACTAGTCAGCTCAACGTATCACTACGCTTCCACCTCTAGCCTATCAACCTCGTAGTCTACAAGGAATCTTACTTCACGAAGAATGGGAAAATTCATCTTGGAGGAGGCTTCCCGCTTAGATGCTTTCAGCGGTTATCCCGTCCATACATAGCTACTCTGCACTGCAACTGGCGTTACAACAGATACACCAGAGGTATGTCCATTCCGGTCCTCTCGTACTAGGAACAGCTCTCCTCAATTTTCCTACGCCCACGACGGATAGGGACCGAACTGT
>FR899763.1 GCA_000437355.1 Firmicutes bacterium CAG:460
AAGGAAAAGAAAGTAAACGTCATAGATGGTTTGAACCTGAAAATTTAGATGATTTAGGAGAATTAAAAAAACTTAATTGTAATGATACTTCTATGGGATGTTCATTTTATGGATATAGTATCCTTGAAAATATAGTGTATAATTTAGAAAAATTTTTGAATTCTGATGAATATAAAATTAGTCACCCATGGATTGGCAGTGATATTAAAATAATGGGGTTTAGGGATAATAATGAAGTAAGCATTACTATGTGCGTTCCACAGTTATGTACATTTGTTAATAATGTTGAAGAATATATTTCGAATAAAAAACAAGTAGAAGCTGATATAATTAAATATATAAAAACGTTGTATCCAGAAGTGATTTTGAATCTCTTTATTAATACCAGAGATAAAATAGATGAAAAAAATACAGATTTATATTTAACTTTTACTGGGTCGTCAATAGAAATGGGTGATGAAGGTTTTGTTGGTAGAGGAAATAGAATGGGAGGTTTAATAACACCAAGACGTTTTTACACGATGGAAGGAATTTGTGGTAAAAATCCTATTTATCATACTGGAAAAATGTATAGTGTGGCATCTTATATAATTGCTAAAAAAATTTATGAGAAAACAGGAGCAAATTGTAGTGTTGAAATGATTGGTCAAAGTGGTCAATCTTTGTCAAACCCTTGGAAAATAACCATTTATACTGATAAAAATATTTCATATGAACTATGTGAAGAAATATCATGTGAAGTTTTAGATAATTTTGGTGTTATTTCTAATGGAATAATTAACGGTGAGTTTCCGCTCTGTTAGTAGAAAGGTTAATGATGAATAATAAAATAATCGTAGGCGTAGAGGGGGTATCATATTCCGGCAAAACCACCTTTTGTGAAAATGCTGCTTTTAATAATAATGTTATTATTGTTAATGAAAGTCCAAAATTTTGTGGAATAACAATTAAAGTTACAGATAATAAAGAAGAAATAATAAAAAATTCAGAATTAACATTGCAAATCGAAGAAGAAAGAACTAAATATACATCTCAACAATTTAAATCAAATATATTATTATTTGATAGGACTATATTTTCATTTATATCAATCAGTTATGCTTATTATAATACGGGAATGGTTAATTATTATAATGATTACATTGATCAAATAATTGACGGTATTAAAAACAAAGTTTATTTAGTGCCTGATTATTTGATTTATTTGGAAGTGACTGAAGAAGAAACTTTGAAAAGAATGCAAAGAAAAAAGAAGAATCTTCCCGAATACTGGTTATCCCCAAAATTTAAAAATTCTATTTGTGAACTGATGAGTAAAATTGTAAATGTTTATCAGGTAAATAATCGATTTATACATTATGATGAGTTTGAAAAATTTTTAAATAAGAATAAGTTTACTAAAATAGATAGTTATGCTATTATTAATTTATTGTTGGAGATGAAAATATGAATAATATATTTGGTGAAATTAATAATGTAAAAAAATATTTTGAAAATAAAAACTGGATATATGAAATAAATGATAATGGAGTGCGCTTTTATAAAAATGGCACTGGTTTAAATGACAGTAAACAAATTGTTGATTTTAGCACAAAAAAAAGCCAATGTTCTTTTTATGAATCGTTTGATAGTTTTAAATCTATTACAATTGATTACTTTTCACAAGTGTTAAGTGATTTGCAAATTTTAAATCCTATAAATATTTATAGTGGGTATGGGCAAAATTCATTTGTTTCTACTGGGCTTGAGTATTATTATGATTATTTATATAATGGTATGGTTATATCTAGAAACAACACTATGGTTATTCAGCCATCTGTTAGATTTAAATTAAATTTTTTTAATAGTGCATATGGTAATAATGATGTGATGGATTTTTCAAGCATAGCATTTAATAATTTATCTATTGTTCATTTTGAAAACGAATTAGATAGAATAGTGAATATTGAAAATGTTTTGTCGTTTCTTTCGAGAATTGGAATCCACGCATCAAGAGTTAATTTTGTTTTAGAATATAAAATTAGACAAAAAAATAATAATGTATCTTACACAGCTGTTAAATTTTTTGTTGATAACTTAGAAATTGGAGATATATTATTTTTGGAGACTAATGGCATTTATCTAGTAGAATATGGATTTGGTGTTGAAAGACTTTTTTCTAGAGTTTTAAATAAAAAATATTGTGATTTATTTATTGAGAACGTTAAAAAATATGTTAATGATGAAATATTAGCAGTTAATTTTTTAACTTTGTTAAATATGTTTGATAATTATAATTGCAATCACGGAGCAAAATCAAAGATTAACTTTGTTTTAAAAACATTTAATTATAATAATGTATTATTAGATTTGGATTTGATATTTCAAAATTATGAGTTTTGGTGTAAAATATTAGAGGGTACGAAATATCAAGTTGATTTTGAAAATGTTACTCAAAAATATTTAAAAATGGTAAGGAGACGTTAAATTATGAAAGTATTTTTATGTGGTGGGGGAAGTGGTGAAGTAGTAAAAGAGTCAATGTTAAAATTTGGCAGTTTGATTGATAAAAATAAACCATTATTGTATTTGCCTTTAGCAATGGAAACGGAAAGATATGCCGGCTGTCTTGAATGGATAAAAAAAGAGTTGAGTATTATAGGCGTATCAAATATAGATATGGTTACTAGTGGAAAAGAACTTTATAATAAAAATTTAAATGATTATTGTGCTATATTTATTGGTGGTGGAAATACATACCGATTATTAAAAGAAATTAAGGATAGTAATTCATTTGATAAAATTTCGGATTTTATTAAAAATGATGGAATTGTTTTTGGCGGTAGTGCTGGAGCTATTATATTTGGCAAGGACATAAATTCTTGTAAGAGTCAAGATTTAAATACTGTTTGTTTGACTGATACATGCGGATTTAATATATTATCTGGATATTCATTGCTTTGTCATTTAAATCGTAATGATGGAGTGAAATTTAATAGAGATAAAAATTCTGAGTATCTTATGCATTTTTCTAAAAATAATAAAGTATTATATATTCCTGATGATGATACTATTTTTATAAATGATAAAGATGTAACTTTTATTGGCGATTCTGAATATAGAATTTATTATAATAATAAATTTATTGTCAAAAAACCATCTTCATCCAAAATTGATTTAGATTGATATTTTTAATGTTTGTTGGCTTGTCTGTAATGAATAAAAAGAAATAAACTAGTGTTATATTTAAAAAATAAAAATTAAGCGGAGGTTTTATGATTGATATTAAAAAAATAAGAAATGAAAAAGAAAAAGTAGAAAAAGCATTAAGTAAAAAAATGGGACAATGTTCATTGGACAATGTAATTTTGTTAGATGACAAAAGAAAATTTTTACAACAACAAATAGATGAATTACAAAGATATAGAAATGAAAAATCAAAAGAAATAGGAAGGCTTAAGTCTGCTGGAGTGGATACTTCTGAAATTATTATTAAAATGCAGGAATTAGGCCAAAGAATTAGTCTTCTATCAAACCAATTATCTGATATAAAATTAAAATTAAAAGAAGAAATGGAATCTTTACCAAATATTCCTGATGATGATATATTACCAGGCGGTAAAGAAAATAATGTTGTGATAAAAAAGTCACTAAATCAAAGAAATTTTGGCTTTGATTTTAAGGATCATATTGAATTAGAATCCAAATTGGGATTAATTGATTATAACAGAGGTATTAAACTTTCGGGCTCTGGTGGTTGGGTTTATACTGGAAAGGGTGCTCAATTAGAATGGGCATTAATTAATTATTGTATTAATGAACATTTAAGAGATGGTTGGGAATTTGTTTTAGTTCCTCATATGTTAAATTATGATTGTGGCTATGTTGCTGGGCAATTTCCTAAATTTAAAAACGAAGTTTATTGGTTAGATGATAATCATGATAAGTTTTTGTTGCCAACATCTGAAACTGCTTTGGCTAGTTTGCATAAAAATGAAATTTTAACTTTAGATTCTTTGCCAAAAAAATATTTTGCCTATACTCCTTGTTATAGAGTGGAAAATGGAAGTTCTAGAAAGGAAGAAAGAGGTATTATTAGAAGTCATCAATTTAATAAAATTGAAATGTTTCAACTAACTAAACCTGAAGAATCAGATATGTTTTTTAATGAAATATTGAATAAAGCTGAAAATTTAGTGAAAAATCTTGGGTTGCATTATCAAATATCTAAATTGGCAGCTGGCGATTGTAGCGCAAGTATGTGTAGAACCTACGATATAGAAGTTTGGATACCTAGTATGGGAATATATAAAGAAGTTAGTTCTGTTTCAAATTGTCGGGATTATCAAGCAAGACGTGGAAATATACGATTTAAAAATGAAAACGGTGATTTGGAATTTGTTAATACATTGAATGGTTCTGGATTGGCAACAAGTAGACTTTTACCAGCTATTCTTGAACAATTTCAACTAAAAGATGGAAGTGTTGTAATCCCTGAAGTTTTAAGGCCATATATGGGAAATCTTGAAATAATAGAGCCTGTGCAAACCAGAAAATTAATAAAGTAACATAAATTGTTTGCAATTTTCAAATAAAGTTAATTCTTGTAAATTAATATAATAGTAATAATAATTTTATTTGATACAAAAAGTTTAAAACCAAGTAAAAAGACGATAATAATTTTATAAAAAAACATCGAGGTGTTTATGGGGCATATATTTAAAGTTTTGGATAATAGCAATTATATAAATGAAAAAGAAAAATGTTTATTATTAGTGGAGAAAATGTTTGAAAACGATAATAATAAATTAGCTAATATAGCAGATTTCAAAAAACATTTAGATTTTATTTTTTCTGCTACTTATGGTAATAAAGCATTTTTAATACTTTTTATAATAGATGAGAAGTTGGAAAATATGGTAAATTTTTATGAATATAATTCTCTAGAACATGATTGGTGCATATTTAATTTATTTACTGAAAAAGAAAATCGTCAAAAAGGATATGGAGAGAAAACGTTACAATATGCTTTAAAAGAATTAAAGAAATATGAATATAATAATTTGATTTCTGGAATTGAAAAAGACAATATCGCTTCCATTAAACTTCATGAAAAAAATGGATTTATATATGCTAATTGTAAATGGGATGAATTTGCAGATGGGTTCCCAGAGAAACACTTATGTTATATTTATAATAAGGAGAATATAATGAATAAAAATACGATTAAATTAGAAACAGAAAGACTTATTTTGAGAAAAATAGAAATGTCTGATTATGAAGCAATTTATAATTGTTGGACGAGTGATGAGAATGTTACGAAGTATGTAACTTGGAATGCTCATAAAAGTCCTGAAGAAACTAAGAAATTAACAAAATACTGGGTAGAAGATTATACCAATGATTATTGTTATAGATGGCTTGTAACACTTAAAGAAACAAATGAAATAATTGGTATGATTGATGTTATATCTAAAAATATTCAATATATGACTGCTGAAGTGGGTTATTGTTATGGGTCTAAATATTGGGGAAAAGGTTATGCTTCTGAAGCATTAAGAAAAGTAATTGAATATTTACATGAGGAAGGCTTTCCGGTTGTAACTGCTGAACACTTTGTTTCAAATAAAGCTAGTGGAAGAGTTATGGAAAAAGCAGGAATGGTTTATGAAACAACTTTGAAGTCTAGAGTTATAAATAAAATGGGAGAAAGAGAAGACATTTTAGTTTATGTTTCTATTTGCGAGTAATACTTGCCAAATGTAAATCTTTATGATATGATTTAGATATGTGTGAATTATTGAATGTTGAAAAAAACATTTAGTAGATTTTATAATTTAGTTTTAGAGAGTCAATGTTTGGTGAAAATTGATACAATTATAAAAATGAATTACAGTTTTTTAGTTCAATCGGTTATAACCGTTATAATTTAAAGTGCATAGTAAATATTACTATGAATTAAGGTGGTACCGCGAATTATTTCGTCCTTATGGATAGAAATAGTTCGCTTTTTTATTAGGAGGAGTGAGACTATGAGAAAAGTATTTGAAATGTTAAAAGAAAGAGGATATGTATATCAAGCCACAAATGAAGAAAAAATTAAGGAGATGCTAAATAGTGATGATGCAAAAACATTCTATTTAGGTATCGATCCAACTGCAGATAGTTTACACATAGGCCATTTTTTCGCGTTAACAATGGTTAGAAGATTACAAAAATTAGGGCATCATCCAATCATATTAATTGGTGGAGCAACTGCTTTAATTGGTGACCCATCTGGAAAAAAAGATATGCGAAAAATGTTAACCAAAGAACAAGTTGAACATAATAAGGCTGAAGTAAAAGAACTTGTTAAGAGATTTGTTGATGTAGATGGTGATAATTCAGCATTAATTTTGGATAATTCTGAATGGATTAATCCACAATCTTATATTGATTTTATGAGAAATGTTGGTGTTCATTTTAATGTCAATAAAATGTTAGCAACTGATTGTTACAAAAACAGACTTGAAGAAGGTGGTCTAACATTCTTAGAAATGGGTTATATGTTAATGCAAGCATTTGATTTTGTACATTTAAATGAAGCATATAAATGTGTACTTGAAATCGGAGGCTCTGACCAATGGGCAAATATGGTTGCTGGAGCAGACTTAGCAAGAAAGATAGATTTTGCAAATGGTAAAGAAGATAGAGGTTTACAAGCATTAACTTGTCCATTATTAATTAAAGCTGATGGCGAAAAAATGGGTAAAACAGCATCTGGTACACTATGGATTTCAAGAGAAAAAACAACAGTATATGATTTTTACCAAATGTTTATGAATTCATATGATGAAGATGTTGAAAGATTATTATCATTCTTTAGTGATTATGAAATAGAAGATATTAAAAGAATGTGTAAAGAGGATATAAGAAATGCTAAGAAAATAATGGCATTTGAAGTTACAAAATTAGTTCATGGTGAAGAAGAAGCATTAAAAGTACAACAAGCAAGTGAAGAAATATTTAGTAATAAAGGAAACTCTCAAAATACTGAAACAATTGAATTATCAAAAGATGTATTAAATAATAATTCAAATGTTATAGATGTTTTAATGTTATCTGGAATTTTTGAATCTAAATCAGAAACAAAAAGACTTATTGAACAAAATGGTGTAAGTATAAATGGTGAAAAAGTAAAATCTATAGATATGATTATCACAGAAGATATGTTAGAAGATAATGCATTATTAATACAAAAAGGTAAAAAGAAATTTATAAAAATGCTTTTTGTGTAATTTGCTAAAATAAAAAAGTAAAGAACGTAAGTTATTTGTTCTTTACTTTTTCTATTTTGATAGTATATCCGATTGGTCCAAGAATTTTTAATAAACTTAGAATTGATGGAGATGATGCTCCACATTCTATTCTAGCTATTTTTTCTCTTGAAACACCAGAATATTTGGAAAATAAATCTTGTGTTAAATTATTTTCTTTTCTAAAACTTATAAATTCTTTAATGAATATCTCATTTAATTCTTCAGGATTATAAGCAACCTCAATATAGTTTTTATCATAGTCCATTTTTGTTTCACCACTAATATTGTATCAAATATGATACTAAATGTCAATATCTGGCTATTAATACAAGCGATAAAGTGATATAATGAAGTTATTAGAGGGGAGATTTAATTATGGAAGAAAAGAAAATTCATTTAACATCGGTAGATTTACCATATTTAAAACATATGCCAAAATTTAAATATAATTCTGATGATGCTAAAAAGACTGCAATGGGATTTATTCGTGATGCAGCTATAAAACATAGTGTTAACTATCAAGCTTTACCAGCATTTAATTTCTATGGTAAGAATATTACTCATGGACAATTTTTTGATGGTTCTAATATGGTAGGTAATGCTTTTTTAAATTGTGGAGTTACACCAGATGATGTTGTACCTATGTTTTGTCTTAATACACCTGAAACGTTTATGGTTGAATATGGCCTAAATGACATGGGTATCTGTACTGAATGGTTTAATCCTGGGGTAGTTTCAAAAGAATTATTACATAATTATTTAGTGAAAAATAAAACTAAAGCATTAGTGATAATTGATGCAATGTATCCAGTTGTAAAAGAAGCTATTAAAGGAACAAATGTAGAACACGTAATTGTTACATCTGTTATGGACTCATTCCCATTAAAAATGAATTTAGGATATCAAATTCAAGTTTTTGGATTAAATGCAGTGCTTAATAATCCATATTACAAACATGCAATTAAAGGCATTGAAGGATTTGTTCCAAGTGAAAGAGAATTAAATGATTTATCAATTGATGAACAAAGAAAAGTTCTAAAAAAATATCAACAATTATTACTTAATTTTGATGCGTATGCTAAGAAACAAAAGATAATGGCTAAAGCAAGTTTTTATAAAGATGATAGTCGTGATGATAGATTTATTCAATGGGAAGATTTCTTGAAAATATATGGCGAAATGAATTATACAAGAGCTGAAGGTTACCAAGATGGTAAAGTTAAATTTATAGTTCATACAGGAGGAACAACAGGTCCAGCTAAAAGAGTTGCAATGACTGACTTATCTTGTAATACACCAATTTATCAAACAACTTTAATGACTACAACAGATTACAATTTTGAAGATTCATTTTGTCAATTATGTCCACCAATGGTTGCATATTCTCTTGAAGGAATGCATTTAGCAAGATACTATCAAATGAATACGCATTTGATTGCAACTTATGATAGAAATGAATTTCCAAAAACTATGTTAAAAACTAAAGCAAATCATTATTTTGCAGTGCCATCATTTGTTAAAACTTTAGTTGAAGACCCAAAATGGGCAACAAAAGACTTTAGCTTTGTAAAATCTGTTCAACATGGTGGCGAAGAAATTGAAGCAGAAATTGATGAACAAGTAGATAAAATTCTTAATGGTAGAAGTCGCCATGGATATGGTCAAAACGAAGAATTTGGGGGAGTAATATTTAATTATGATATTCCAGGTGTTCCCAAAAAATATGGAACTTGTGGCTTCCCACTTGCTGGTTCAAACTACATTGTAATTGATAAATTTACTGGTGAAGAACTTCCATATGGTAAAGATGAAGATGGTAATTATCATGTTGGAGAATTCTTATTATCAACTGATGCCTCTATGCTAGGTTATATTGATGAAGCTCCGGAAGTAAACGAAAAAACAATTTGTTATAGAGATGGTAAAAAATATATAGATACTGGTGATGAAGCTTATATTGATGAAGAAGGAAGACTTTGTTTTGTATCAAGAGAAGAAAGAATTATTAGAACTCAAAATGGAAAAATATTTGTTAAAGTCCTAGAAAATATTATAAATAACATTCCTGAAGTACTAGAATGCTGTGTTGTTAAAAGTCCACATCCTAGTAATGTTGCTGAAGCATCATGTCATATAGTATTAAAAGAAGAATGCTTTAATCAAGATATTGACAAAATTATTGAAAAAATTATTAAAATAGTTGAAGAAAAAACAAAATCGATGTATTATTATTATATACCAGGAACCTATGAATTTAGAAAAGATAGGTTACCACTTACACCTTTTGGTAAAACAGCTTTTAGAGAGCTTGAACAACAAAATGCTTTAGAATATGAAATGAATAATGGAAAAGCATTGAAAAAGGTAAGGGTAAAAAAGTAAAAAGAGGTAAAATATGAATTCGATAGTTTATTTAAGTTTTGCAAGTTTAGTTTATATTACAATTATAACAATAGTATATTTTAAAAAAGAAAAAATACATTCAGTAGAAATAAGTATATTTTCTAAAATATTATTATTAGTGTTATTTTGTTTAATCTTTGAAATATTAAGTGCATTACCAATAATGAATGAAGTAATGTGGCTAAAGATATTTTTAAAAGATATATTTATGACATTGCTTGCAGTACTTTTCACTAATTTTTTGAAATATTCAATTATATTAGTTAAAGGTTTAGACTATCGCTTTCCAAAATATTTTGAAATAACTAGATATTTAGTTTTGGCTGTGGTTGGAATTATTATTTTCTTTTCACCGCTATATGTTAATTGCGATAGTAATGGAGTTGTAATTAACACTTATGGGTTAGGTCAAGCTATTTTATCTAGTTTTTCTATTTTTATAATTATAATAATCTTCTTTATTTTAATATTTAATTTAAAGAAAATCAAAAATAAAAAAGCTATACCATTAGTATTATTAATTGTTTTAATGTTAGTTAGTGGTTTTCTTCAAATAAAGTTTCCAAGATTAATACTTACTAATTTTACATTAAGTATTGTAACTGCAATAATGTACTTTACAATTGAAAATCCAGATGTTAAAATGATTGCACAGTTAAATGCTGCCAAGGATGCTGCTGAAAAAGCAAACTTAGCTAAAACAGAATTTTTATCAAGTATGTCACATGAGATTAGAACACCTTTAAATGCAATTGTAGGTTTTAGTAATATGTTACTTGATGATAAAGATTTACCAGATAGTGCTAAAGAAGAAGTTAATGATATAGTAATGGCTTCAGATAATTTGCTGGAAATTGTTAATGGTATTTTGGATATATCGAAGATTGAGGCTGGTAAGTTAGAAATAGTTAATACTGAATATGATTTTAA
>FR899764.1 GCA_000437355.1 Firmicutes bacterium CAG:460
TTGTTGTTGTTATTTCTCTATTATTTAATATTGTTACTAATCCTTTTTTAGTTGTTATATCAAAGCCTTTTATTGATGCACCTTTTCCGTCGGTAACCGTTTTATAAGTTAAACCTGAAACGCTAGTTATTTCATTATTACTACCATCTTTAATAGATAATAAAATTTCTGGTGTATTATTATCTATTGAATAAGTAAATGTATTATTTGATATATTTAAATACAAATAATAATGTTCAGTTGCGGTATTTGTTTTATTATTTGCACTTAACATTGCTTTTGCAAAAGTTGTACCCGTTTGATTTCCTTTGCCACTTGCAAAATTTTCTTGATTAAGTGATAAATTTAATGCTGAACCAGCCTCAAATGTAAATGTATCTACAGTATTAGCATTTATTTTAATATCTGTAGATTTACCTTCCCCTGTCTGTGCCATAAAGTATGCAAATGTTGCAGTAACAAGTGTTAATGCTAATGCAATTATACTTGCTACACTTATTATTTTTGTTTTTTTATTTTCCATATTTTTATCTACTCCTATTCTTTTTTCCATTATATCACAAAATTCACCGAATGAGTGAATTTTTTTATTAATTTTAATGAGAAAATATTTATAGGTGAAAATAATGAATAAAAAAGATGAAAATTATATTTATAATTTAGTAGCAAAAAATTTAAAGAAACAAAGAAAACTAAAGGGATTAAGCATTACAAAATTTGCTCAACTTACTAATTATAGTGAAGGATTTATAAAAAATATAGAAAGTCCTAATTATTATCAGACATTTAGTTTAGGTACGTTATGGAAATTTGCTGATGTACTCGGTGTTGATATTAAAGCTTTTTTTGATAATGAAGAAAATTAAAAAAGATTTCAAGAAAAAATGAAATCTTTTTGTTTACCCTGGATATGATGCATGATTTTTATCAAACCACATTAAATTAAGATTATCACTTTCTCTCCAGCCAATTATTCTAAATTTTTGACTAGCTCTAAACGATACTAATGTTGCATCACAAGGAAATATATCAGGAATTGAAACATTAAAGTGTTTTGGAGTTTCATAATTTAACCCTTGGTCAACTTTTATTTCTTTCCATGACATAATTTCTATTTTTTTACAAAAGTTTATAAATGTTTTTAATTCTTTTGGGCCTAATTTTTCTAGTGGAAATTTATCATGACAATATGCAAATTTAATTTTGCATATTTCATCATCCATAGTTTTAGAAGAATTTAAATTTTTAAAATTTGAATTTATATTTTTAATTTTCATAATCAATTCTTGTCTTGAAAAATAATCTCATACTTTCTTTGGAAATAATATTGTTGCAAGGCTCTCCTTCTTTACAATTACCTCTGGCATCTATCCATGGTTTTTCCAAATGAGTTAAATATTCTAAATACTTTCCATCATATATTCCATATGTATTCCAAACATCATATAAGAAGTCAATTAATTTTTTATCTAAAACTGGAACTTTTCCTTTTGGCTTATCTATTGCTTGAAACCCATATTCTTTGTATTCAAGATAAATTCCAACATTTGCTGGTCCATGAGCCCAAGCTTCAAAGTCTTCACTAAAAAGTTCTTTATCAAACATTGCTAAATGAAATCCTTGTGCATAATATAATATCTTTTGTAATTTTAAGGGCGTAATTGTACTTCCTGCATCTCTATCAACAATTTGCAAGAAAAAATTTGCTATATCAAATATAGTTAACTTCATAATTTCCTCCATTTAATCTGAGAGAACAATCAAAATTTTCCCATTATAATCACTAAAGACACTTTATCTCTCAATAATATTTTACTATATATTATTGTATTGTCAAGTATTGTTGCCAAAAATAAATAAAGTTTCAAAGGAAACTTTATTTATTTGTATTAATATTTATACTTCCTACTCCACCATCTATATCGATGATATTTGTGCCTTCTCCAACTTCAAAGTCTTCAGAATAACTATTACCATTAACAGTTATACTACCTAATCCTTTTTCAACTTTAAACTTATAATCATCATTTTGTAAATTAAGTATAAGTTCTCCAACACCTTGGTCTATTTTGTTATTTCCTAATAAAATACCATTATAATAGCATTTACCTGCTCCAAGGTCTAAGTCTAAATTTTGTAATTTAGAACTAGTTATATGTAACTTTCCAGCTCCTCCTTCAATCGTTGTTTTTTTGTTAGATAACAAATTTGTAATATCAACTTTACCTGCTCCTTGATTTAAAGAAAAATTATTACTTGTTATATCAGATAACTCTAACTTTCCAGCACCAATATCAATGCTTAAATTATTTAAATCATTTGGTATAGTAATTGTAGTGTGTGAGCTTTTTTTATTTCCAAAAATAGTTATATTTTTTTCTTTAATTATTAAAGTATTTCCTTCTTCTTTTATTTTAAATTCTTTACTTACATTTTCAGCAGTAATGCTAAAAGTATCTCCATATTTAATAACCATATTAGTTGTACCAACATCAATTTTTATATTATTAATATCACTATTATATGTTTCATTAATATTTACATCATTGTTAAAACTAAATGCTGAGGTTACTAAATGTGCAACACCATTTATAATACTTAAAATTATTAAAGCTGCTAGACATATAGCAAAAGTTTTAATTACTTTTTGGGTTGTATTCATTTAATATCTAACCCTCCGAATATTGCATAGGCTTCAATATAAATTGTTTTTTTAGCATCTTCATTATTTTTTCTTTCATTTGAAACTCCACCGAATACTGGTGTTGCTTTTACTTTTACAATACAATCTTCTGGCACAAGTATTTCAATGCCACCGAATATTGCCCATGCCCCGATTACTGTTTCTTTTTCTAATTTTGCTTCTCTTAAGTCAAGTTTAACAGCACCAAAAATAGCATTTAAATTAGCTTTTTCAAATTTTTCTCCAGATTTTGATACATTTTGTTCTCCGAATGCTGCAAAAATACTTTCAGTATCATCACTATTTAAACATTTTGTTTTTTCTTTAACATTGAAATCAACTTTATGACCAAAAATTAAAGATAAACCAATTAATATTACAATTGCTGGTAATAAGATTTCCCATAGAATTTCAAATTCAAATACGCCTTGAGATGCTAAAAGTAATAAAATACCTATTACTAAAAATATAATTGATGATGTTTTATTACTACCACTTTCAAATAATGAAATGATACTTGGTACAATAATAAATAAAGTCCACCATCCATCAAAGAAAATATTTATGTCTGCTACTCCAGTTCTATTTAGTCCCCAGATAACACCGATAAATATTAACACTATCCCCCATAATATTCTACTTAAATTTTTCATAATATCAGCCCTTCCTTACTTTAAGTATATTACATTTTTTATACATTTTCAATTAAATATTTATTGGATTAAAATCAATTTCTAATCTTAAATCTTTATTCATTACAAATAAACTATCTAATTCTTTTAAAACATTTTTTAGATTATCACATTTTTTATATTTTATTATTATTTGCATACGATATTCATTATTAAATTTAAACACTTGAGCTGTTGTTGGACCCAGAGTTATTGCATCAGTTAAGTTTTTATCTAAAAATGTTTTAACTTTTTTACTGGCATCAATTGTTTTTTCATATTCTTTACCAATTATTTTTAAACTTACTAAATAATAATATGGTGGATATTTTAATTTTTTTCTAAAATTCATTTCATAAAGATAAAATTTATCATAACTATTTTCTTTAACACATTTTATAACATAATTATCAGGATTAAATGTTTGAATTATAACTTCACCGGGTGAAGTACTTCTGCCACTTCTGCCAGCAACTTGATGAAGAAGTGAAAAAGTATTTTCACTAGCTTTAAAGTTAGGAATATTTAAAGTGGTATCAGCATTTATTACCCCAACTAAAGTAACTTTTGGAAAATCAAGGCCTTTACTAATCATTTGAGTTCCTAATAATATATTATATTTTTCATTTTTAAAATCTTCAATTATTTGTTCATGTGCACCTTTTCTTCTGGTTGTATCTTGGTCCATTCTAACAACTTTAGCTGAAGGTAATAATTCATTTAACTTTTCTTCAAGTTTTTCTGTACCTAGGCCATAATAATTTAATGCTTTATCTTTACATTCTGGACATTTATCTTCGCATTTTTGTTGATATCCACAATAGTGACAAATTAAATTATTAGTTGACTTATGATATGTTAGTGTTATATCACAACTCGGACATTTATAAGTAAAACCACAATTACTACAAGTTATAAACGTTGAAAAACCCCTTCTATTTAATAAAAGAATTACTTGTTCACCTTTATTTATTTTTTCTTTCATTTTAGTTACAAGAATATCACTAAAAATCATATTTCTCTTTTTCATTTCTGGTTCCATATCTACAACTGTTATAGTTGGAAGAATGGCAGAACCCACTCTATTTTTTAAAGTAAGAAGTGTATATACCCCTTTGTCAGCTCGAGCTTTACTATCTAAAGATGGGGTTGCAGAACCTAAAACAACAGGAATATTATTATATTTTCCACGAAACATAGCAATATCTTTAGCATTATATCTCGGATTATTTTCTTGCTTGTAACTACTTGCGTCTTCTTCATCAATAATTATAATGCCTAAATTTTTAATGGGAGCAAAAATAGCACTGCGGGTTCCCACCACAACATGGACTTCACCACGATATATTTTTAAATATTCATCATATTTTTCGCCTTCAGATAAGGAGCTATGTAAAATAGCAACATCACTTCCAAAAGCTTCATAAAATCTTTTAGCAATTTGATGTGTTAAACTAATTTCAGGTACTAAAACTATTCCTGATCTACCATTTTTTATTACTTCTTCAACTAATTTTATATAAACTTCAGTTTTACCTGAACCAGTTATTCCATATAATAAAAATGGTTCATAATGATTTAATGATAAAGATATTTTTTCATAAACTTCATTCTGGTCTTTTGTTAAAGCCTTTTTCATATTATTTCCATCTTTATTTATTCGATATTTTTGTACTTTTTTCACTTTTATTAAATCATTTTCTAACAGAGTTTTTATTAAAGATGTGCTATAAGTTTTTTTTAACACTTCTTCTTTATCTAATAAATCTTTTAAAATACTTACTTGAGATTTTCGTTTATTTTCAAATTCTTTAATATAATTATTTACTTTTTCTTTATCTTTTATATAAATATATTCATCATATAAGTCATAATTTGATGTATTTTTTTTTACTTTTAAACTTGAAGGAAGCATGGTTTGAAACGCAGATATTTTTGTACATAATGTTGATGATGATAGAAAGGTCCCTAAATCTAAAAGTTCTTTATTTAAAACTAATTTTTCATCAACTATTTGAGTTATATATTTAAGTTCATATGTTGTATCATCAACATTTTCTAACAATTCCATGACAAAACCAACAACTTCTTGATAACCAAATGGTACAAGAACTTTCATTCCAACTTGAATTTTATCTTTTAAATCATTTGGTATCATATATATAAACTCTTTGTCTAATTTTTTTACACTATATTCTATAATAACACTTGCGTACATCAAAGCCTCCATATAAAACTTATTTTAACACGCACAACATAAAAACTCAATAGGTTCTATTGAGTTATACTATTTTTTAGTTTCATAATTTGATTTTCAAAATCTTTATTCATACATATAAATGAACCAGAAATAATTCCATCAGCATTTAAAACTTCTTTTATTGTCTCGTCATTTATACCCCCATCAACATAGATTTCAAAATCATTATCTTTTTTAAAACTAATTAATTCTTGTAATCTATCTTTAGTATTATCTAAAAATTTTTGACCTCCTTTACCTGGGGTTACACTCATTAAAAGAACTCTATCAATGTATGGAAAATAATGACTAAATGAAGGTATTTCTTCATCAGGATTTATTACTAACCCTCTTTTAATTCCATAATTATTAAGTTCATTAAGTAACCCAAAAGCACTTGGTTCTGTCGATGGATGAATATAGATACAAATAGGTTTTAATTTTAATAAATCATTTAAATAACCACTTGGTCTATTTACCATCATATGAATATCAATTGGTTTTCTATTATCTTTAAAAATTTCTGGTAAATGATTAATATCAAAATTCTTTGTTCCAGCATATATACCATCTATTAAATCTACATGTATAGCATCTGCACTAGTTTCATTTATTAAATCAACAGTTTTTTTTGAATCATATAAACTATTTATATAACTTATGGTTATTTTCATGGCACTCCTTTATAAATCGCGTATAATTAATATACCTTGAAGGAAGAATTATTCCTTTAGACATGGCTTCAATTACTTTGCATCCTTTTTCTTTTATATGCATGCAATCTTTAAAATCACATTCATATTTTTGAAACTCTAAAAATGTTTCTTTTAATTTATCTTTATCAATATTATTTAAATCTAATGCTGAAAATCCTGGAGTGTCCACAAAAAATATTTTACCTATTTTGTATATTTCCGTATGTCTGGTTGTATGTACTCCACGATTTAAAGCTTCACTGATAGGTTTTGTTTCAAGATTTAACCTTTTATCTAACTTATTTAATAAACTTGATTTTCCTGCTCCGGTTTGACCTGTTAAAACTACAAGTTTATTTTTTAAGATACTTTTTATTTTTCCTAAATGTTTATTATCAACAACTTTTATTCCTATACTTTTATAATATTTTATTAGTGGTTTTAAATTTTTTAATTCTTCTTTGTTTAACAAATCTAATTTTGTTAAACAAATAACTGGTTCAATATTATTTGCAAGAATTACACTTAGTTCTTTATCAAGTAGGCTTAATGATAAATCTGGCTTTTTAACACTTGTTACAATTAAGGCCATATCTACATTTGCAACAACTGGTCTTTCAAGTTCATTTATTCTAGGGTTTATTTCTTCAATTGTTAATGTGTCTTCATTAATTCTTACTATATCACCCACCAAAGGGGAAAGCCCTAAATTTCTAAACTTTCCCCTAGCACTACAAATATAATCAACCCCATTTACTGTAACTTTATATTGATTACTTATTTGTTTTGTAATTCTACCTTCCATTAGTATAGTCCACCGCCATCATCTGGATTATCAGGTGTTTCACTTGGGGCAACAGCAATATGTATTGTTATTTTTGCTCCACTTACAACTGTTGTTCCGGCTGCTCTACTTTGGTAAATTATTGAACCAGCTGCATATTCAGTTGTTTCAACTTCTTTTTTAGTTAAAGTAACTCCATATTCACTACAGAAATTTTCTACTTCTTCAACACTATAATTTTCATTTACAAAATCTGGATATTTATTATCAAGTTTTGGTACATAAAGTGTTATTGTTTCACCTTCACTTATTTTTTCTCCAGCTTCAATTGATTGACCAATTATAATGTTTTCTTTATAAGTTTCTCCATCTGTTAAGTCAACTTCTTTTTTCTCAATAATTACTTGGACTTTTAAAGCTTCAAGTTTACCTTTTATTTCTGAAGCATTTTTACCAGTATAATCTTCAATCGCAATTGTAACATCTCCGAGTGAACGATAAATTATGACTTCTGTTCCTTCTTTTCTAATACTTCCAATAGCTGGAGATGTTCTAGATACTTTTCCTTCTTCAACATTTTCATTTGCTTCTTCTCTTTGTTCATCTGAAACTACAAACCCAGCATCTTGAAGGGCTTTGATGGCATCAGTTACTGAATAATTTGTTACATCTGGTATAGCGGTTTGTTTTGATGATGTTATTTTGGGAATTAATACAAATATCGTTGTTATTACTACAACAAGACCAACAAAGACACTTGCTAAAGTTATTAATAATTTATTTTGAGAATTTTCTGTACTTTTCTTTTTCTTTGCCACTTCTTTTTCACCTTCTTTTATTTCTTTTGGTTTAGTTTCTTTTACAGGTTTTACTGTTTTCATTAATTTTGTATCATCATAATCATTTTCTGGATACTTAAATGTAATCTTTAATTCATTTGCTCTGGATTCATCAAGACATGTTTTTAAATCTTCATGCATTTCTCTGGCATCACTATATCTATTTTTAGGATTTTTAGCTGTAGCCCTTAGAATGATGTTTTCAACACTTTGAGGAATATCTGGAAGTTCATCCCTGATACTTGGCATCGGTTCTTTTAAATGTTTCAAAGCTATTTCTACTGCATTATCTCCGCGGAATGGAAGTTTACCTGTTAGAAGTTCATACATTAAAATACCAATTGAATATATATCACTTTGCAGAGTTGCGCCTTTACCACTCGCTTGTTCTGGTGGTAAATAATGAACACTTCCCATGACTGAATTTGTTTGAGTAAGTTGAGTAGCATTCATCGCAACTGCAATACCAAAGTCTGTAATTTTAATAAGTCCATTTTCTAAAATCAAAATATTTTGAGGTTTTATATCACGATGAATTATATATGAATCATGGGCAACACTTAAACCATTTGTTATTTGAAGAGCTATATCAATTACTTCTGGTACAGTTAATTTACCACGTTTTTTAAGTAAGGCTTTTAAATGCTTACCTTCAACATATTCCATGACAATATAATATTCTCCATTATCTTCACCAACATCATATACTTCAACAATATTAGGATTGGAAAGACTACTGGCAGATAAGGCTTCTCTTTGAAAACGTCTAACAAACTTTTCATCATTTGCTAAATCTCCACGCAAAACTTTTACTGCAACATTTCTATCTAAAATGGTATCGTATGCTAAATATACATTAGCCATACCACCTTCACCAATAGATTTTATTATTTGGTATCTATCACTAATTTTTTGCCCCTTCATTATCATGCTACATCACCACTTTCTCTAACTAAATATGCAACTGATATATTATCATTTCCCCCTCTAGCGTTACATTTTTTAATTAATTTTACAACTTTTTCTTCTACTGTTAAATCACTATCCAATAATACTTTTTCTATTTGTTCATCACTAAGCATTCCTGTTAAGCCATCACTACATAAAAACACGGCATTAGACTCATTGTCAACATCAAAAATATCCGGTTCACATTTTTCTGCTGCTCCTAAAGCTTTCATTAATACATTTTTCTTAGGATGATTTGCAGCTTGTTCAGGTGTTAAATCACCAGCATCAACAAGTAAATTTACTAAAGTATGAGGTTTAGTTACTTTATGTAATTTATTATTCTTTATAACATAACCTGATGAATCACCAATATTAGCAAATATTAAAAAGTCTTTTGTTACTATGGCTGCTACTACTGTTGTTCCTAAACCTTTAGAATTTTCATTTTCTTCTCCATAATTTAATATTTCTTTATTTATTTCATTTATATTATCTGATAACCAATTTACAGCATCTATTTTTGTACCAATTGAGGCACTTTCTGTAAACCTTTTTCCTAAATGAGCAACTGTTAAGGCACTGGCAACTTCGCCTTTCCTGTGCCCTCCCATTCCATCAGCTACAACGCATAAATATTCTCCACTAATGTTTTTTAAAATAGTTACACTATCTTCATTATGTTCTCTTATTCTTCCAGTATCTGTTAGATAAAAAGATTTCATTTTAATCACTCTCGCTTCTTAATTGTCCACAGGCAGCTTTAATATTGCCCCCGAATTCTCTTCTTACTGTTACATTTATGCCATTTTCTTTTAAAGTATTATAAAATATATCTATTCTTTTTTTATCACTTTTACTAAAATCTATATTATTTGTTTCATTATAAGGTATTAAATTTACATAAACATTCATACCTCTTAGTAACTTAGCTAACAATAAAGCATCTTCTTTGTTATCATTAACCATATTAAGCATAACATATTCTATGGTCACTCGTCTATTAGTTTTTGCAATATAATCCTTAATAGCATGTATAACAGTGTCAATATTATATGCTTTATTTATAGGCATTATCTTATTTCTTACTTCATCTGATGGAGCATGCAGTGACAATGCTAAATTAACTTGCAAATCAAGTTCACTAAATTCTTTAATTTTTGGCACTAATCCACAAGTTGAAACAGTTATATGTCTAGCACCAATTGCTAAACCTTTGGCGTCATTTATAATTTTTATGAAATTTATAATATTATCATAATTATCAAATGGCTCTCCAATACCCATCATAACTACACTATCTATTCTTTTACCAACATATTTTTCTATTAATAAAATTTGTTCTACTATCTCATATGTTTCTAAGTTTCTAACCTTTTTAAGTCTTCCAGATTCACAAAAACGACATCCCATGTTACATCCAACTTGACTTGATACACAAACTGATAAACCATAATCATGTTCCATCAATACTGCTTCTATTTTTTCACCATCTAAAAGTCTAAATAAAAATTTTTTTACTAAAGTACCTTCTTCAACTATTTCAATTTTAATAAAACTAGTATCAAAATCACTCATTAATTTTTCTTGTATTTCTTTTTTAATATTACTAAATTTTGTTATATCCCACTCTTTATGTTGATACAACCATTCAAATACTTGAGTTGCTTTAAACTTTTTTTCACCACTACTTAAGAAATATTCTTCTAAATATTCTCTAGTTACACCAAATAAATTTTTCATAAATCACACTTTCTTTGTTAATGATTTTAACAATTTTAAATTACCATAATCTTTATATAATTCATAATATGAATGCTTAAACATTATATCTTTAAATGAAACATTTTCCATTTTTTTTAATGATTTATCGTCTTCTTTTTTTCTTTCTTTTATTTTTTTATCAGTTAAATTGGCTTTATCTTTAAAATATTCTTTTATATAACTAATTAATGTTACTAGTTCTGCTAAAAATAGTGGGATAAAAATAATAAGAAATGTTTTATTATCAAACTTTTTTAAATTTAAGGCACTACTAAATTTATTATCTGTTAATAAATATGATACAGAAATAACAATTCCTGCTACCCACATTTTTATCTTGCCATAAATATTAGATTTTATATTTAAACCTACATTATATTTTATACTTTGAATTAATGCTATTAGTAATTCAAAAATAACTAAAATTATCGCATATGGAGATATACTCATTAATAATAACATGTTTATTACTAAGAAGGCTTTATCACTTAAGGCATCAAATAAGCTTCCGAAAAATGTTGATGTTTTCCATGTTCTTGCTAAAAAACCATCAATAAAATCTGTAAAAAAACATAATGATGATAGAATGAATGTAGCTAACCCTCCATAAGTTTTATATACAGGAATTAATGCAAAAATACCCACAACCCTAAGGAGTGTAATAAAATTTGTTATTATAAATTTTACATTTATTTCATTCATTCTTAATCCTCACCAAACTATTTATTTGTTATATTATCACAGATGCTAACATTTGTAAATTGTAATTCGTATGTTTTTGTAGCATTTGTTATTAATATTTCTGTTATATTTTCTAAATTTGTTTTTACTAAAACTTGATAACCATCTTTATTATAATTTATTTCTCTTTTAGTTTCATTTTTATTAACACTATATAAATAATTCTTTAAATTATTAAATAAGTTTTCTATATTTAAGAAAGCTTTATCTTCTTCATCATATAGATTTGTTATTTCAGTGGTTTTATCTAAAACTATTCTAGATGTTATTCCATCAATAATCGCATATTTTATAATTTCTTCACTAGTTTCTTTATAACCAATATCTTCATTGTTACTAATAGTTCCATTATAAATAACTATATTTTCCGAAGATGTTACCTTAAAATTATAGTTATAACAACTTTTTAATAAATCACTCACCATTTCTTCATAATTTTTAAAACTACTTATTTCTTCTTTAACATTGTTATTTTCTTTAGTATCATTTTTTTGCTCATTATTACCATTTATTGCAAAAACAATAATTAAGATAACTATAAATATCATCCATGCTGCAAATTTTATGGTTGCTTTCCCTTCTTTGGTTTCAAAAAATGTATTTTTACTTTCCATTATTAACCTCCATATTTAAGTACTTAGCTTTATCTATTCCATTTATAAAACTATTTATTTCCATAACTTTTTTACCACTTGGTTTTATTTTTCTTAAGTAAATTATTCCATCTTTACAATTGATACCGAGATTTTTTTTATCTAATACAGATATTATACCATTTTTAGTAACTTTACTAGGTAAAAATTCTGCTTCTAAAACTTTTATTTCTTGGTCATTTATCATAATATTTGCAAGAGGCCATGGATTTAAACCTTTGATACGTCCGATTATTTCTAAACCTTTCATATTAAAATCTAATCTTTCATCTTCTCTTTTTATCATCGGAGCCATTGTAAAATTATCACCTTGTTTAATTCTGTCATTGGTATTATTAAATATTGTAGGTAATACTTCAAGTAATAAATCACGTCCTAGAATTGATAACTTATCATGAAGAGTTCCAACATTATCGCTTTTTAAAATAGGTATTTCTTTTATCTTGATGATGTCTCCGGTATCCATTCCTTCATCCATATACATGATTGTTACACCGGTTTTATCATCATTATTAAATAAGCACCATTGTATCGGAGCAGAACCACGATATTTTGGTAATATTGATGCATGAACATTTATGCAACCATACTTTGGTAAATCTAATACTTCTTTTGGTATAATTTGTCCATAAGCACAGGTTACAATTAAATCTATATCTAATGCTTTTAATTCTTCAAAGTCTTTTCTAATTCTTACTGGTTGAAATACAGGAATATTTTCTTTGATGGCAAGTTCTTTTACTGGACTAAAACTAACATTTTTATTTTTACCAACAATTTTATCTGGTTGAGTTACTACTAATAAAACATTTGTATTTTCAATTAACATTTTTAAGACAGGAACAGAAAAATCTGGTGTTCCCATAAAAACTATATTTTTATTTTTCATATACATCATCTCCTTTACATTATATAATAAATTGTAAAAGAAGACAAGTTTTACTTATCTTCCTCACAATTTACACAGATGTTTTCTCCATTTTTATCAACGATTAATTCTCCACATTTTGGACAGATTTCACCAGTTGGTTTATACCATAATGCATAATTACATTTTGGATAGTTATTACATCCATAAAATATCTTACCTTTTTTAGTTTTTCTTTCAACAATCATACCTTTGCCACATTTAGGACACTTGCAAATTTCTACTACTTCTTTTTCATCTTTTTTAATATATTTGCAATTTGGATAATTACTACATGCCACAAATTCACCGTATTTACCTTTTCTTATTACTAATGGACTTCCACATTCTGGACAATTTTCCCCGGTTTCTTCTGGTCCTTTCTTTTCCATTTCATGAAAAGCTTTTTCTACTAATGGTTCAAATTCATCATAAAATTCATGTAATACTTTTTTATAATCCATCTTATCTTCAGCAATTTCATCTAAATCATGTTCCATATTAGCAGTGTATTCAACATTAACTATTCCACTAAAGAACTCTTGTAATTTATCAGTTGTTTCAATACCAATTTCAGTTGGTTCAAACTTTTTATCTTTTAATATTACATAACCACGATCTTTAATTGTACCAACAATGGTTGCATATGTTGAAGGGCGCCCTATACCTAAACTTTCCATTTCTTTAATTAAACTACTTTCCGTATATCTTGGAGCTGGTTTAGTAAAGTGTTGGGTTTTGGTAATATCATCTGCAGTTATACAACCTGATTTATAATTTTTTAAGTCTGGAAGTATGACATCTTCACTATCTTCATATTCACTATAAACTTTTAAATAACCATCAAAAGTTAAAACACTACCTGTTGCTTTAAATGTGTAACCATTGTTTTCTAAAATGATGGTTGTTGCAAGTGTTTTAGCATCAGCCATTAAAGACGCAAGAGCTCTAGCATAAATTAATTTATATAATTTATATTCATCAGTTGTTAAATAAGGTTTGACACTTTCTGGTGTTCTATTAATACTTGTTGGTCTAATCCCTTCATGAGCATCTTGAATATTTTCGTTTTTCTTTCCTTTTTTAACATATCCAATATAGTTTTCTCCGAATTTTCCTTTGATGTATCCAAAAGTTTCTTTAACAAATGAATCACTTACTCGAATACTATCAGTACGCATATAAGTAATTAACCCAACTGTTTCATTACTTAAAGTTTTACCTTCATATAAGTCTTGAGCTAATTTCATAGTTTTTGATGGAGCAAATCCTAATTTGTTTGATGCAGCTTGTTGTAAAGTACTTGTTTTAAATACTTCACGAGCACTCTTACTTTTTTCTTTTTCTGTGACACTTTCTATTTTAAATGATTTAGAAAGCTTAGATAATATTTCATCAGCTGCAACTTCATTTGGTATTTCTACTTCTTTACCATGAAATTTATCTAAAGTAGCTTTAAAATCTTTAAAATCTGCTTCAATCGTCCAATATTCTCGAGGTACAAAAGCTTGTATTTCTCTTTCTCTATCAACAATTAATTTTAAGGCAACACTTTGTACTCTACCTGCTGATTTACCTCCAGTTTTTCTTTGCATTAGTTTACTTAATCTAAACCCAATTATTCTATCTAAAAATCTTCTTGTTTCTCCGCTTCGAACTAAATTCATATCAATTTTACCCGGAGTATTTATAGCATTTATAACAACATCTTTTGTTATTTCATTAAATACTACTCTTTTATATTTTTCATCAGGTATTTTTATTTCATCATAAATATGCCATGAAATTGTTTCCCCTTCACGGTCTGGGTCTGTTGCAAGATAAACAGTTTGAGCTTCTTTTACTTCTTTTTTTAAAGCCGTAACCTCTTTATTCTTTCCCTTGATAATTTGGTAATTCGGTTCAAAATCATGTTCAACATCAATACCTAAACCAAATTTTCCTGTTGTAGCTAAATCTCTGATGTGTCCTTTACTAGAAACAACTTTATAGTCACTTCCTAAATATTTTTCAATAGTTTTACACTTCGCTGGAGATTCCACTATAACTAAATTCTTCATCTTATTCCTCCTTTTGGTTAGATGCATTCTTGTATTCTTTAATTAAATTATCTAAATAATTAAAATAATTATTACGAATTATCGCTTCACTAATTTGCATACGATTAGTAACTATATTATTTATTCTAATTAATTCATCAGTGGAATGTTCTTTGTCAGTATAATTCCTAACTGTTCCACTACTAGCATTGTAATAAACATCACCATTTTTCCAAGAACCATCTGCAAATGTTACGATATTTAAATACTCATCACTAAAGACATCAGTTCCCATGTAATACCTTGGGTCAAAATCCAAATTAAATAAATTAGCAACCGTTGGTGTTAAATTTATATAAGAACTGTACTTTTCTACTACTTCACTTTTAATTTGTGTATTATAGATAACCATTGGAGTTCTTTCAACTTCATAATCACTTAAGTCGTATGTTAGGATATCAGATATATCCTTATTTTTTAATCCATATGGATAATGGTCCCCATACATTACTATTACTGTATCATCTAATGCACCAGCTTCATTTAATCTATCAAGCAAAATACCTAAACTATTGTCAAATGTCTTTAATTTTGACATATATCTTCGAAGTTCCATTGAATAACCCATTCCTTCAGTTATACTTAAATATTTATCACCTTCAACACTTGATTGATTATATGGTTGATGTGGTGAAACTGTTGTTAACCATAACATAAATGGTGTATTGTTTGTATCACTTAGTGTAATATCCATAGCTGCATTCATAAAATCTTCATCACTTGCCCAATTTTTATATTCATTATAATAAGGAATATTTAAATCATTTACATTGTAATATGCATCACTACCTAAGTTTTTATGTATTACACTTCTTACATAATATTGTTCTGTATAATCATGCATACTACTTGTTTTATATCCTGCATTTTTAAATAAATTAAATATTGATGTAAAATATTTATTACTACTAAAAACATTAGCAGTGCAATTATTTTGAATTGTGTAAAGACTAGTCATACCACTAAATTCATTATTACCTGTTGCACAACTATTTCTTGGACTAAAATTATTGTTAAAACTTATACCTTCACTATACATTTTATAGAAATTTGGATATAAATCTTTATTAATAATTATTTCTCCAACACTTTCCATCATTATTACAATAATATTTTTTCCTTCAAACATACCAGTATGATCATTATAACTTGTTATGGTTCTATTTTTGATATACTTATTAATACTATTTTTAGTTTCATTTGTTTCATTTTTAATTATTTCATCTAAAATAGTATCATCAATTTCTCTTTTTTTATCTATATTTGTATTTGTAATGTTATTCTCTTCATTTATAGCATACGTATCTTTAGATGGTGCTTCTACAAAAGTTGATTTGATATCCAGAAAACCAAAACCTAATACACCGAATTGATGAATTGTTGTACTTGGTACACTTGGATAAGCAAATAAATCTTTATTACTTACAGTTTGTAATTTATTTTGCATAAAATCAACATCTAAAGATTCAAAATATAGAAAACCTGTAAATGTTAAAAGCAAAATACTTGTTATGGTTCTAATACCTGGTTCAAAAACTATATTTGTTTTTAATGGAAATTTTTTATCAATTTTCTTCTCTGTTAATTTATCTAAGAAAATATAATATAAAATTAAAATAATAAATGGTATAAAAGCTAAATAGTATGTGGCTTTAAATGATGAGAAGAAATCTATAATGTAATCTTTTACTGCTCCAAGTTGGCTTTTTGTGTTTACTGATGCATAAACACCAATAAAGTTGTTAAATCCTATTTGGAAGAATGTATAAGCACTTATAGCAAAAGACATAACAATAATTAATATTTTGTTTACAGTTTTATTAAACCATGAAAGAATAAAACTAAGTAATATACTTATAAAATTTAAACCAATAAATATTCTAAGTACAGCAATATTTTTTAAAGAAATACCACTTATTAACCTAAATGATATTTCTAAAAGGCATAGGAATAGTAATAATATAAAATAATTTTTAAATAAGTTATTCTTTAACAAATTCTTCATTTTTTTCCTCCATTAATGCTTTTACAGGTTTATAAGTAAGCCTATAATTGTCTAATATACCATACTTTTTAATATTTTCAAGATGCTTTTTAGTTGGATAACCTTTATGACTTTTAAAACCATATTCAGGATATTTCTTATCAAGTTCATACATTATCTCATCACGAGTTACTTTGGCAAGGACACTTGCTGCAGCAATACTTAGTGATAAAGCATCTCCATGAATTATAGATTTGGAATTATCCATAGGAAGTGGCATGGCATCTGTTAAAACAAAATCTGGAGTTACATCAAGTTTACTTATAGCTTCTAACATGGCCTTTCTACTTGCTTCATATATATTTATTTCATCAATTGTTTTAGCATCTACTATACTTATTCCATAACTTATAGCATCTTTTTTTATTATTTCAAAATATTTATCCCTTTTTTTCTCACTTAGTTGCTTAGAATCATTTAATCCTTCTAATTTATAATTTTTGGGAAGAATTACTGCGGCAGCAACAACTGGACCACATAATGGACCTCGACCGGCTTCATCTGTGCCAGCTATTAGTTCATATCCTTCCTTATATAATTCTTTTTCATATTTTAATAAATCTAAATCTTCCATCTATCGAATGTTACTCCTTTTAGTGAACCACTCACTAAATCATTATACACCTTATTCGATACTTTTTCATAGTCTATTTCACCATCTTTTTCAAAAAAGTTAAATTTTTCTGCTAAAGAGGCAAAAACTTCACTTGGATTATCACTAACTATTATATTGTATTTTTTAGCAAATATATCTTTATAATAGTTTTTAAAGAATGTAATTATGTAACCACCAATATCAGTCATATTTAATATTTCCATTTTTATTGTGGCAGTTGATGCAAGACTTAATGCTTCGGTATTATCTTCGATTTTTGGCCATAATATACCTGGAGTATCTAGAAGTAAGAAACCAGAATTTGTTTTAAGCCAATTTACTTGTTTGGTTACTCCTGGCTTATTTCCAGTGTTTGCTACTTTTTTACCTGCAAGTTTATTTATAAGGGTACTTTTACCAACATTAGGTATTCCTATTACACCAATTTTAATTTCTTTATCTTTTAAACCTTTTTCTTTTCTTTTATCTTGAATTGGTTTTACTACTTCATTTGTTAGTTTTATTAGTTTTTTATAGTCTTCATTATTAGTTAAATCGATAAGTATTACTTTATAACCATTTTCTTCATATAATTTAACCCATTTATTAGTTTCTTCTAAATCACATAAATCTTTTTTTGTCATAACTAAAATACGTGGCTTATCTTTTAACACACTTTCCATATCTTTTAATTTTGAAGATAGAGGCATTCTTGCATCCACACATTCATAAATTATATCAATCAAATTTATTCTTTCTTTTATTTCTCTTTTGGCTTTTACCATATGACCTGGATACCAATTGATACTAGTTGATGATAAATCTTTTACTTCACTATTGTTTTCTCTTTTATCTTTTCTTTCTTTTCTTTTTTGATACATATTCATTTTAATCACTTCCTTTTTATTTTTCACTTTTATTTTCATTTAGATATTTATTATAAAATTCATCCATTGAAGATATATATTTTTGATCTTGTATAACTCTAAATTTTTCATATTCTTTTTCAGCTTTTTCTACTGCTTCCTTATGAGATATACTGCCACTATTATTTAATACTTCTTTTCTTCTAAATTTTAATAAATCATCAGTTGCATTTATCCAATCCCTCATTGTCATAACATGTCTTTGTTTCGCTTCATCTTCGGCAAATACTAAAAATATATTTGTCAAATCTTTTAAATTGCTCATCTCTTCTTCGTTTAAATAATTCTTTGCAATAACCACATCATATTTATATATTAAACCATCAGGAGAATTTTTCCAAGATGTTAATCCCATATGTTCTTTTTCTGAATTTACTCTATTATATATTAATTCAGCAGCAGTATATCCACTTATAGCATAGTGCAACTTATTTTGAACTATTTTAAAGAAAGTATAAGCTTCTTCTGTTTTGGGATTGTAATCCGCTGCTGTTGCAATAAATAAATCAGTAATTTTTTGATAAGACATTCTTTCACTTACTCTAATTGTTTTAATACGTTCTAATAATTCATCAAAATATTTAGTGTCATATTTATTTCCATTTATAAAACGTTCATCATTTAAAGCAAAGCCTTTGGTCATATATTCTTTTAATATTTTTGTTGCCCATATTCTAAATTCAGTTGCTTTTTTAGAATTAATTCTATAACCCACAGCAATTATGGCATCTAAACTATAAATAGTCGTGTTATATTTTTTTCCATCATCGGCAGTTAGCGAGCATTTCTCGGTAACTGAGTTTTTATCTAACTCTTTATCTTCAAATATATGCTTCAAGTGTAAACTTATATTATCTGTAGAGCATTCAAAAACTTTTGACATTCCTTTTTGTGATAACCATAAAGTTTCATCTTTATAAATAGCATCTACAATGATATCACCATTACTATCTTTATATATAATTAATTTATTATCTTCCATCAATATTCTCCTTTCCTCTAGTTTTTCATAATTTCTACACTTATCAATTTATATTGGCTTAGTTATTCATTATTTTCATATTCTTTTAAATGTTTTGTCATTGCTAAATTACCAAACTTAAATCCTAATTATTTCTTTTTGACAACTTGTTGTGTTCAACAAGTTGTTCGTCTATATTAAAACCAGAATTTTTACAAGCCTCTTTTGCTTTATTTAAAACCTTCAAGAAATTTCTCCAGTCTTTATATTCTAAAACTTTTGAAAGTTCTCTAGCATACCAATATTCATTTCCATATTCATCTATATATTTAATATTCTCAAAAATATTGTTAGGATGTTTATCTCCAATTTTCTTCATTATAGTCTCCTTTACAAAAAGTTATTATATCATTTTTTTGTTATATAAGATAGCTATTTTGTTTATTTTTAATATTTTCTTTACACTAATTTTGGTTAACCTTTTTATTCATATATCCACTTTTCTTTTTTAATGTAGTTATCATAACATATGATTAGCACTATTGCAAGCCATTTGCTAAAAATTTCATATTTTTTTAAAAGAAAAAAATTCTCATCAAAATTTATCTGAGAATTTTTATTTTATCTATCTTTTTTACTATCTTTAATTGTCTTAAAATAAAAATTTTTTAAACTATAATTTCTTTCTAAATGCTTAAAATAAACTTTTAATTGCTCTTGTTTTTTTGCATCTGCAACACTACTTAACATCATATCAATCATTGTATTATTAGTAATAACATTACTTTGAACATTGTTATTAAACATATATGTCATATATTCATTGTTAACAAGAATAGTATATCCATAAAACTTATCAGCTTTATAAAGGAAAAATACATTATCTAGTTTGTCCGAGAATAAAATTATAATCGGAGATTTAATAATTAAATTTTTAATAGTTAACTCATCTAAACCAACGCTTTTTAAATTTTCTTTTAATTTAGATAGCAGTTCATAAGAGAATAAATATAAATCAGAATTTATTTCTTTTAGATAATCATTACAAACTACAGCCATTCTTAAATTTTTAGCTAAAGCATCAAACTCTTTACTTGTTAGACCAAAAGTTATCCTAAAGATTTGATATATTGGATTTTGTTTATTGGCATCTTTAATAGATAAGTTATCATCTCTATCTTTAAGATACTTTATAGTAAAACTATTTATTACATCTACAGCATTCATAAACTTCTTCCTTTCTTATCAAGCAACCCTCTTATTTCATTTAAATTATATTGCAAAATGGTTTTTACAACTAATGTTACTTCTCGTGGAACTTCTTTTTTAGTTTTAAATTCAATATTTTGAAACATGTTTTCTATGGCATTTTCATCTATTTTATTTATTATTTCTTCTAATTTTATTAAAATTTCATCAGATGAATGATTGATAAATTTAGCAATTAAGTTTTCTTTTTTTTCTCTATTTTTAACATCATTCATTTCAACTTTTAATCCTGGAGCCCCACTATTAATTGATTGTGCTAACATTTCAGTAATTCGAACTCTTTTTGGTTCACTTAACTTTTCATCCATAAGTTTAATTGCTCTTTCATAAATTATTGGTACACCATTTTTCCTATTTAAACAAAATATTCCTGAATTATCGTAAGCACTAGCTAGTTTTATTTCATTAGTATTTTTATCAATAATAACACTCCAGTTATCCGCATGTCTATCTCCATGTGATGTAAGTATATCAAATATAAACATATTTATCAAATCATTCATAAACCCTTCTATATCTAATTTTAATTTAAACATAGTGGAATAAATTTCAATTATTGACCACAGGTCATATAAGTTGTTTGTTAAAAGAATTCCTTTTTCTCTTTTTTTAGGATTAAAATCTTCATTATACATCATTTCAACATCTTCAAAAAATTGAAAATATTTATATATTGTTTCATCTTTTGAAATATCATTATTATTTTCATAACAATCTATACTTGTAGTAATAACTAAAATAATTAAATCATTACTAAATTCAACTTTAGAATTATCATCTAACAAAAGATATTCAGAATAGTTATTTATATTATATTTTTTTAATAAATTTTTAAACTCATTTAAAAGATAAAATAAAATTAGAATATAATCAGTGTAAACAGTTGATATTATTTCTGAACCAGATACCATTGTTTCTCTGTCTTCATTTACAATACTTTTAGTTATAACACCAAAGTTACCATTATAAATTGCTAAATCGTATGATGCACAGTTCATACCTAGTAATTTTGCAAATTCATAACCAATTAATTCTGCATAGTCTTCATAGGTTTCAGGATATATATCTTTATACATCATTTTATGGTTATTAAACCAAAATTTATTTTTCCTAGCTCCACGTTGTTCTATGTCACTAAATTTTATTACTTGCTCTTCTTTAGCTTTATTTATATTTATTCTGCCATTTTCTCTATATTTCTCTAAATCCATATATTAACCTACCTCATTTAATTTATCATATTAATTCTTCTTTTAGTAATTTACTTCCTAAATCATAAGCATCTTTAACATTCATTTCATGTCCAACTTTTTCTTCATCTAAAGCCTTTTCTTTTATTATATCCCAGTTGATATGAGAGTATTTATTTTTAGTTTCCTCACTTATCTTTGATAAACATTCACGATTTTTATAACTCTATTTATAACTTTATTAAATTCGTTTGTATTATCAAAGAAAAAAGTTTTATCTTTATCTTTGGTTATTAAATCTAACTCGTTAATATACTTAATTATATTTTTTATTATTTCTTCTAAAAGTTCATTTTCTACGATATACATATTTTTTACCTCTTTCATATAGTCTTATTATACCATGTTAGAAGAAAAGAAAAAAGAGTGTTATCACCCTTAATTACAAGTATACATATTTCCTTTGGCATAATCAGATTTAATACTTTCTAAAGTCATCTTACTAACCATATCTTTATTATAATCACTATTTATGTCTGCGACTTTAGTCATTATAATAGAATTTTTGGTAGTTGTAATTTCACAACTTTTAAAGCCATATTCTTCATATTCTCCACAATCATAAGAAGATTTTTCTTTATCCATGTTGTAACCATCAACCACATATTCATAAGTATGAATTTCATAAAAACCTAATAATTTGCTTCCATCTTTGGTAAAATCATAAATCTTACTAATTTTTTCATTGATAATAACTGGACTATTTTCTCTTTCTTTCATTTGTTCTTGAGTAAATCTTCCAGCATTCTTATTATCTAAATCAAACTTTTTGATTTTTTCTACTCTTGAACACTCAAACTTATTTGTATAACTTATTTCTTCTGGCTTAGTTATATTTTCATTTGTTTCCTTTTTAGACTCACAACCTGCAAGTAAAAGAACAGCCCCTAAAAAAATTAAAACTTTCTTCATCTTGTTTCCTCCTTATCTTTTTTAATTATAACAAATTAAAAAGAATAAAACAATTACTTTCTTATTAATTTTAAAACCATTACTGGACCTTCTAATTCTAATTCATTATTTCTTTTAGCTCTGGCACAATGTAATAAAAGTTCTAAACTTCTATAGTTAACATTTAATTTTAATTGTAACATTTTTATAGCTAAATCTTTGATTTCTTCATCTAATTCTTGAGGATATTCTCCATCATTCATATATTTTTCAATTAATGCAGTCGCTTTATTTATTTTTTCATTTCCTTCATTATTAGATTTTAATTCTGTCATTTTTCTTTCATATAATTCTTTTTGTAATTTAAAAATAAATGTTTCATTATTTTCTATAGTTGTCATTAACTTATCTATTTTACTATTTAGTATTTCAGCCGTACTATCTATTTTATCAAGTTCTTGACTTATTTTTTTATTACTTTTTGATATTTTCCTTAAAAGAAATAACAAAATAAGACTAGATACTAAAGCAAAACTAGGCATAAAAATTGCTACTCCAAGACTCAATAAACTCATAGCAATCGCTGATATACTGTTATTTTTTCTTTTTTGAGTTTCTACATTAAACCAAAAGGTTAAATCTTCGGCATTTACTTGCATTTCTGTTAAATATTTATTTTTAAGTTCAAGATTAGTAGAAAATAATTTATCTAAATCATCTAATGATAAATTGTTTTCTTCTGTAACTTGGCTAAATATTTCATTTATTCTTTTTTCAAAAAATTCTAATCTTTCAAAATTTATTCTTTCCATAATTTCCCCCGTCTTTCTAGCTAAAATTCTATTTCA
The DNA here is from genome assembly GCA_000437355.1 of Firmicutes bacterium CAG:460. Lineage (GTDB taxonomy): Bacteria > Bacillota_I > Bacilli_A > RF39 > UBA660 > Onthocola_B. The sequence goes on from FR899764.1 coordinate 23,808, forward strand.
TAATCTTTTAAAGTACTCTTAACTTTATTAATAAACTTTTTATCTTTCGTTGCTATTACTTTTTTCTTTAACTTCTTCATATTTAAATCTTCTCTAACTGCACTTATTAATTCGGTTAGATAATAATCATCTCTTTTTTCAATAAAATAGTCTTCAATTAAAGAAAAATCCTTATTTTTTCTATTATAATTAAAAGCAAGACGCCATAACCATTCTCTTTCATCATTTTCAATTCCTACTTTTACTATTTTATCAAATTTCTCTTGACTTATTTGAGGTGGCATAGGAACACTTATATACTGAGCTATAAATTCCAATAATTCATAATCATTTAGTAAATCGCAATAGTAGTTAATTAAGTCGTTATCTGCAAGTAAAGTAAATAAACTTTCATAAAGTTTACCACCATCTTTAACTTTCTTTTTATCTTCTAATAAACCTTCTCTTATTTTTAGAAACTTTTCTTTTAATTTATTTTCTAAAGTATTATTCTGTAAAATCTTATCTATACCATTAACATATTTTTCATTGATTTCTATCCTATTTTTCTCAATTTCATCAACTTCGTTTGGAATTTTATCTTTTATACTTTTGATATCATCAATAAGTTTTTTAATGGATACTTTTTCCTCATCAGTAAATTTATTTAAATCTAATTCTTCTAGAGATTTTAAAAGTTCATCACTATTTATAAATCTATTTATATATTTATACATTAAAGTAACTAAATCCATTATTGCACCGTGCCAATTTTAGTAAATGGAAATAATCTAAATACTATTTTGCCTTTTATTTCATTTTCTTTAATTGGTCCGAAATATCTAGAATCTTTACTAATTAATCTGTTATCTCCGAGAATAAAATATTCATCATCTTCTAAAGTGACTTTATCATAATCACTAGTTTCTCCATAAGCATACTCATCATCAATTACTTTATCATTGATATATATTTTACCTTTTTTTATTGCTACAGTTTCCCCAGGAAGACCAATTACTCTTTTAATTATTTTTTCATTATCTTTTTCTTCATCAAGAACAATTATATCAAGTCTATTTATACTACCTAATTTGTATAGTAATAAAATATCTCCATTTTTTAAAGTATTCTTCATACTATCACCATCAACTCTAACTGGAGTTATTATAAACGTTCTAATTAATACCACTACTAATACAATTACAATATATGGTATTATCTCTTTTATTATCTTCATATTTCTCCTTTAAACGAAAGAAAGGAAAGAATTAACTTCTTTCCTTAACTTTATATTCTTTACGCATTCCTTTGATAAAGTTAAGTTTTGCACGACGAACTTTACCTTTTTTGATTACAACAATTTTGTCAATTGTTGGGGCATTTACTGGGAATATTCTTTCTACACCAACAGTACCACTTTTTTTACGAACTGTAAATGTTTCAGAAACTCCTCCACCTCTTTTAGCGATTACTAATCCTTCAAAAGATTGGATTCTTTCCTTTTTTCCTTCTTTTACCCAAACATCAACTCTAACTGTGTCCCCAACTCTAAATTCTGGAACATCTTTACGAATATGTTTTTCAGCAATTTTGTCAACTAAATTTGCCATTTTTTACCTCCTTATTTTATTACCTATAATCATATAAAATATTTATAGCGGATTATATACCTTTTTTGGGTCAACAATATATTATCATAAATTTCTAAACTATGCAAGCTAAAATAAACGAATTAGGTCTTGAATTGTTATATAAAACATTAAAAGTAGTAATAATATAAATCCAATTGTATGACATATATTTTCAAATTTAGCATTAACTGGTTTTCTTCTTATAGTTTCAACTATTAGGAAGAATACTCTACCTCCATCAAATGCTGGGAATGGTAAGATATTAATAAATCCAACATTAATTGATAAGAATGAGACTAGATAAATCATATAATTTAAACCTAAAGCTACTCCATCATCTACAACTTTATACATTCCAACTGGTCCAGATAAAGCACTCGTAGAAATCTTGCCTGTTAAAAGGCCTCCAACTGTTAACCACATTGATTTAACAATACTACCAAATTTTTGAAAGGCGTATTCAATTGATGCAAAGAACCCTGTTGCTTTATAACTTTCTACTTCAATACCAAAGACTTGTTTTTCGTTGCCATCAGCATCTTTTTCAACTTTTGGAACTACTTTATAAGTATCCTTGCTTCCATCTTCATGTTTTACTTCAAATGTATAATAATCATTTTTATTTTTCATAACTAGTATTATTTGAGCAACATCCCAGGTTGATACTTTATGGTCATTAATAGCAATAATTGTATCTCCAACTTTAATTCCAGCTTCAGCCATTGGATAATTTTCTACTGCATTTTTAACCACTGGTTTTAGAGTTGTTCCACCCCAGATTAAGCTACTTATAAATAAAAGTACTATTGCTAAAATAAAATTATTTACGACCCCAGCAACTAAAATTATTAATCTTTGCCACCAAGGTTTATTGCACATATAATCTTCTTTTTTGATTTTTTCATCGGCATCTTCATAAACTTCACCAGCCATGGAAACAAAACCACCGATTGGAAAAGCTCTGATATTATAATCTATTTTATCTTTTCCTTTATGAGTATGAATAATTGGTCCCATTCCAATTGAAAATTCATAAATATGAACTTTAAACTTTTTAGCCCAGATGAAATGTCCAAATTCATGAACTAAAATAATTATTCCTAAAATAAATATTAATATAAGTATTGATACAATCCACATAATTTAAGCCTCCTTAAAACATAAGTAAAAATATGTATGTAATAAAAACAAATATACTACTATCAAGTCTATCTAAAATACCACCGTGTCCTGGCATTATATTTGAATAATCTTTAATACCATTTTCTCTTTTAATTCTACTCATTATCAAATCTCCGATTTGACCTACAATTGATAAAACAATCGTAATAATAACAACCTTTAATGTAATACTACCAATTAAAAATCTATAAAGAATAATACCTGATACAGAACCTAAAACTAATCCACCGATGGAACCTTCCCAAGTTTTATTTGGACTAATACTTACACACATTTTAGTTTTGCCAAATTTTGAACCTATAAGGTAAGCAAAAATATCATTAACCATTGGTATTATTAGTAAGAATAAGAATGTATTTAGACTTCTTAATCTAATTGTTAAAAAGGCATTAAATACTAATCCTAAAAATAAAATTGCACCTAGTAAAAAGAAAGCATCTTTACTACTATATTCCTCTTCTTTATAAAATACTGTTGGTACAATCATAAATAAACTAATCATAGCTATTATTTGATAAGTAAATCCTTTATAAATTGAAGTTCCATCATTACATAGTATTAAAGTTAACAACGATATTAAACCTAAAAATACCATCATATTAGGAATTTTTCCATGAGATGCAGGTAAATCAATTATTTCTTTATACCCTAAAGCTGCAATTACACAAATTCCTAGAGTATAATATATTCCCCCTAAAGCTATTAAAGGGACTACTATTATTAATGCTACTATAGCACTTATTATTCTTGTTTTCATATATCCTCCGTTATTTAAATTATTTTTCTATATTAAATTATACCTAAAAATATTGTTAATGTAAACCATTTTAGCATATTATTTAACATGAATGATGTCGAAAAAAAACTAAAAAGATTAAAAAATGAAGATATAATTTGGATTATATATTTTTTTATTGTAGTTTTTGCACTTTATTCTAATAAATTAGACAGAGATTATTTATTAAAAAAAGATAAAGAAGCATATAAAAGAGAAAAAAGTATTAATATTACAATTTTCTTTGTAGCTTTCTTTATCTATTTGTATTTTTTACTTCTTTTAACTGAAGATATTGGTAGTATGGAAAAGAATTTTAATGATGAAAATTATAGGTCAACATTCATTCAACTTATTGCAGCGATTTTATTTTTAATCGGTGGTGCCATCTATTTAATTAATGAAATTGTAAGAAAAGATGATGCCTTAGATGTTGGTTTAATATAATTATCTGGTAAAATAACGATAAGTCTTATGTAATTCTAAATTTGTTTTAGTAATACTTGCAAGACTTGTTACGGTTACCACTTGATAACCATCAGCATAAAGATATGGTAATAAATACTCTATAGCATCAACACTAGACTCATGAATATCATGAAATAAAATTATACTTCCATCATTAGATTTTTCTAAAACATATTCTTTTAAATATTCTTTATTTTTATGTCTCCAATCTTCGGTATCAACATTCCATAATATAAATGTTGCATCAAGACTTTCTTTGATATTTTCATTAATACTTCCATATGGTGGTCTTATTAAATGAAAAGTATCACCAGTAATACTTTGTAAAACTTCATTACTTTTAGTAAATTCTTCTTTTATATCTTCTAATTTTTCTCTTTTAAAACTTTTATGATTATATGAGTGATACCCAATTTCCATTTTGTTATCATATACTTTTTTTACTTCATCTTTATATATAGATAATTTCTTACCTAACATAAAAAATGTAGCACGAGCTTTATTATCATTTAAAATATCCACTAACCTACTTGTGTAAGGTCCCGGTCCATCATCAAATGTTAATGCCACTATTTTTTTGTTTAAATCTATTTTATTACCATCTTCTTTTTCATATGTTTTATCTAACTTAACTGTTATATCCATACATTCTTTTATTTCATTAAAATTAACATGTAAAGATAATTCTTCATTTATAAATGGTTCTATCAGATAATCATAATAATAAATTATTAACTCATTTTCTTTTACATAATAAGCATTAGTTTTATCATTTTTACTTAAGACATCTGCTATAAATTTGGGATATTTTAAATAAAGCAATTCTGTTACTTTATCCCAGAAGTCTACTACTTTTTCTGGTTTTATAATATTTTCAATACTTACTTCTTCTCCAGTTTTAAAATTAAATAACTTTGATATATATCTATCATCTTCTAAGCTAACTACATTTACATATTTATAATCTATTTCTCTTTCTTCTACTAAGTTACGTATACTTTTTACATAATCATTTATTATGTTATTTTTTTCATTTAAATTTGTAACAGGCACAGCATAAGAAAAGACTTTAAATGAAGAAAAGGCCATAGGTATTACTATGACGATTAAACTTAAGAATATTACACTTTTCTTTAATTTTAATTTTTTTCTTTTCTTCATTATGTTGCTCCTTATTAGATATTTTTTATATTTTTCTTTTTAAATACAATAAATGATGCTACAATCATAATAAAAAAATATACTAAACATACAATAATTGCATGTTTTATACTTGGTCCGTATGGATTTGTTCCCCCAAATAAATAATAATTAAATTCCCAGTTAGTTGTTACAAAATAATTTAAGAATTTAAATTTATCCATAGTTGCAAACATATTGACTATTTGTGAACCAATCACTCCAGCGAAAGTAATCACTATTGCAAGGGCTGTGTTACCAATAATTGTTGATACTGCAAAAGCTAGAGTTACAAGTAGTATTATTTGTGGAAGTGTTGCTGCAGTATATAATAATACATATTTAAATAAGCTCATTACTTCCAATGATTTTGTTGCTAAATTATATTCTACAACATGATGGCTTAGAGAACCAAAACCTAGGAATAAACCACCAATAAATATTTGCATTAAGTACGCAATAACTATAAAACAAAGAGTTGAAATAATTACAGTTATAAATTTAGCAAGTAAAATACTACTTCTTTTATAGGGAGTTATTAGCAATGATTTAATTGTTCCTTTGTTATATTCTTCACTTACTATAGCTCCAGCAATCATAACACCAAACACAAGGATTAGGAAGATATATTCACTATAAAAGTTAGTCATTAAATATCTTAAATCACTTGTATTATTAATATCCTCTTTATTTTCTAAAATATACCTACTTTTATAATACCCTTTTACAGCTTCTTCTAAGTCTGATTTAGTTGTTTTATTAGTAGTAGTTTCATAAGTTTTAACAGAACTTGCTGAATTTCTAACACTATTAATAGCATCATTTATATAATCATTTCCATAACTCACATTTTCTTTTAATCGATATTCATACATTTCTATTGCTACTTTAGTTACAAAAATATTATTTTCTAATTCTTTTTTGTCTTTATCACTTGCATATTTTAAACTTTCTTCCAAACTTTGTAAGTTTTCTTTTTCTTCAGCTAAATCTTTATTTACAAAGTATTTCCAATCATCTTTAGAAATTGCTTCTTTAGCTTCATTATAAACTTTAGTAATATTTTCATCTTGGTCATTATAATAATAATTTGATATTATATTATACATATCATCCATTACATAATATTGCCATGTTTTATCATCATACTTTGTGTATAATGCATTCATTTCTTCACTTATTTTGGCATCAATACCACTTGAATTAGTTCCATCAAAATAATTTTCAGTATAACTATAATAAATATTATTTTTACTCATTATAAATGATACTAAAACCATAAATAAAGCTGTTATAATTATAACAATATAGGTACTTTTCTTATGTAATATTTTAAATAATTCATTTTTAATTAATTTAAACATTTTTCTTACCTCCAGTCTTCTTTAAGAAAGCTTCTTCTAGAGTTAATTCTTGCATTTTTACTTCATAAACATCAATATTTTCTTTAACTAACTTTTTAACTATTTTAGCAATACTTTCTTTATCTCCATTAAAACTAAACTTAGTTTTACTTACTTCATATATACCTTCAATATCTAGTTTTTCAGTAGAACTTACCGTAAAGACGTATTTATTATCATTATTTTTAAATTCTTTTACTTCACTTGTTTCAATAATTGTACCATTATCTATTATGAGAACTTTATTACAGAAGCTTTCTAGTTCTGCTAAGTTATGACTGGATATTAAAATACCCATTCCTTCTTTAGCTAGTTTTTTTAAAAGATTTCTTAAATCTTTAATTCCTTCAGGGTCTAAACCATTAGTTGGTTCATCTAATATTAAGATGTTTGGTTTATTAATTAGAGCTCTGGCAATTCCTAGTCTTTGACGCATTCCTAAAGAATATTTGCTAACTTTATCATGAATTCTAGTTTCTAAATCAACAAGTTTAACAATATCTTTAATAGCTTCATCACTAATATTTTTGTACATATTTGCAGTTAGTTTTAAGTTATCCCAACCACTTAAGTACATGTAAGTATCAGGATTTTCAACAATTGCTCCGACTTTTTCAATGGCTTTAACAAAGTCCTTTTTAATATCATAACCATTGATATTAACACTTCCTTTATCAATTCCTTGTAATCCTAATATTAGTTTTATGGTAGTTGTTTTACCACTTCCATTCGGACCAATAAAAGCTAATATATCACCTTCATCAAGTTCAAATGAAACATTTTTTAATATTTGTTTTTTTCCAAAACTTTTGCATAAGTCTTGACATTCCAATAATTTTTTCATGTTAATCTTTCCTTTCATCAATTATTCTACCATAAAAAAAAAGATATGTATATATACTTTACGTATACTTTACATATCTTTTATCTTTTAAAACTTTTTAAATAAACATCTTTTAATCTATCACTTGAAACATGAGTGTAAATTCCAGTTGTACTTAGATTGGCATGCCCTAAAAGTTCTTTCACAGTTTTAATATCTGCTCCATTATTAAGTAAATGTGTAGCAAAAGTATGTCTTAAAGTGTGCGGTGTAACATGAGTTTTAATTGATATATGTTTCATAATATCTTTTACAATTAATTCAACTTCACTGATTGTTAATTTATCACCATTTTTATTTTCAAATAAATATTTATTACACTTTCTTTTACTTAAGTAACTCTTCATATAATTACTTGCATAATCTCCATAATATACAATACGTTCCTTACTTCCTTTACCCATTATTCTTATCGTATTATTGGTAAAATCTATATCTTTTATTTTAATATTTATTATTTCACTAACACGACAACCAGTTGAATAAAACATTTCTATTAGTAATCTTCTTTCTAATCCTTCAATAGTTGATGTATCAATTGAATTAAGTAATTCTTCCATTTCATTATAATTTAAATAGTTAGGTAATTTCTTTTCTAACTTAGGATTTTTAACATTTTTAAATATATTACTACTTACTTTGCCTTCATCAAGTAAATAATTATAAAATGTTCTTAATGTACTTATTCTTCTAGAAATAGTACTATTTTTTAACTTACAACTATCTAAATACTTTAAATAATCTCTTACATCTTCATTATTTATATTTAAATAATTCTTCTTACTTTTTTCTAAAAATCTAAAAAAATCAGTTAAATCTAACTGATAACTTTTTATAGTAAGTTCTGAATAATTAAGTTCATTTTTTAAGAAACCAAAGAATTTATCTACTTGTACCTCTTTCATTATTTCTATCCCCCACAACTTTTTTTAGTTCATCAAACTTTATTCTTAAATCTTCAAGTTCTCTTTCGGCTTGAATTTTATCTTGTCTTAACTCCATTACTTCTTGATGAAATGTATTTGGATTTTTCATCTTTTCATCGCAAAAGTTAATATCATGAACTAATTCAACTATTCTTATATTCATTTTATTTAGTTCATCAGCAATTAACATAGTAATATCAGCATCACTTAGAGGGTTCATTAAAGCAACTTCTTCATCTGTTAAGCCATCTGTTTCCTCTTTGTGTAACATTCTATATTCTTCTACTAGTATCCCTTGATATTCTTTCTTTTTTGCTTCAAAATCCATTACTCCTCCGCCTTTTCTATACGTATTAATCCATTTAATACTTTTTCTAAATTGCCATCTTGACTTTCTTTTAAATTTACATATGTTACTTTGGCATCCCATTTTTCTGTTATTTCATTAGTTGTAGATATTTCTCTACTTTTAGTAATGTAATATCTTCCTAGTCCTTCAGTTATATCAAAACCACTTATTTCATTGTTTTTACCATCTTTAATTGTGACATATTTTAAACCTTCAATTTCTTTTACTTCATTTCCATCTGGGTCATATACATTTAGTAAAAGTTCTGGAGTTTTACTAGCAGTGGAGTATGTTAAACTATTATCACTTATTTCTAAGTATAAATTATATTTTAACTTAGATACTTCTGTACCATTTTCTCTTTTTAAAAATACACTTGCATATGTTTCACCGGTTAAGTTATCCATACCTTCAGTAAAGTTTTCAGTAGTTGGATTTATATATATCGGCGAACCAATATCAAACATAATGTAATTTAATGTTGCTGCTTCAACATCAACTTTTGGAGAAACTCTCGATACTTTTATATAGGTAAAATGAGCATAAGTTGCTCCGATTACCAGCACAGTTAGCGCTATAACGTAAATAATTAATATAATATTTGTAGCTTTTTTGCTCACTTTTATCACCTTTCTTATTATTTATATAATTTTTAATTTATACGAATTGGATTAGATTGAGTTCCATCACCACTAGCATAGGTTACTGAAGATGCAAGACTGAAGGTCGGGCGCACGCCACGAGCGGATTCGCCCACAAGGCCGCTATTCATGTTACCATTTTCGGACACAGAATACGCAATGTCCGAACCGTTCGCATTACGGAAAATAGTCCATTCAATAAATCCCATGTGCATCCAGTTTTGTGACCATATTGTTGTACCATTCACACTTCCATAATACTTGATTAATGTAGTTGTCCATGCTTCTGGAACTGCGCCAAATCCATAATCACTTACATACATTAAACCTACTTTTGCACTATATGTTGTTGCATTATCTGTTGTATTTGTTGTTACTGGATTTACTACCTCATTTTGATATGCTGTTTCTGGCACTACAAGTTGTATATTTTCAGATGTATTTCCGCCGACTTTCCACGTCGTTGTTGCTATCTTATTTACCCATGTACTTCCTATATTGTTTATGAAATTCGTATTTAAGTTTGTTTTGTTCAATAAAGAATTACTCCATGTATTATTGTAGTTTGATGTATCTGCTTTATAATTCCAATAATATCTATTTATTGTTGTCAAACTTCCTTTGTAGTAAGATGAATCTGGTGTTCCTGAACCATAATAATCTCCATCTGTTCCTAGTAATGCACTGGTTGCATAATCATATTTGATTAGTTTTACTAATTGTTTTCCACTTACTCCATGATAATTATCTCCAAATACTCCGATTATTCTATAGAGGTTATCTGTTGGGCATGGCGTTTCTGTTGAGCCAAAACACACAAAATTATTTACCATTTCACTTGCTCCGGCATATCTATATGAATTATCACCTGCTCCATTGGTTAAATTTGAGTTATGATAGTATAATGAATTTTCCCCTTGAGTTCCTGTGTATTGTGATATCACGTATTCTGCTAATGTTGGTAATTTATATTCTTCTTTTTGGATTAACATCTTGCCACTAAAAGTATTGCCGGCATTTTTTGACTGGTCTGCATTATAGTTAATAAATGTTACTGTTATGTTCCAATTTTCTGTTTTGGTACTGGTTGTAGTTATTTCTCTATTACTAAAAAGTTCGATTAATCCTGTTTTATTTGTGATATCATAACCTGATATAGAGTTTCCTTTGCCATCGGTTACTGTTTTATAAGTAAGTGATGTAATGTTAGTTACAGGATTTGTTCCATCAGTTATGGTAAGTAATATTTCTGGAGTATTTTCATTTTGAGTATATGTAAAAGTATTTTCAGAAATATTTAAATACAAATTATAATGGTCTGTTGCTGTGTTTGTTTTATTATTGGCAGTAAGAATAGCTTTAGCAAAAGTACTTCCAGTTTGATTACCTACTCCACTTGCAAAGTTTTCTTGATTTAAAGAAAAACTTATTGGGTCTCCGGTTTCAAAAGAAAAAACATCGACAGTGTAAGTTTTAACAGTTGCAGAAGTTTGAGCAGAAGTATCTCCTTGAGCTGCAAAATAAGCAAATGATGCCCCGATTACTAAAATAGCAAGGGTAACTATGGCAATAATACTTAATATTATTTGTTTTTTATTTTGCATTGATACTCACCTTCTTACCTTAATTATTATTATATAATAAAATGGTATTTTATTCAATAAAAATTTTTATATTTTATAGCAATTCTTCTAACTTTTAAAATTTTATTAATTTAAAAAGTTCATAACTAAATCAATCATTACTTCTTTTTCTTTTGGATTTGACTGTGCAATAAGTAATGTTAAAGAAGCTAAAGTATTATTATCAACAACATGATTATTATCTTTATATAGGATATCATAAAAGTTTAAAAAATAGATAAATAACGTTGCTGCGATTCTTTTATTTCCATCAACAAAAACATGATTTTTTACAATCATATATAGGAAATTAGCTGCTTTTTCTTCAACACTTTTATATACATCTACTCCATCAAATGTTTGATAAATATTACCAATAATTGCTTCTAAACCTTTATTTCTTTCAATTGCAAATATATCACTTTCTTCATTAAATCTTAATTTGTTAATTATCTTTATACAATCGTCATATTTTATTTGTTTTTCACTATTACTTCCTTTAGGTTTTTCTAAAGATTTGTGGTCATAATCATCTAGTAGGTCTAAGGCTTTAGAATATTTTCCAATTACTTTTAAAATTTCTTTTGCATCACTATTTTCAAATTTTTCATCTACTCTATTAGCTATGTCAATTAACTTAACTGCCTTTTCTAAATACTCTAATCTTCTTTGATTTATAGCATAACCTTTTAACATATAATCTTTTAAAATTTTATTTGCCCATTTTCTAAAAACAATACCATTTTGTGATTTAACACGATAACCAACACTTATAATCATATCGAGGTTATAGTAATCTATATCTCTAGTTTGAGTTTTGTTTGCTAAAGCACCATGTGTTGTGGTATGTGCAAATTTTGCACATACCTCTTTTTCATTTAATTCTTTTTCTTTATAAATGTTGTTAATATGTCTTTTTATTACCGTTCTATCTCTATCAAATAATGTTGATAATTGTTCCAAAGATAACCATACAGTTTCATCCTTCATATTTACTTCTAATTTAACATTTTGATTTTCAAATAAAATTATTTCATTTTTCATAAACACTTAACCTCCGAATTTTTTTGTACCCCAAATTTTCTTTTTATTTTCATAATCATAAAACTAATTTTAGTATATCACAAATTTAGTATTTAGCAAAATTTAGTATTTAAAAAACGTAGAAAGTTATTAACACTATCTACATTTTATTAACATAAACACTTAATTATCATTTTTTGAAAATAAACATCCACAATAATCTTGGCGATATAAGTTATATTCTTTGGAATATTCTATTGATTTTTTATAACCATCACCTTTTTTAAAGTCACTAAATAAGTATTTTATATTATATTTATCTTGTAAAATACTTCCTAATATATTTATTTGTTTACTATTTTTATATGGACTTACTGTTAGGGTTGTTCCAAAATAATCATAATTTAACTCTTTGGCTTTTTTGGCAGTTGCTTCAAGTCTTATTCTAAAACAAACTGGACATCTAGCTTGTCCTTCTTTTTCTTGTTCTAAACCCACTACACTATTTCTAAAAATATTATTATCATAATCACAATCTAAAAAATTAATATTTTCATGTTTAAATTCTTTTATAAATCTAATTTGTTCATTTTTTCTTTTTAAATATTCTTCGTATGGTTCAATATTTGGATTATAATAAAATACTGTTATATTAAAATATGGTGCTAAAAAACTAAGCACTTGAGTAGAACATGGTCCACAACAACTATGAAGTAATAATTTTGGTTTATAATCTAATTCTTTTATTAATTTAATTAATTCATTCTGATAATTCATCTTTTGTTTCTTCCTTTTCTTTTAATAAATCAAATGGTTGAAATACAACTCCTTTACTTGTACTATCTAAATTTAATATTCCTTTTTTATTTTCATCTAATGTTGTATATATCTCTTCATATTTATTTAAATTATTCATATTTGCTAAGTTAATATATACATAATTACCATCATTCATTCTAAGTAAAAATCTATTTTTATCTATTACTTTTTCATTCTTTATATCTGGTGAATATTCTATTTCACTGACATGTTTTAAAATATCTATTTTAATATTACTTAATTTTTTTATTAAATTATCATAAATATCACTCGGTGTATAATTAATAAGTATAGGTATATTTAAAGTATTTTTTATATTATCTATTTTACTTCCATCTTCAAAAACATATACTTTTTCTAAAGCATTATAAAATAATACATTTTGTTCAGTTACTGTTATTAAAAGAGTTCCATTTAAATATTTGTTTATTTTAACACTCTTTATAGCTTTATTTTCTAAGATATTGTTTTTTACTTTTTTAGTATTTAAACTAAATATTTTATTATAACTTTTTATATTTCCATCTTTAATTATATTGTTATCTGTAATAGTATTATTTCCTTTTATAACAATACTTTTTATAGGTAAATTAAAACAATAATAAAAAGCCATTATAAATAAATATAATGTTAGTAATATTACTAATAATGCTTTTTTATTTAGTCTCTTTTTTACCTTCTTTTCCATTATTTCACCACTTTACTATTATTTGTTCTAGTTCTAAATCAATATTCTTTTGGTTCTTTACTTCTTCTTTTACTTTATTTATTAAATCTTTTATATCTTTACTTGTGGCATTATTTTCATTAATAATAAAATTTGCATGTTTATTACTTACTTTTGCACCACCTACTGAAATATTTTTTAAGTTACATTCATCAATTAATTTACCTGCTGATAAGCCATTTGGATTTTTAAATACTGAACCTGCTGATGGATATTCTAAAGGTTGGCTATTTTTTCTTTTTTCTAAATTTTCTTTTATATTATCCCAGGCTTTTTTAGTATCTCCTTTTTCTAATTTGAATATGGCACCGATAATAATTATATTACTATTTTTAAATTCTGTATTACGATATTCATACTTAATATTTGTTTTATTCATAAGGGTCACTAAATTATTTTTTAATACTAAAACAGCTTTTAAATCATCAAATATTTCTGTACCATTTGCTCCGGCATTACCAATTATTGCTCCCCCAAGTAAACCGGGAATACCATAAAGATTTGCAAAATTTATATAACCATTATCTAATGTTTTTTTAACAAATTCATTTAATGATAAGCCAGCACAAGCAAAAACAAATTGGTTTTTTATTAGAAATGTATTTAATTTATCAAGTTTAATAATAGCACCATCAAAATCTTCATCTGGGAGTAAAACATTCGAACCACCACCGAGAATATAATACTTAATATTTTTATTATTTAATTCATTTAAAACATTCATTAATTCTTCTAAATCATTTGGTTTAATTAAATATTTAGCACTGCCACCGATATGATACGTATTTAATTTTTTTAAATCAACATTTTCTTCATATTTCATTTTATTAATTCCTTTATCTCATCATAAATTATACTCGAAGATTCTTTAGTATTCAAGGCTTCTAAATTATTTTTAAATTCATTATATAATTTATCATTGTATACAAGTTCATTTACCATGACTTTAATAATGTTATCATTTAAGTTTTTTTCTTCAATTAATTCAGCGACTTTTAAATTTACTAAATCTAAGGCATTATAATATTGATGATTATTTGCAACATATGGGCTTGGTATTAAAATACTTGGAACTTTTAAAGATAATATTTCTGATATAGTTGATGCTCCAGCTCTGGAAATAATTAAATAGGCATCTTTCATTATACTTGCTAAGTTATCATAATATGGTACAACTTTAACATTTTTAGAAAAATTGGCATCACGTATAAATTCTTCATAATAATTATTTCCTGTTATGTATAAAACTTTGTATGACTCATTATCAATACTACATAAAAAGGATTTGAACTTGTTGTTTAATGTCTCACTACCTAGAGAACCTGCAACTATAATAATTAATTTATCTGTTGGTTTAAAACCTAAAGTTACTTTTGATGTTTTTTTAATTGCTAAGGCATTTTCTCCACATGGGTTACCAGTATAAACAACCTTTTTAGCATTTTTAAAATAACTTTCACTATTTTTAAATGATATACCCACTAAATCAACTAGTTTAGATAAATGAATATTTGATTTACCTGGGATACTGTTTTGTTCATGGATAAATGTTTTAATTCCTAACTTTTTGGCTGCTTTAATAACTGGATATGTTACATAACCTCCACAACCAATAACAACATCTGGCTTAAATTCTTCCATTATTTTTGTACATTTATTAATAGCTTTGTTAATTAAAAAGATATTTTTAAAATCTCTAGCTATATTAGTTTTACTAAAACCATATATTTCTAATGCTTCATATCTAATATTCATTTTAGGTACAATATCTTTTTCCATTCTATTATGAGTACCAATATATAAAACTTCTAAATTACTTTCACGTTCTTGAAACTTTTTTATTATTGCTAAGGCCGGATAAATGTGACCACCAGTACCTCCAGCTGATACAATTATCTTCATTTATTAATCACCTACTACAATTATACACTAAAATTTATATTTTTTATTAACTTTTTTGCAATTTATTATCATCTATTATATATTTTACATCTTTTTTTAACTTAATTGTGCCATAAATTATTACTTCAATACCTCTTTTTGTAAAATTTTTAATTAATTTATCTGTTGTAATACCATCAAGTAAACATATAAAATCTAAATCATAATCACTTTTACTATTTAAAATGTAATTTAAAACTCCATACTTATAATTGGAATTTAAATCTCTTAGTTCTAAAATAACATTATTATGAAAAGACATTATATAAAAGTTTCTTTTATATTTATTTAGTAATTTTAATAATTTTTTCTTATTTATATCTCTTTCTTTTATTTCTAAAAGTATTATTTTATCTGTTTCTATCTTAAGTAAATCTTCAAGTAAAGAAATATTTTTTAAATCTTTAAAATATGTATTTCTAACTAAAGCTCCATTATATAAAGAATTATGATAAATAATAAATTTATTATCAAGTGTTGTTCTTATGTCACACTCAATTCCAATATATTTGTTACTTTCTAAACCATTTTTTAAAGCTTCATAAGAATTATCTTTTACATCTTTACTCCATAATCCTCGATGTGCAATTAGTTTCATTAAAAAAACACCCTAGTTAATTATACTTGAGTGTTTAGTTTAAAATGCTATCATAACAGAAATATATATTAGTAATAAAACAACACTTATTACTGATATACCTGTTAAATTAATTTTTCTATCTTTCATGATATTAATTTTATCAAAAACTAAATTGGTTTTCAAGATATTTTAATCGATTTTGACATTTGGTTGTCATTAACCTTTTAATTTTGCGACATTTTTATATTTTTAAATTCTAACTTGTTACTAATTGCAAAATATTAATGCTTTTTACACCAAATCGAAAATTTTATTAATTTTTGTGTTATTTCTCCACTTTTTGCCATTTTGCTTCAAGAGTAATATTCTTTTTAATTGGTGTGTTAAAATCAAACTTTTCTCCATCCAAATACCAACCTAGAAATTCATATTCTTCATTTGTTGGAGCCGTTGGTTCACTAATAGTTTGTCCAACACGTACAGATACGGGAGCAACTCCAGCCCCAATCTTAGCAACAAATGAAACTGTCACATTTCTAAAATATGCTAAGTATAAAAATACTCCGATTGCTGCGCATGATGCAAATATTAAAATTAAACTAGTTTTATTTTTCATAATTATCTTCCCTTTCCTATTTCTTCTGTTAATTCCATTACATGTACTTTTTTTAATTCTAATTCTAAAATATATAATTTTTTAACATATTTTTCTAATATTTCTTTTTTTAATCCTTTTTTCCTTAAAGATAGGAGATACTCTTTTATACGATTTATTTCTGTATATGCCACCAAGACATCGTCACTAGTAGTATCATCATTAGAAACTAAAGCATAAATTATTTTTAATAGTTTTTCATATTCTTTATTTAATTTATGTTCCCAGAGAGGATTTAACATTTCATTATCTAAGACTGTTACTTCAATGCTTTCTTTATATCCTTTTTTAGGACTAAATTTGTAACTAAATTTTTCTTGATATAATAAAACTTCATGGTCTTTCTTAGTATTTTTTAAAATATAATTAGTCATTGTTATCCTCCATTAAGTCTGGTCTTAAAGCTTTGGTTTTTTCTATTCTAGAAGTGGCGCGATATTCATTTATCTTTTGGTGATTTCCACTCGTTAAGACATCTGGAACTTTTAAACCACGATATTCTGCAGGTTTAGTATAGGTAGGATAATCTAAGAGTGAATCATTAAATGATTCATCAAGAAGACTTTTATTAGTTATTACTCCAGGGATTAGTCTCGTAATAGAATCTGTTATAGCCATCGCTGGTATTTCTCCCCCCGTTAAAATATAATCTCCGATTGAAATAACTTCATCAACTCTAGTTTTGATTCTTTCATCATAACCTTCATAATGACCACAGATAATAATTAAATGTTTATGCTCTAATAATCTTTTAGCAACACTTTGCTTATATTTTGTTCCTTCTGGACTTAATAAAATTATGTAAGCATCACTCGTATCAAGACTATCTAAACATTCAAATATTGGTTCACACCTTAAAATCATACCTGAACCTCCACCATATGGAGTATCATCAACTTGTTTATTATTTAAAGGAGAATAATCCCTGAAATTAATTAAATTTATAGTTACTTTTTCTTTTTCTATGGCTCTTTTGATTATTGATGTATTAATAAAGCCTTCAAACATCTCTGGAAATAGTGTTAAAATATCTATTTTCATATACCCTCCTTAAAAATTTAGTTCTTTAGCATTTTTAGTATATAATATTTTTTTATCTAAATCAAATCTTTTTACATAATTATCTATTAGTGGAATATAAAATTCTTTTGTTCCCTTTACTTTTATTAAAACATTTATGCCATTTACAACTTCAATTATTTTACCTAATTTTGTATCATCTTCATCTACTACTTCACTATTTATTAAATCTTTATAAAGAAATTCATCTTTTGAAAGATTTAAATCTAATCTTTTAATATAAATATTAAAACCAACATATTTTAAAATATCATTTATATTATTTAAATTATCTATTTTAAGTAAAACATAAATTTTATGATAACGAATGCTACTGATGATATGTTCTGTATTATTTATAAGAACTTTATTACCAACTTTATATGCTTTATCACAATATTCAAAATCACTGATTACTTTGAGTTCTCCTTTTATACCAAAAGTACTAACTGTTTTTCCTATATAAATCATTTCATTCATGGTATACCTCATACATTATGATACTTGCAGCAACTCCAGCATTTAGAGATTCACACGTATCCATCATCTTTATATTTATAAATTCATCACACATATTTTTAGTTTCATCTTTCATACCACTACCTTCATTACCAATCACAATAGCAATATTTTCTTTTTTTATATTTCTTACATCAAATCCCTTTTTTACGTCTGTACCAATTACTTTATAACCAATATTTTTTAGAGTTGGAATTATTTCACTCAAATTTCTTCTTATAATATTTAAATTAAATATCATACCTTCGGTAGCTCGCACTACTTTAGGATTATAAAAATCTACACAATCATTACTTAAAATGATAGTATTTATATTAAATGCAGTGGCACTTCTTATGATTGTTCCTAAATTTCCTGGGTCTTGCAAATTATCTAATATTAAAACATTACCATTAATACTATCTTCAGGAATAAAATTAACTACAGCGATATTATAACTTATTGATTGTTGGTCACTTATTTTTTCCATTATTTCTTTAGTTACAAAATAATCTGCATTTTCATCTACACAACTTATAATATATTCAATTAAATTATTTTTTCTTGCTTCATTAATTAAATGGTCACCTTCTACAATAAACTTTCTTTCTTTATCACGTACCTTTTTAGTTTTTAAGGAAACCCAATACTTAACTAAATCATTATGCATACTTGTTATTTTCATCCTTTTAACCTCTTTCTTGCTTCTTTATAATTCGGATATGCAAGTCCCACTAGATGCCAAAAATTTTTACTGTGATTTGCTTCAAAAAAATGACATAATTCATGAATGATAACATAATCTAATAAGTCAATATCTTTTTTTAATAGTTCAGTATTTAAAGTAACTGTTTTCTTACTTGGATTACATACTCCCCATCTAGTTAGCATACTTCTAAACTTTAAAGTAAACTCTGGTAAATTAGAAAAACATTTTTTTGCAATTTCTACCTCAGATGTAAATACTCTTTGGACTTCAGTTTTGTAAAACAATTCTAAAGCTTTCATTGATGGAGCATAAACTGTATCACCATCAAATCTTATACCTATTTCTGTCTCTTTTATTTCAATAAAATATTTTTCCCCTAAGTATAAGAATAACTCATTATCCTTAGAATTTTCATATGCCTTGTCATACATTTTTAAAATACTTTCTTCATTTTTTTCTATCATTTTTAAAATATTTTCTATTCCTAAATATATTGGACATGTTACATATATTTTTAAATCATTTTTAACTCTGAAGTAAATATTTTTATTATTTTTTCTAATTATTACAACTTCTATTTCTTTTCCATTACTTGCTTTGTATGTCATTTTTTAATATATCCCTTATTTCTTCTAGAGTTTTTAACTCAGCACTTTTAGCTGGTTCTGGTTTTTTTTCTTCCTTTTTATGAGTAACTTTATTAACAGCTTTTACCACAATAAATAAACAAAATGCCACAATTAAAAAGTCAATTACGCTTTGAATGAAAGCCCCATACATAATTTTTGTATCGCGAAAAGTTATGGAAAGGCTAGAAAAATCAACACCACCAACGATTAACCCTATTACGGGGGTAAATATATTATTAACTAAACTAGTTACAATTGATGAGAATGCTCCACCTACTATAACCCCAACTGCTAAATCTAAAACATTTCCTCTAGCAATAAACTTTTTAAATTCTTTTAACATACTACCACTTCCTTATAAGGATATTATACAAAAAAAAGACAGATTAATCTATCCTTTTTAGTAAATTATCTTTGAATAATCATAAATTCAAATAAAAATAAGAATGTTGCACCGATTTTCATTGGTATTTTATACTTGGTGCACTCTTTAATTGCTATTAATTTATCTGAGGCCGATACTAACCATGTTTCTTTATACTTAGGAAACCTTAACGTTGCCGGAAACATATGATTATAAATTATATCTTCTTGCATTTTATTGATATTAAATTCTCTTTTAGCATTTTCTAAAGCTGTTTTTGGGTGACCTTTAAAACTAGAGTCTTCTCTATTATGAAAAAAATCATGAAGTAAAGCTGCTCTTGTTGTTTCTTTAATTGTATTTATTTTAAATAATTTACATAAATTAAATGTAAGTTTTGCAACACTTAAAGAATGGTCTAATCTAGAAATACCATGATGATATTCATATCTTAAAGATATAACTTCTTCATTTTTTAATATATCACTAATTAAATTGTTAAATTCAACTTGTTTTTTTATTTTCATATATACCACTTAATACATTATATTACTTAATATCTTTATCTTCAAGCATTTTTAGTATTTTCTTTTGATTTGCTTGTAAATCTTTCATTTGTTCGTGTAAAACTTCTAGTATAAGTTCGCTTTTTAAATCTGTTTTATAGTCATTTAAGCTTCTTAAACTATCCTTTTTAGCTGCTCTATTTTGACTCATCATAATAACTGGGGCTTGTAATGCTGCAATACATGATAAAATTAAATTAAGTAAAATAAATGGATATTCATCAAATTTCACAATCATAATAGTGTTTATAATCATCCATAAAATTAGGAATAAACAAAAAACAATAATAAAGCCCCATGAACCAGCTATTTCTGTTACTTTATCTGCAAGTTTATCTCCCATTGTTCTTCTTTCATCTTCTTCTTTATCAGAATCAATCGCTGTTGGATTATCAAGTAACATTTCAATTAATTCATCTTCATCTGTTACATCAAAATCTCTATTTAATAATTGTTTTACTAATTTTTCTTTTCTACTATTTTTCTCCATCATTAAGCCTCCATCTGTAATGTCCTAGAATTTCATTTTTAAATAATCCATCATACTCATATGCTTGATACATATGTTGATGTAATATATAATTTTCATTCTTACTATTTACCTTATCACTAACTATGGCAATATGTTTTTTATATACTACAATATCACCTGGATTAAAATCAGAATCATTTGGTAATTTTAAAACATTTCTGTCTAAATAAACTTTTATATTTCTAACTCTTCGAAAATCTATATTTTCATCACCAACATCTTCATCATATTCATCTTTATTATTTTTAATATCTTCATCAATTAATGTTTTAAAATCATATCCAGCATTTTTTAACGCATACCAAATTATATCTGTACAAACACGATATTCATCAGTTGGATATCCTCCATCATAATATTTACTTTTATATTTTGGTTTTGTACTTATAAATTCTTTGGCACCATTTAATATGTCTGTATAATCATCTAAACCATCCGAATCATAATCTATATCACTTTTTATTACTTCTTCATATTTTGGTTTTATAAACTTATCTTTTACATCAGTTTTAAAAAATGCAATTATTCCGAGAAGAAGAATTAAAAATAAAACTAACATATTTCCAAATCTTAAAAAAAACTTCAAATTCTATCACCGTTTTCATTATAACACTTTATCTTTTATAAATAAAGATATAAAAGAAAAAAGCTTCCGATTTGGAAGTTTTTAATCACCGGATTCTGTTGGGAATTTTGTAGCTTTTCCATCTGTACATGTTGCTATAGCAGTATCAATTGTTGCTTTAACATAGTCTTTTACATTTGTAGGTTTAACATCTTCAGAAATTCCAGCATTTACAACCATTAAATTTCCATTACCCATAGTTATTGCATATTCGTATGTATTTGTAGTTGCATCTTTCTTATGTACATAGATAACACCACTATAATCACTACCACCAGTAAAATCTCCACTAGTTCTAAGTTGAGCAATTGTTACACATTTAGTTTCCGTTCCAATTGGAAATGTGTCTGTGCCATTGATAGTAGCATCTAACCAATATGATGATGCTGCATCTAATGCCTCATTAGCTTCCATTGAGAAGACTTGTCTTCTTGCTTGGTTCATTCTTGGAATAACTGCCATTGATGCCATTAAGATTATAATAGCTAAAACTACGATAACTGCTAGTAATTCGATTAAAGTAAAACCACTTACATTTTTAATATCTTTTTTCATTAATAGACTCCTCTCTACTCTTAAATAATACTATAATTATGTTCTTTAGTCAATACAGAAATTTATATAAAATGTAAATTTTTCTTTATTTTAATTATGTGTATTTAAATTTACTTTAATACATTTAATACTGAACTTATTAAATCCATGTTATCCATAAGGCTTTCTAACTTATCTGTTGTTCTTTCTTTATATTTTTCTTTCATGTCAGAATTAAACTTTTTAAAATCGATTGTTCCTCGGTTTAAATACTTAAAATAATATGAGTTTTGTTTTAAAAGTTCAAAAGATTTAGGATTTTGACGAAATAAAATTTGTGTTTGTAGTTCCATTTAATCCTCAAAGAACTTATTTAAAGGTCGTGGAGAAACTGGTCCTTTAGTTAGATTTTCCGCAATATTTGGAGTAGGATTTTTCTTTGTTAAATCAGAGACAAAATCAATAGCTTTTTGGGCAGTGTTAATATGGCTTTTAATAGAATCCACATTAACATTTTTAACCATATTAGTTATTTTAGAAATACTATCTTCTACTCCGCTTCTGTCCCTTAAAATATATTTGTTCCAGATAGATTCATCAGTACCATATAAATCATATAATTCATAAAATTTTTGCCATGTCATTTCACCATTTTGGACATACTTTATAAGTTCTGGCTTTGTTCTTACAAAATTTTTAAATTCTTCTTGTTTCATATAAATCACCAGTATAATTTTATGTTTTTTATTAAGATAAATGAACTATTTATAATTATTTTAAGAAATAAAACATATAGAGGTTTTAAAATGATAAAAATTGATGACAAAAAGATAATTGTTTCTTTTTTTGATGAGTTAAAAAAAGTTTTAGAAGAATATAACACATATAATTATTTTTTTTTAATGAATGAAATTAGTATTACAGAAGATATATTTATTGGACTTAATGTTTTAACTATATTACTTTCATTTTCTGCTCCATCACTATCAGGATAATATATGCAAATGTAAAAAATATGAAAAGTTGTACTAATAATAATATAAATTAAATATAGTTAAAGAAAATAAATAACTCTCAAATCCTTATTTATTTGAGAGTTTATTATTATATTTTAAAGTCATCTATAAATGCATCAAATGATAATTGTTCTTCTTTTTTAGTTGATTTTATTTCTTCAACTTCTTTTGGTTCTTCAGTTGTTGTTTTAGTTAAATCAACTAATTCTTTTTTCAAGGCAAATAAATCATAATTAAATTTAACTTGGCTTCCAGTTGATGCAATATCCATGATTGGAATATCACTATTTTTAAGTTCATGAATATCTGTATCTATTTTATAAAGGTTAACATCTTTTGTTTCAGTTAGATAAGCAAATAAGATTTTATAATCTTTTGTTTTAGCTTTTTTAAATAACATATTACCTTTTTTAGCCCTAGATATTGGAGTTATATCTGATAACTTTAATCTTTTAATAGTTTTGTAATTTGTATAAATATTTAAGTATTCTTCATTTTTTATTGGACTTGCATAAATACAATAGTCATCTTTTAAATTTATACCTTTTACCCCACTTGCTTTAGAACCTACGACTGGGATTTCATTTGTATTAAATCTTAGGGCTAGACCATTATTTGTTACAAATAATACTTCTTCTTTAGAAATATCAGCATTGATTAATTCATCATTATCCTTTAACTTAATTGCTGTCATTGGTTTTGAATATCTTGTTACTTCAAAGTCCTTAAGGGCAACTTGTTTTGTTAAACCATTCTTAGTAAATAAAGTTACATTTTTGTTTTTATCTTTAAGTACTAAACTAGCAATTATTTTTTCTTGTTCTTTAATCATAATGGTATTACTTATATGTTTTCCTAAATCTTTCCATTTTGTTTCAGGAATTATATGAATTGGAACATATAAATAATTTCCTAAATTGGTAAATAACAATAATGAATCTTTAGTTGATGCCAAGAATCTACCTGTTACAAAGTCTCCAGGTTTTAGAGTTGTTTCTTCTTCAGATGTTTTGAAACTCTTTTGGCTTACTCTTTTTACATAACCATCATTTGTTACTACCACGATGACTTTTTCATCTGGTATCATTTCTTTAGCATCTACTTTTATATCAACAATTTCATCTCTGATCTCAGTTTTACGAGGAACAGCATAATTTTTCTTAATTTCTCTTAGTTCTGATTTCATAACATTTTTTAGTTCTGTTTCATTATTTAATATTTTATTGCATTCCTCGATTAAATTTTTTAGTTTTTCACATTCTTCTTCTAGAACTACAATATCCGTATTTGTTAATCTATAAAGTTGTAATGTTACAATTGCTTCAGCTTGTTCTTCAGTAAATTTATATTTATTAACTAAATTAACTTTGGCATCACTTTTATTTTTACTAGCACGGATTAACGCTATTACTTCATCAAGAATTGATATAGCTTTTATTAAACCTGTTGCAATATTATAATTTTTGGTGTAATACGCTAAGTCAAATTCAGTTCTTTTAGTTATAACTTCGCGTTTGTGGGCTATGTAAGCATCTAAAATTTCTAAAATACCCAAAGTCTTCGGAGTTCTATTTACAATTGCTACACAGTTATAGTTATAAGATATTTGTAAATCAGTATTTTTAAGTAAATATTTCATGATAACATCTTTATTAGCATTAGCTTTTAAATCTATAGCAATTCTTATACCTGTTCTGTCTGTTTCATCACGGACCTCAGATATTCCTTCAACCTTTTTATCTATTCTAAGGCCTTCAATTTTAGCAACACAAGCTTGTTTATTAACTTCAAAAGGTATTTCGGTAATGATTATTTGTTCTTTACCTTTTTCTTTAACAAATTCATATTTAGCTTGAACAATTATTCTGCCTCGACCTGTTTTAAAAGCATCAATTATTCCTTGTTTTCCGAATGCTATACCACCGGTTGGAAAATCTGGACCTTTTACTATTTCTAAAATTGTATCTAAATAACAATTTGGTGAGTCAATTCTTTTAATTGTGGCATCAATTATTTCACCTAAGTTATGTGGTGGAATATTTGTTGCGTATCCAGCTGAAATACCACTCGTTCCATTTACAAGCAAATTAGGAAATTTGGCAGGTAATACAGTTGGTTCTAGAAATCTATCATCAAAGTTTGGAGCCCATGAAACTGTTGATTTATCTAAATCTTTTAAAAGTTCACCACTTATTTTGGCTAATCTTGCTTCAGTATAACGGTATGCTGCAGGTCCATCACCATCCATTGAACCATTATTTCCATGGATATCTACGAGAATATGATTTTGTTTCCACCATTGTGACATACGCACCATTGCATCATAAACTGATGAGTCACCGTGAGGATGGAATTTTCCTAGAACATCACCAACAGTGGCAGCACATTTTATATAGCCTTTTTCTGCAGTATTTCCTGCTTTATACATAGCGTATAAAATTCTTCTTTGAACTGGTTTTAAGCCATCTCTGACATCTGGAATAGCTCTATCTTGAATAATTTCTTTGGCATAAGCTGCAAATCGTAAAGACATTATTTCTTCTAAGCTATAATCTTCAATTTTTTTAACTATATCCATTTAAACCTCCTTACTCTGCCCTATAACTATCTTCGAGTGTAAACTCAACATTTTCATTTATCCATTCTTTACGAGGCTCTACCTTATCTCCCATTAAGACTTGGACACGTTTTTCTGCTAGGGCTGCATCAGTAATTCTTACTCTAATTAAACTTCTTGTTTCAGGGTCCATTGTTGTTTCCCAAAGTTGGTCAGGGTTCATTTCCCCTAAACCTTTATATCTTTGAATACTATATTTTCCGGTATTGTTTAATTTTATTTCATTTAATTCATCATCACTATACGCATAAAATTTCTTCTTACCATAATCCAATTTATAAAGTGGTGGCATGGCAATATAAAGTTTACCATTTTCTATTAAACCACGCATGTATCTATAAAAGAATGTAAGTAAAAGTATTTGAATATGGGCTCCATCAACATCGGCATCGGTCATAATTATTACTTTATCATAATTAGATTCAGAGGCATCAAATTCTTGACCAATACCTGCACCGATAGTATGAATTAATGTATTTATTTCTTCATTTTTTATAAGTTCATCTAAAGATGCTTTTTCACTATTTATAACTTTACCACGAAGAGGTAATATTGCTTGGAACTTTCTATCTCTTCCACCTTTAGCAGAACCACCGGCAGAATCTCCTTCGACAATAAATAACTCATTTATTTTAGGATTCTTACTTTGAGCTGGTGCAAGTTTCATTGATAAATTCTTTTCAATTTTACTTTTATTTTTACCATTTCTAGCATCTTCTCTAGCTTTTCTAGCAGCTTCTCGTGCCACTTTACTTTTCATGGCTTTTTCTAGAATAGTTGATGCTACTTCTTTATTTTCTTCTAGAAAGAATTTTAAAGATTCATAAGTTATACTTTCTGTTACACTTCTTGCTTCTGGTGTACCTAATTTTCCTTTAGTTTGTCCTTCGAATTGTAATAATTCTTCTGGTATTTTTAAACTTATAACTGCTGATAGGCCTTCACGAACATCTGAACCATCAAGGGTGCCATCTTTAGCTTTAAAGATATTATTGTTTTTAGCATAATCATTAAATGCTTTAGTAATACCAGTTTTAAAACCCACTTCATGAGTTCCTCCATCAGAAGTTTTAACATTATTTACAAATGATAAAATATTTTCATTATATGTATCTGTATATTGCATTGCTACATCAACTTCAATTTTACTTTTTGTATTACCAAAATTAATTACTTTATGTAAAGTGTTTTTACCTTCATTCATGTATTCGATAAAACTAGTTAAACCATTTTCATAATGAAATTTTGCTTGGTGTCCATCTTCTTCATCGATAACCTCGATTGTAAGGCCACTTAGTAAAAAAGCTGACTCTTGCATTCTTTCACAAATTGTTGTATATGAAAAATTACAATTTTTAAATATTGTATCATCCGGCAAAAATTTAACAATTGTTCCGGTTTTATTACTTTTACCTACGGTATGAAGTGGAGTTTTAACATGTCCTCCATTTTCAAATTCAATTGAAGAAATAAGGCCATCACGATAAATAACTACTTGCATTTCTTTTGATAAGGCATTAACTACACTAGCCCCTACACCATGAAGACCTCCGGAAACTTTATAACCAGCTTCAGTAAATTTACCACCGGCATGAAGTATTGTATAAATAACTTCTGGTGTACTTTTTCCAGATGCATGCATTCCAATTGGAACTCCACGTCCATTGTCCGCTACTGTTATACTTTTATCTTTATTTATAATTACTTTAATATAATTACCATATCCATTTATTACTTCATCTATTGCATTATCTACAATTTCCCAGACTAAATGATGCATACCTCTTTTATCAGTTGATCCAATATACATCCCTGGTCTTTTTCGAACTGCTTCTAGACCTTCAAGAATTTTAATCGATGACTCATCATAATTTGCCATATTCCTTATCACTTCCTAGACCATTATAACAGGAAATCAACAAAAAAATCAACTTTAATCTCGATTTTACTTAATTTTAAGAAAAAAAAGTTTAGATTTTTTTCATTATCTAAACATTAAAATGTTATCCAGAATCTCTGAATATAATTATTTGTTATCTCATCATAAAATTCTTTTTCAAAAATTCCACCATTTGCTTCAATTACTTTTCTTGATGCAAT
Source organism: Firmicutes bacterium CAG:460 (assembly GCA_000437355.1). Lineage (GTDB taxonomy): Bacteria > Bacillota_I > Bacilli_A > RF39 > UBA660 > Onthocola_B. The sequence goes on from FR899764.1 coordinate 51,840, forward strand.
GTTATCTTTTAAACAAGTAATTAAGACTTTATTTACTTTATATTCATTTTTTAATTTTTCAAGTGCTAATTTTAAAGCTTCGGTTGCATAACCCTTATTTCTTTCTTCAAGCTTTATATAATATGCAATATGACCTAATCTAGAAAAGTAATTGTCATTTAAAGTATGCCTTATATCAATTGTTCCTACAACTTTTTCTTTTTCATTTAATATAAACTGTACGGTTGCAGGAACATCCCTACTTGAAATATTAATACCTTTACTACGATTTTCTAATCTAATTAACATATCTTCATATTTTTCATTTTCACGATATGCATTACCCATTTCAGATATATCATCATTTCTTAAAGCGCTTTTTACTAAATCATAATATTGTTCTTTTAATTCTAAATTTGGAAATACTAATTTCATTACAACCTCGCTCATAAATTTTGATTATATTTTATATTTTATTTTTTAAAATGTCAAGTTATTTTCCAATAAAAAAGGGCTTTTCAGCCCTTAGTTTTTCATTGATTTAAATACTCTGTTCCATACCTTATCTGTTGAATAGTTTAAGATACCATTTTTATATACTTTTAATCCTTTTTTAAGAAGAATGTATATAAATAAAACCATTATAATTATTGATATAAATATTTCAAATACTGATATTTCTCCGATTATATATAATGTTGGTGTTAAGAATGCTGATAAGAATGGGATGTAGGATAATACATGTATTAAAGTTGAACCACTAAACATTGATGCAGTGATTGATAAATAATAACCTACTACTGAGATAAGCATTACTGGTGATTGTAATTGATTAAAGTCTTCAATATTTACTGTCATTGATGCAAGTATTCCAGATAATACAGAATAAGCAAAGAATGATAAAAGCATTAATATTAAAGTTGTTGGTATAAGAATTAATAATTTGTCAGTTAGAATTGATAAATCTATGTTTCCTGCAATGCTACTTATAAAACTTAATGGAGATGTTCCTGTTAATAATTTATTTATAAGTAAGCCAACGCCTGCAAAAACTATTAGTAGTAGCCCTTGAGTAATAACAAATATATTGCTTGCTAAAACTTTAGAAAATAAATGCATTTTAGGACTAACATTTGATATTATAATTTCCATACTTCTTGTTGTTTTTTCTTCACAGATTTCTCCCCCGACCATTTGAACTAGGAATACTACTAGCATAAAGAATGGTAATATTATAGTTGGAAATACACTAGTCATAACAATATTCATATTTTCATCAATACTAGCATTATCACTAAGAATTGTTCTTTCTACTTTAGCTGGTGCAGAAATATTTGCGAGTATTTCAGGATTTACATTAGATTTAATCATACCTAAAGTAGATTTTGATGCATTAATGGCACTAGTTATTTCTTGATAAATACCATTATCTATTGTTTCATTACTAATTATTTCACTAGTTAGAAATTCTCTGTCATTTTCATTTAAAATAACTATTATTTCAGAATTTTCTAAATCTTTTGTTAATTCATCTTTTGTTTTTGATGTTTGTTCTATTTTTATTAAGTTATCTTCATCTAAAGCATCTAAAGTTGTTTCAAAATAATTAAATGTATTAGAGTTATCTATAACATAAACTGTTAAGTTATCAGAAAAGTCTCCCCCGAAAAACTTAATTATAGAATTTATATTAATGATACCAATAACTGCTAGAGCTAAAATTATATTAGTTATTAAAAACCATTTTGAACCAATCTTTTTCTTTAAACTAACACGGGTTAAATACCAAAATTTCTTACTCATTTTTACCTCCGACATAATGAATAAATATTTCATTTAATGGAGCATCTGCTACAACATATTTAGAAATATTTGCATTTTTTATACAATCAAATACTTTTGGAGCAACATCAACATTTTCAATATGAACAACTATTTCATTGGCTTTTTTGTCAATACTTGTTACACCTTTTATTTTAGAAATATCACTTACTTTGATGTTTTCTCCTTTTATTAAAACATTTTTCTTGGCATAATTTTCTTTTATTTCATCAAGGCTACCATTTAAAATAGCTTTACCATGTACTAAAATAATTAATTGTTCACAGAAGTCTTCAATATATTCCATTTGGTGTGATGAAAATATGATTGAGCATCCTTTTTGTTGTAATTCTTTGACAGCACTTTTTAATAAACCAACATTTATTGGATCAAGTCCAGTGAATGGTTCATCAAGTATAAGTAGTTTTGGTTCATTTATAACTGCAGATATAAACTGAATTTTTTGTTGATTTCCTTTTGATAGTTCTTTTATTTTTTTAAATTTATAATCTGTTATTTCAAATTTTTCTAACCAATAATCTAATTTTTTATCAATGTCTTTTTCATCCATGCCTTTTAAAACACCATAGTATTCAATCATTTCTTTAACAGTTAGTTTCGTAAGTAAGCTTCGTTCTTCAGTAACAAAACCTATCTTATCAGTTTCTTTGTAATCAATTTTTTTCCCATTTAAAGTAATTTTACCTTTATCTGGTTCAAGTAATCCCATAATCATTCTAAATGTTGTGGTTTTACCTGCACCATTTTCACCGAGTAGACCAAAGATTTCTCCATCTTTAACAGTAAAAGATAAGTCATCAACCGCTACAAGGCTTCCATATGTTTTTCTAACATTTTCTAACTTTAACATATTAACCTCATTTCTTAACAACATTATAATACAAAATGTCCGGAAAAAAAAGAGGTTTCCCTCTTTTAATAGAATGCTCCACCCCAGATTATAGCAAGTAAGATAAATAGTATTAAAACTATAAATGCATAGCTAGCTGTAAAATTGTTTCCTCCGGTATTGTCGCAATCTTTTTTACAACAACTCATTGTTTAACCTCCTTATATATTTAAAAATTTAAATGAAAGCCCCTACTATGATGATTAAAAGAATGAATAGTACTAAAATTATAGCAGCTCCAAGGCCATTTCCACAGTGACTCATAAAACTTTCCTCCTTTATTTTGTCTTTTCACTAGTATTTTATGGTATATTTTTTATTGTGTGAGGGCAAAAAATACTTAAAATCGTTGTAAATTAAGAAAATAATTGTTATAATACCTAAAGAGGAGAGATAAAAATGAAGAAAAAAATATTTGCGTTATGTGCAATAATGTTACTTGCTAGTGGTTGTGGCAAAGTACCAAAGTTAGACAATGGAAAGGAAGCTATCGTAAGTTTTAAAAATGGTGATAAAATTAGTGTAGATGATTTTTATAGTAAATTAAAAGATGAAATGGGACTTAATACCTTAATTACTATGATTGATACATATATTTGTGAAACTGAATTTAAAGATTATAAAGATACAGCAACTAAAAATGCCCAAGCTTATATTGATGCATTTATTGAACAATATGGTGGAAAAGATAAGTTGTTAGCAGCTTTACAAAAACAAACTAGTTATCAAACTATTGAAGCTTATCAAAATTATTTATATTTAGCTAATTTACAAAGTCATGCTATTGAAGAATATGCTAAAACAAAAATTACTGATAAAGAAATTGAAGCATATTACAAAGATGAAGCTATTGGAGATATGGAAATTAATCATATTTTAATTACTTCTGATGTTAAAGATGGGGCAACAACTGATGAAAAGAAAAAAGCTGAAGAAGCAGCTAAGAAAACTGTTAATGAAATAATTGAAAAATTAAATACTGCTAAGAAAAATAAAGAAGATATTACTGAAGCATTTACTAAACTTGCTAAAGAATATTCTAAAGATGATGCCACTAAAGATAAAGGTGGTGCTCTAGGTAAAGTTAACTTTGGTGACTTAGATAGTAAATATGATGAATTGTTAAATGCTGCTAAAAAACTTAAAGATGGTGAATATTCAACTAGTGTTATAACTACTGAACTTGGATATCATGTTATTCTAAAAGTTAAATCTTATGAAAAAGATACTTTAGAAAATTTAAAAGATAAAATTGTTGAAACTTTAGCAGAAAAATATATTTCTAAAAATCAAAATAGTGTTGGACTTAATGCATTACAACATTATCGTAAAGAATATGGTATGGAAATTCAAGATGATGAAATTAAGAAACAATATTCAAATTATCTTCAAAATGCCTTAGCATCTATTGCAAGTGCAAATAGTTCAACAACAAAATAAAAAGCACACGAAGTGCTTTTTTAGTTTTCTTTAATTAGCAAAGACAATCAACATATGTGTCTGATAGACATCTAATACAACATAAGCAATCGCAATCCATTGTAAAGAATACATTTGTAGCAACATATGGATAAACACTAGTTTCATCAGTGTTGTCAGCAAGAACTCTAAATGTACAGCAGTTTCCTTCAATCTTTTCTACTCTAAATACATTAGAACATGTAGCTGAAGAACCTGTACAAGTAGCTGTTGAATCTTTAGTGATTGGCATGCTCCATGGAGTACCATTTCCACCACAAGTATAAAGCATTACTGGTCTAGTATTACATATTAAGCAATTAGTACCGCCACCTAAAACTGGTCTATCGCAAGTTTGTAAGCAATTATCTGGACATGCATTTTCTTGTAACACTAAAATGACACATAGTATTTCATTTATGCAGTTTCCTTCTGATGATTTACTTTCTCTATTCATAAACTTTCACCCTTTCATGTACTTTCATTATTAATTTATGAAAATATTTCAAATTAGTGTATGCTTTTTACTTTTACTTTTTTAAAAAATATAGTATAATTAGTTAGGTGATTATTTTGAAAACATGGATTGAATATATTATTATTGCAGTTATCTTAATTATAATATCATTAGTAATTGTAAAATTATCTAAAAGAGATTTTAAAGCTGAAGCTAATAAACTTATAACTTATTTAGGTGGTAAAGATAATATTATTAATGCTGAATGTAATATGTCAAGACTTAAAGTTATCTTAAAAGATGTTAGTTTAGCTAATAAAGATGGAATTCAAAAACTTGGTGCTAAAGGAATTGTAGAAATTGATAACCAATTAAAAATTATATTTGATAAAAATGCTAAACAATTAAAAAAGTATATCGAAGAAATTCTCTAAGATATACTTTTTTTTAAAGCTTTTCAATATCAAGAATATCAGTGATTTTAATTAATTTATTATCAATTGTTAGTAAATTAATATTTGTTTTACCTACGATTTCTTCTTCATGAATACCATCATCCATAGTAATTCTTACCCTACTTTTATAAACATGATTTAGTGAACCAAATATTTCATTAATCTTTTTATTTATATCTTTAGGATTATAACTTTTTACAGCTCTATCACTACGATATAAATCTTGATAATTATTTAATTTTTTGTTTATGGGACTTGCAAACACATTAGGTAATTTGTTCATTTTCACACCTCTAGTATATTTTATGATAAATAGGAAAAAAATACACATACTATTTTTATGAAGAAGATTTTAGATAATAAATTACTTTTCTTTATTCCGTTACTAATAATTATGATTATTAGTTTTTTAGATATGTATAATGCTAAATATTTAAGTAGTTTATATAATAATAATTTAGTAAAACAAATAATTTGGTATTTTTTAGGTTTTATAATATTTATTTTATTTAAAAGAATTAATAATAAAACAATATTTAAATATGCAAATGTTTTATATATTTTTTCTTTACTATTACTTTTATATGTTTTACTTTTTGGTAAGGTTATTAATGGTGCAAGAGCTTGGATTAATATTAAAGGATTTTCTTTTCAACCAAGTGAACTTGCTAAATTAAGTCTTGCTATAATGCTTAGTAAAATAGCTGTTTCTTTTAATAATACCGGAGTAAAATCAGAAACAATATTTATATTAAAAGTTATTTTGGTAACACTAATACCTTCAATTTTAGTTTTTCTAGAACCTGATAGCGGAGCCATTATATTTTTTCTTATTGAAGCTTTTATGATTATTCTTTTTAGTAAAGTTCATAAATTTTGGTTTGTTATTTTATTTTCTTTATTAGGTATTGGTATTGGTGCTTTTATAACTCTTTATTTATTTAATAAAGATATATTAATTAGTTTAATTGGTACTAGTTTCTTTTATAGAGTTGAAAGACTTATCACTTTTAAAACTATGAGTAGTTATCAACTTGAAAATGCTTTGATTGCCATGGGGTCTTCATCATTATTTGGAACTGGCTTGGGTAATGTTTCAATTTATATTCCAGAAGCTCCGACAGATTTTGTATTTGCATTTACTATAAGTAATTTTGGTTACTTTACAGGATTTTTAATTCTTATATGTTATCTTTTTATGGATATATTTTTAATTAATAAAATTTGTCATATGAAAAAAAATACTATAAAATATATCTTAATATCTTTTACAAGTATTTTTATATTTGGACAAATAATTAATATAGGAATGAACCTTGGCCTTGTTCCTATTATTGGTATTCCACTACCTTTTTTAAGTTATGGCGGTTCAACTTTAATTATTTATTTTCTTTTCTTAAGCATAGTTTTTGCAAATGAAAAACCATATCGAAGTATGGTTTAATAATAATATACTCTAGGGATTGGTTGATAGTAACTATATGAACTATTGTAATATGGAACTCCAGGTGTATATGGCATATTTCCTCCTTGTGGAGCCACATTATAAATTGGTCTTGGTCTACTTAAACCAACTGCTGCTCCCCCTGCTAAACCTCCTAGCAAAAATGGCACAACAAATCCTCGGTTTGTATTTTGGTAATAATTTGGATACATAACTCTCTCCTCTCATAATTAATTTATGAAAGTTAAACTTTTTAACTAATTACTTTTACCCAAAATAATTTTTTTACCCTTTCTTACTAAATTTAAATTTGTTTTAGTATTTATACTTTTTATAGCACTATCAACTAAATCCATGTATTCTTGATCTGTAAAAATATTTACATCTTCTATTTTTATAATGTCCATAGTTTTATTATCTAATATTAAAAATTCATAAACCAACTCTAGAGCAATCTTTTCTTGCATTTGTTTTTTTGCAAGTGTATGGCTTAAATCTAAGTATTCTTTCATCTAATCACACTCTTTCTATTTAAATTATACCAAATATTTTCGTATTTGTCTGTAAAAATATGCATATTTGTCTTTTTAATGGGAAAATTAAACTGGTGAGTGAAATTAATGGAAAACGACAAATTATTTGAGTTAAGAGAATATAATAATCTAACTCAAAGGGATATCGGGGAAATTCTCGGTGTTCGTCAACAAACATATGCCGAATGGGAGAAAGGAAAAAAGATTATCCCTTTAAAACATTTAGTTACTTTAGCAAAGTACTATAATGTTAGTTTAGATTACTTAACTGGGCTATCCAAAAAGAAAGATATTTTTTATAAATTTGTTACTCTAGATAAAAAGGAAATAGGAAAAAGAATTATTTATGTTAGGTCTTTATACAATATTAAACAAAAAGACTTAGCAAATATCCTTAATACTTCTCCATCCACAATTTGTGCTTACGAAAAAGGTAATACTTTAATTCTTACAGCATTTTTGTATCAAATTGCTAAAGAGTATAAAATATCTATTGATTGGTTAGTCGGAGCTAGTCCTGTTGTAAAAAGGCACTAGCTTTTTTCTTTCTATTTGTCTTATTCCTACCTTCCTTAAGTTAATTATAGCAAATTTTTTTAAAAAGAAAAAGACTTATTACATAAGTCCCATAAAATAATTCTTTTTACCTTTTTTAATTAGTAAAACTTTGCCTTCAATAGCATCTTTTGTTGTAACAACTTTTTCTAAATCAGTTGATTTCTGATTATTGATACTTATTGCTCCAGTTGTAATCATTTCTCTGGCTTCTCTTTTACTTGAAACAATTTTGTTATCCACTAATAAGTCTATTAGTAAAGTGTTATCTTTAACATCAAATCTAGGTACATCTTTGATACTTTCAATTATTTCATCTGCTGTTAATTCCCAGATTTTATCAGAGAATAATGATTCAGAAATGTGTAAAGCTTTTTTGTATTCTTCTTCTCCATGTAAGAATGTAATTATTTCTTTTGCTAATGCTTTTTGAGCTTTTCTTTCTTCTGGATGTTCATTTAAGCTTTTTTCTAGTTCTTCTATTTCTTCTTTAGTTAAGAATGTTAATTTTTTTAAGTATTCAATAACTTTATCATCTTCTGCATTAATGAAGTATTGGTATAACTCATATGAACTAGTTTTGTTAATATCTAACCATAATGCTTCACCAGATTCACTTTTACCAAATTTAGAACCATCACTTCTAGTTACTAGAGGTACTGTAAATCCATAACATTTTACATCTGCACCATGAACTTTCCTTATAAGTTCTAGTCCTGATGTGATATTTCCCCATTGGTCTTGTCCTCCAACTTGCATTGTTACTCCGTGTTCTTCATATAACTTTAAGAAGTCAATTGATTGAAGTAACATGTATGAAAATTCAGTATACGTAATACCAATATCTAATCTCCTTTTTACTGTGTCTTTGGCAAGCATGTAATTAATATTAAAGAATTTACCATAATCTCTAAGATAATCGATTGCTTTCATTTCACATAGCCAATCTGCATTATTAACAATTTCAATTTTTCCCCCAAGGATAGTACTAATTTGATTTTGAATGCATTTTATATTGTGAGCAACAGCTTCTTTACTAATCATTGGTCTTTCAACATTTGGTTTAGGGTCTCCGATTAGTCCTGTCCCTCCTCCCGCAATGATTATTGGGGTATGTCCACCTTCCATTAATCTTTTTGATGTAGCAATTACAGTACAGTAATGCCCAATATGTAGTGAATCTCCAGTTGGGTCAACACCTATATAAAACTTTAAGCCTCCTTTGTTAATGGCTTCTTCAACATCTGGACTAGTTATATCATTTACTAATCCTCTCCATTTTAGTTCTTCAAATAATGTCATAATATCTCCCTCCAAAAATAAAAAGAATGATACCCCAAGGAGTGCAATTTGCACGGTACCATCCTTTATTTAACTTAATTTATCTTAACGCGATTTAACGGTTCAGCTCCAGAGTCGTAAATTCCTTCATCACTGATTGGGTCAATTATAGCACTTTAAAAATTTTAATGCAACCCTATTTTATTAAATTTTCTAAATTTTTAGGTAATTTTATTTCAATTTCTATGTTTTTATTAGTAATTGGATGTAAAAACTCTAATCTATAAGCTTGCAAACATAAAGGCATTCTTTCTTTATTACCATACTTTTTATCTCCCACTATTGGATGCTTAATATTTGCAAGTTGAACTCTAATTTGATTTTTTCTACCTGTTTTAATTTCAATATTTAATAAAGTGTATTTTTTATTATATTCCATGACTTCAAAATTTGTTATTGCTAATATTCCTTTTTTCTTATCTTTAGTTATTATAACATCATGAGTTTTTGTTTCTAACAAATAATTTTCTAAATGATTATTTTCTTTAACTATTCCATTTACTACTGCATAGTAATATCTTTTAACTTTTGTCCAATTTGTTTGCAAAATGCTTTTTACTTTTTCATTTTTAGCAAAGATTATTAAACCAGATGTGTCTTTATCTAATCTATGAACTATAAATATTTTGTTTTTAGGATTTTGTTTTTTTACATATTCTTTAACTTCATCATATAAATTTTTATCATTTCTATTATCTCTAGATATTGTTAAAATACCACTGGGTTTGTTAATAATAATTAAATATTTGTCTTCATATATTATATCTAGTTTCTTTTTTTGCATATAAAATCACCTGCAAAAACATTATATCAAATTTATTATGAATATCAAAATAGTTTTAAAAAAGTGTGTTTCAAAGAGTGTTTGACAAAATAAAAAAGCCTGTAAATACAGACTTTAAATTCCATTTGGTGGAGAATGTGTCCACCAAATAAGCCCTTTATTTCCTTATTATAAGGCTTTTTTATTTTTTTACCGCCATTTTTTACCGCCATTTCATTTATTGAAGGAAAATATAAAAAAAATGAATGCTTTTAACATATTTTTTTCAAAGAATTAAAACACAAAAAAAGACTCAGCCAATTTTGACTGAGTCTTAATTAATATTTAAATCCATACTTAACTAGCATTTTTAATGTGATAGGTCCTACACAACCGTCTTGTTCAAGTCCTGTTCTTTTTTGAAATTCTTTTATAGATTTTTGAATATTAGGTCCATAATAATTTCCTAAAGCTGCTTTTGATGTATAAGCTGGGAATGTTTTATACATGAAGTTAGCTATTTTTTCAACATTACTACCCCTATCTCCCAATTTGATATATCCTCTAGCTCCTAGGAAGTTATCTGACGCATTAGGTTTTGTTGGTTCTGGTTTAACATCTTTTTTTTCTAATTTTGCTTTTACTTCATTTCTAAACCAATCCATATTTTTGTTGAATTTCTTTAACCAGTGATCGCAGTCTGCGTGGTTTGAACCATAGCCTTTAAGATAAGATTCATGATGACTAACAATATTATCTACAGATATGTTATATTCCTTGCACAAATAAGCACAAAAATCTATAGCAACTCCAAAAGCATCATTGAAATACTTTTCATCTTTCAATGCATCCTCACATATTTCAAATTGTATATGTGTGTAGTTGTAACTTCCTTTTTTACCACTTGCACACCCCCACGGCATATAATCGAATGGTAGTGTTTGATAACATCTAACTATTCCATTTTTGTCTTTACCAATGAAAGCATTAACACAAGCGTTAACACCGCTTCTATTCCAATCATTGTTATATTGATTTTTTCCTAAAATACCATCATCAGGTTGAACATATCTTTTTAGATATGGATTGTTAGCACCAGTTGAATGTACCACAATTCCTTTGGGCACCATTTTTGATGCTTTCTTATAACATGAATTATTAACTAATATACATTTTTTTATTTCCATGTTTCCTATTCTCCTTTCAATAAGTCATTTAAATTTTTTCCTAGGTCATATGCACCGCCAGTAAGTAAACCAGCTACTACAATAGAACCATTAAAGTCTTTAGTCATAATAAAGTTAATTACTGCTACAATAATTCCAATTAATAAATTTTGTACTGGAATTAATTTATTATTGAACTTTGGATGTTTTTTAGCAATAACACCACAAATGTAAGTAACTAATATTGTAACTAAAGTCATAATTGTTTGAATATCCATTTCTTCTCCTCCTTCCTATATTTTTTCTTTTTTCAGCAATTGTTCCCAATGCTCATGAATATAAGAATTGCCACCCAATATAGTGTATTTATCATATAATTCATGTGCGTTAAGTCTTTGAATTTGACTTTTTGGAACATTGTGCTCTACGTCTGAGATAAAATTTGTCAAATCCGTTTTAATTGATTGTAGTTCCAAATCATCAATTCTTTTTACTAACGGATTTAATGTTTTATCTATTTGTTTGCTAAACATACTAAAAATATATTTAATTGAACTTATAAAACCAACTAAAAAAGCAAGTGCAGTTGCTACTTGCCCTAACGTTATATTTTCCATTTCTATCCTTTCTTTAATTTTTTGTATAATTCAAAATTACATAAAACCACCAATCGGCTCCCCAACCACCATTCGAATACATTTTTATTACACCTTCGCTCTTTTCTAACCAAATATCGCATTTATCAGTCAAACTTCCATCATAGCCAACCATAGGCATAGTAACTACTCTCCCAGCCTCGGAAATGACAAAAGCATTTTCAATCCATATTTGATCTACTGAATCAATTCCGTAATTCGTAGATTGAACTGTATTAACTGACAAGCCCACTATTACTACAACTTTTCTATATAAATCTTTGTTCATCCATTTGCCAATTTTTGTTTCAGTAGTAGAATAATTAGTTATATTATTAAATTCGTTTTCTACATTAGTTTGCATTAAATTTAAGTTATCTGCATTAATAGGAATTGCTCCCGTTTCTCCTTTGTTTTTAAAATTAAGTTTTTCCATTTAAAATGGTTATTTAGTTTTTTATGCTATTCTTTTCCAAATTGCAAAAACTTGATATGGTTGTAAGGTATTATGTGCTTGACCAGTAGCACTAATATTCATATTTGTTTGACCATCTTTGACACCACCTGTTCCAACAACAGATGAGGAAATAACAACATCAGTTCCACCTGAAATATTACCATAATTTACAGGGATTTTTTTCGGTAATTCATAAACTGTTAACGTATGTGCTTTTTCTCCACCCGTTTTGCCAATTGTCTTAAAATCATTATCAGAACTATCAATACCAACAATTGCCTTACCAATACCAGTTCTTTCCCAAGTAAAGCCCAAATAATTACTATGGTCGTCATTATCATAGAAGATTTCGACTTTTCCGACAGGACACATCAAATTTAAAACTTCTTGAAAATTATAATTTAAGTTTTCGGCACTTAGTGGAATAGCCCCACTTTCACCTTTATTTTTAAATATTCTTAAAGCCATATAATCGGCTTTTCATTACTCTTATTTCCACTTACCTATTGCAAATATTGAAACTACGAATTTGGCTGAATCATGTCTGCCTATTCTACCCATTCCGATATTCTGAATACTGGAAGTGGTTATGACAGGAAAATCCCAGTCGACTCGCCAACCAGCACCTTGTTTAAACTTTAAATCAATTAGTACTTCTGGTGGCTCTTGAAAAACTTGAGGAAAACTAATCGGGGTTGCATAATTTCCAACATATACTCCACTATTGCCCCAGTTTTCTGTAACAGCTAAAGTAATAGTTACATTTTGATATGTAATCATAGTGCCATCGTTGAATTTAATCCATCTTCCTGTTTCATTACTGCCACTCTCACTTATGTTTCTATTGTCTAAATCGGTAAAGTTGAAATTTATATTTTCTGCAGTCAAAGGTATTGCACCAGCTTCGCCTTTATTTGAAAAAGTTTTTAGCATAATGCACCTCGAACAGAAAAAGAGCAATGAATTAAGCCATTGCCCCCTTTCTTCTTAGAGATGCGATTAAAACTAAATAACCGCACCTCCCTTCGCAAGGTATAAAGTACCTTTGTTTGTTTGTTTGTTTGTTTGTTTGTAAGATTATCGCATTCTTACGTATACTTGTCAATACTTTTGAACAAACATTTTTTAGTTTTTTTCTCATATTTTTTATCCTCCTTCTATGAGATATTTTCACTCGTATAACCATATATGTATAATTGTGCCAACACACATCCTGTATCGGCATAACTATCATCTGAATTGTAGGAACTTTGTAATTTTATTGAATAAGTTCCTGTATTTTGTATTAAATTAGTTATATCAATTGAAGTCGCTTCTTTTATGCCTGATGATGCCCCAGTAAAGCCGCTACTGCCAAAACAATTTGAAATTTCCGAATAAGATCCAGAAATAGTGAATTTTTGCATAGTCCAATCAATATCTCTATAAAAATTACCATTATTTATATAAGCTTTTATATTTTTACTATATCCAGTAACTTTATTTCCACTTGAGTCATAGGAATTTTGAGTCGGTATATGTCTTAAATAAATAAAGGCTTTTTTGGGTTTGAAATTACTAGGTATCATAAATTCTAAAACCATTGCATTCGCCACTGTTTTAAAATTACTATTTTGATCTACATAAGTTTCAAAGCCAAGCGGCACAAATCCCGATGAGCCAGCAAATTGTTGTCCCCAAAGATTACCATTTACTATCATTACTGACATCATGCCATCTCCGCCAACAACTTTTCCACCAGCTGGAAGATACACATTACCACTTAATGATGCATTTTTTGCTTCAATAGAACCATCAGTAAGTATTTTAAAATATTCATTTGCTGTTACTAAGCCTTCAAATTTAATTTTATTAGCTTTAATTGCTGCCTCTTCACTAGATAAATTAATTGCTGCTATTACTTCATTTTCATCAACCTTTTTTGATACTTCTAAATTTATTCTATCTTCACTTTGTGTAATACTGTTATGCATTTCTACTTTTGTAGCAAATGTATCCGTATAATCACTTTTAATAACATATTTACAAGAATATGTTAAGTTTGCATCGTAAAATGATTGTAACCAAATTTTGTTGTACCCTTCACTTAGAGAAATTATCAAATCCTCGTATTCTTCGATTATTTCATTTTCCAGTGCAAATTTTGTTCCATCAGCATCAATTCCCACACGCCTAATTATTTTGGTCTTACCTTCACAAACAATGAACTCATCATAGACATTTGTATCTAAATAATTTAAATAATTGATCGGCAAGTGTATCATACTTTGCTCATTACTTGAATTTTGAATAATCAAATAACTATCAAGCAGATACAAATCATTTGCAGGATATAAGTCATCTGCAGGATAAAGTAAACTCATTTGTCCACTTATTGAAAAATTAAGCAAATCACCTTCAAAGGCATTTGTTAGTTCTAAATATCCTGTTGCAGTGATATTTCTAGTTAAATCGGTCATTGTATTAACCTTCATTATTAACTCTGTATATCCTTCTATTAAATTTGTATTTATTTTTCCCGAATTGATAAAATCTGCATTAAAATTACCATCTATTGTCCAAGCATTTTTAAAATCACCTTCATAACCATTATCAGAAAATGCAATACCTCCCAAGCCAAGACGCAAAACATACTTTGCCTCTTCTTTAGGAAGTACATCCAAAATTAAGATTTCATTATCATCTATATAGACATGGCCCAATTTATTTAAAGTATTAATAATATCTTTTTGTTTTTTTAAAGTATCATTATTTTTTAATAACTGGTCATTTATTTGACTAACACTTTCTTTAAATGAAGATATTTTTTGAATGATATCCTTTTTATAGTTTCCAAAAACAAGACTTTCAGTTTTTTTTAATTTATGATCATAAACATATTCTTGAACCTCCGTCTGTAAATTAACAAGAGGATGTTTTACCATAATCTTATCATTAATATCATAGTTTTCAGAAATATTTGTAGTTATTTCATATGAAACTTTAGGATATTTGTTATTATTTAAATATTCTGTTGCTTTTTCTCTCAATTCCGATATCAAATCTTCTTGAGAAATTTCAATTTCATTTCCATCTTCATCATAATTCTCTAAATCCGAAGTAAATTCTACAGTTTTTGAATATGGAATCTTATACTTTATATCTGATTCAATATATTTTTCAGGTAATTTTAACCCATCTGGTCCAACAGGATACAATTCAGTAACTACATCACTCCAATCTTCAACAATCGATAAATCTTCTAAATTCTTTTGATAAACTAGCATTTCTCCAACATTTTTTCCTAAATTATCTGACAGAATTATGTTCCAATTATCAGCATCAAAACATCCACCCCATCTCTCTTCAATTATTACCCAAGCTTCATAAAGAGATTTCAATTGAAAATAGGCAGTTGCTAATTTAGTAATGTTAGAAGAATAAGAAAAAGGACTTTTCTTATTAGTCCTATTATTTATGTATTCTAAAGCATTAAGAGCATTTTTATTAATTGGTCGCACATCATCTAACATATAATTTTGTGAATCAAACATAACATGGTATGCTGTAAATCGAATTGTTTTACTATTTTTAGTTGGATCTCCAATTCTAAATGCTTGAGGATTAAGTTTTGATTTTGACTTAATAACACACAAATCATCTTTTACAATATATTTTGCATATTTTATTGATACCTCAACCTCTATGTACCAACCATTTAAGGATTTTTTCTTATATTCTTTTATTTCTACTGGCTTTATTGCAATCTTTCCATTATTAGCAAACGATTTTACATCACCGTCATATATTTTTATCATTAAATCCACCTGTCCTTTTTCAGAACTTGAATTTGACAATCACCACTATTTGTTACAATTTGATTTTCCCCAGGATCAAGTTTTGGAAATTCAAATCCTATTTCTAAGTTTTCATTTCTAAAATATCCATCATAATAGGCATTACAATCTAAACAATCAACAATTACATATGACTCATCAGTTGGAAAACTATACTTAAATCGTACGTTATTAATAGTTAAATCAACTGTATCAGAATCACCTTTTATTATTTTGATTAATGGTTGTGAAAAAACATTACCTTCATTAGTAATTGTATTGCTACACTCTATATAACTATCAGCCTTCTTATACCAAAATGGGCTTCTTTTAAAACTAACATCAATAGTTTTTATTGTTGCAGATCTTTGAGGTTTAATTTCATTAAAAAAATACGCAGTACTAACTTTATCTTTATACTCTAAAGTCCCTTCACCATCTAGCCATTTATAAATACTTGACAATTTAGAAGAATCCATAACATAAAGTTTTAAACTACTTTCTATATTTGCATAGCTGCTTACATAAAAACTACCATTAGAATTTTCTTCATAGCTTAACGCAGCTTTTGGTATTAAATTATCTTCTTCTTCACAAATTACTTTCATTTCATCTGAAGAAATATTATTAAATTTAAACATTTTAAATCACCTCATTCAATCTATCATCAATGAACCTAATAAAACCATCTCTATCCAATTTTAATTTACAACTATTTAATGCTTTTAAAAATAATTTGAACAATTTTTCATAATCTAAAATATTAAAATCATTGTTATTTTTGTTTAATGGAACAACTTTCGGATTTCCACCATTATTTGTTAATATTTCTGGTCCTGCTTCTCCAACGATTGCTGTACCTCTTAACAACTCCCCACCAGAAGCTAAATAAGCAATTGATTTTATAGTCGGTATATTAAATCCTTTACCTGCTAAACTACCAAGCCAGTCCCAATCTGGAATTTTAATTTTATTTATACCTTCAATAATCTTATTTAAACCAGATATCATTAAATTAATAGCAGAAATAATCATGTTTAAAGGTGAAACAGCTATTGAATACAATAAATCAAAAACCCCTTTAAAAATTGATTTAACACCTTCCCAAGCCATTTTCCAATCGCCAGTAAATACACCTTTAATAAAAGTAATAATTCCTTTAAATATTTCCTTAAAAGCATTTATAAAATTTTCAATATTTGCATAGACACCATTTAGCAAATTTCCAATTAAACCAAATGTTTCTGTCCAGTCAGTAGAAAACAAATTTTTAAAAAATTCAGTAATATTATTCCAAATAGCAGATATATTATCTGCTAAATTTCTTGTCCAAGAACAAATATCATCCCAATTTTTATAAATTAAATACCCAATTCCAACAACAGCCGCAGCAACAGCTGCTATAATTAAAATAACTGGGTTAAATCCTGCGGTAAATCCAGCAACAGCTGTTTTAGCACCACTTAATAATGGACCTAAAAATTTAAATGCACTTATTAAAGATGAAATACCAGTTCCAATTTTACCTATGACTATTAATAATGGGCCCAAAGCAATAATCAATCCAGTTACTATTAACAGTATCTTTTGTTGTGTAGGAGACAATTCACTTAATTTAGTAAGTAAAGTCTGAATTAGACTAAGTATTGATTTTATAAAAGGAAAAACATATTGTGATAATTGAATAGCAATCCCTTCTAATTGAGATTTTATAATTGTTAATTGTCCTTTAGCATTATCAATCATTATTTCAGACATTTTTTTTGCAGCACCATCGCAATCATTAATAGCATTTGTCAACTTTTCAAAATCTGCATCGCTTGAATTAACTATTGCTAAAAAACCAGACATTGCTGTTGTACCAGCAACTGTTTTTGCTAACGATGTTTTCTGTTGATCTGTTAATTTACTCAACTTTATTCTTGCATCATTCATAATATCGCCAAAGTCTCTCATTTTGCCGTTTTGATCGAATATTTTTACTCCTAAACTTTCCATTTCATCTCTTGCTCCAGAAGTATTAGTTGCTAAACGCTGTAAAATACCTCTTAAAGATGTTCCAGCTTGAGAACTTTTTACACCAGCATTTGCCATTAATCCTAAAGCAGTAGCAGTATCTTCAACACTTATATTTAATGCCCCAGCAATAGGACCAACATATTTCATGGCTTCTCCAAGAGTTTCAACAGTCGAATTACTATTTGTAACAGTTTTAGCAAATACATCTGCATAATGAGTAGACTGATCTGCTGCATAACCTAAAGCAGTTAAACCATCGGTTACAATATCAGATACCATAGCTAAATCTTCTCCAGATGCTGCAGCTAAATACATAATTCCTTCCAAACCATCTAACATATCTTGTGTTTTCCATCCAGCAAGTGCCATATAATACATAGCATTAGCTGATTCTGTTGCAGTAAATTTTGTTGTTGCTCCCATGTACTCAGCTTTTTCTTTTAGTTTTTGGAAATCATCCCCAGTAGCACCCGAAATTGCCTTTACACTTGACATTGCTTCTTCAAAATCAGCTGCAGTTTTTAATCCAGCTACTCCTATACCACCAACAACTGCAGAAACTATACTAAGTTTTTTTCCGGTTGATGTTATTTTTTCTGATGAACTATTCAATTTATCTGCAAAGTCTTCAATATTGGCAGTTCCCGCTTTTATGGAATTTGCAACCTCATCACTTTGATTCTTATACCTTTCTAAAGATGTTTGAGCTTGTGTCAAGGCTATTCTCTTTTTTTCAATAGCCTGTTCATCTCTATTTTCAGCATTTTCTAATTCTTTTAATTGTTCTTCCAAAATTGTTACTTTTTTTGTTTGAGAATCAATTGCATTACCCAAATATTCATATTTATCCTTTAGCTTATCCATACTCGTAGTATTTTTATCATACTGAGCTTGAGTAAGTTTAAAGTTTTCATAATTTTGTTTTAATTCATTATTAGTTGATTTTAAAGATCTAACGAAATCGGCTGTACCATCAGCCTTAAAAACCAGACCAACCCTTTTTAAATCATTACTTGCCATAAAGTGCTTTCATTCTTTCTTCGTGTTGTTCTAATAATTCATAATAAACTTGAGGATCAAGTCTCATTACATCGTCAGGAGATAATCCCAATCTTGTTCCATTATAAATTATTTTTGGCTTATTTATTTTAAATGTTTCTTTTTGGTCTTTTTGTTCAAATAAGTTTGGTCTTTTTTTTTAAATTCGTTAAATTCGTTTTCATTTTTCTTAATAAATTCTAAAATTTGTTTTAAAGCCTTTAAATCTATTAATTTTATAGCTTCTTCATATGTTACTTTTTTCTCATAGTTAGCATTAATTACAGCATAACAAAAGTAATTTGAAATTTTTATTTCATGTGTATGAGAACGCATATCTTTTTTCAAAGCTTTCATACCACCTGGATATTCTTCTAAATATTCGAGAACTAAAAAACTCCATTCGAGTTTAATATTGTCTCCATTTTTTAATTTTAATATATTATTCATGTTTTCCTCCTATAACAAAAAAGACACCAGGTTAAGTCCCTGGTGTTATTATTTTATCTAAATCAGCAGCAGAAGTAATAACTTGTGCAAAGAACTTATCTTCAGTCATTCCTTCAGGATATGAAGCCATTTCTGAATCTAAATAAACATACTTATTATTAGAACCGTCAAAAGAGTATGCTGTAATATTCACTGTAGATGTTTGTTCACTATATGATGTATCACTTGTAGACACTTCTTCACTATTTTCTGTTAATTTACATTTTGGATACCATTTAAGTGCTATCTTACCATCTTTTTTTATAACTGGATATCCACATGCAAAGTATGGTCTTGATGCTGAAGCGCCTCCCATAACTAATCCATTAGTATTAACTTTTTCACCTTTTGCAGTTGCTAAATCTGATGGATCAAAAGCTATAACCTCAACCTCTAAACCAATTGATGATGTTTGTGAAACTTGATCATAATCTTCTCCAGAAGCACGAACTGTTGTTGTTTCACTTTCTGGGGTTACATTAACTTTTTTAATAATTGGAGATTTAACTATTGTTTCATATGTTGATAAATCAAATTCTCCATTTTCATCTGGAGTGTTAAACGCATAATAAAACGCTCCAACTGTTTCTATAATTTTAGGCTTTTTTACCTTCATGTTTTTTTCCTCCTCAATATATTTTTTTAATCATTTTATTATAATATTTCTCTTTATTTTTATTAAATAAAGGTTCGAGATGAGATTGTTTTTTCATAAACTTAGTTCCATTTTCAACTAATGGTCCATAATAAACTCCCCATCCCACTTCTATTTGTCCCTTTTTGTGTTTGGATTTTTCATAAGAAAAAGAATCAACCAAATGAGTATGCTTTGAACTATTAATATTAGATTTTGGTTTTGGTAACTTTAATGCATCATCAACAAATTCTTTTGCACCAATTTCTAATATTTCTTCTACATTATCAACATTTTTTAAGATATCTTTTAATTCGTTTTGCAATTCATTGAACCCGTCAAACATTAATTATATCTTCCAAAACATCCAAAGAAAAATAAGAATGCCAATGGCGATTCTTAGCAATATATTCGTGATAAACTTGAACAGGATAATTTTGTTCAAGCAATAATTTAATCAATTCTAACAATTTTTCACTTCTTGGTTTACCAGAAATAAACGATATCTGATAAGTAACAGTAAAAGAATAAGAACTTGAACTTGCTGGCAATGGAGTCCAAACATAATCCCAAAAGTTAATATGCTCAAATGAATCAGCATCATCATCCGACAAAATAGCTTCATTAAACGGAATATCAAGTTTTTGTAATGTCTCAATTAATTCCTTCTTTGTCATTATTTTCCTCCTTTATGATTGGATTTTTATAAGTTGTTAATGTTAATCGAGTTTGTAAAAATCCCTCTTCATTTCTAAAATGATAAGCATTATAAACTTTATAAAATAAAGTATTTTCTTTTAGCACGCACAATGGTGTAATACTTTTATCTTGAGGTATTAATACTTTTTTCGAAATATCAATATCTCTCGAATTCATTTCATATTTCAAAACATCTCCAAAACTAAGTTCAGAATAAGTTATCTTTTTATTTCTAGTTTTCAAATACTCTGTAGGATAAACAGTTTTATCTTGCAATATATCAAATATTTCAAATTGTCCATCACGATAAGTCGGAGTCTTTGTTATATTTAATTTGTAAGTCATACAAATCTCCTGCATAAATTTCTCTGAATTCAGCTAAACGAAAAGTTGAAGCATATAAATAATAACTTTTAATGAAAGATCTTGCAGTTAAATCATTTACATAATCAATTTTTTTCCCAACCTTTGCATTTGTATCATAAATAGCCTCTTTTACAATTGTTAGAATTGTTTCATCTTTAACAAAATAAGGGACATTTTGTTCGTCCCTTATCTCTTGCATTAAATCTTTTTCCATAATTATATATTATTGCTGTTTTTCTTATTAGAATGCTTAGTTTTATCAATATTATCAATTTCTTCATTTTCTTCTTCAAAATCAAGAATAACAATATTTAACATTTTAACTTCATCTTCAGTTAATTCACGAATTACAGGTTCTTTAAAATTATTAGTATCAGATTTTAGTTCTAAAGCTCTTTCTTCATCTATTTCTTTTAAGCAATAAGGATAAAAATCATTTTCATTATAAATATGATTGCTATCTTTTAAATCTCTAAATTTTTTTATAACTATATACATATTAAACTCCTGGTGTTTGGTTTGTTGATGATGATGTTGCTGGAGTACTATTTACTTCCTTATAAACTGGAATATATTCTTCTAGTTTAGTTACATCAAATGGAACAGCTACTGAATCATCAACTGCTTTACCATTTGCATAAATTTTTGCAATAATTACATCAGCATCATCTAACGCTTTTGTTTGATCATACTCATTTATTTGCATGCTACTAATACCCATTGTATATTTTCCTGGAATAGTAAATATTGCTTTTCCTTGAGTATTTTGCGTTGATGTAATAACAGTTAAATTTTTATAAGAACTGATATTCCTTCCTTCTCTATCATATAAAGCTGGAGCAACATAGTCAGCTTCATCTGCTGGATTACATATTAAGAATATTTTATCATAGACTCTTTTTCCACTATTAGAAAGTGTTTTTTTAACTGTTGCTAGTCCTTTAGGTGTAAAATTAGTAATTGTACTTAAAACAGTTTTTGCTGCGTGAGTTCCATTTGATTCAACAGTATTCGTTTTATTATAAATACCAATTGGAGCCCCTACACCATTACCATTTAAATATCCAGCTTCAAGGCCTTCATTAATTGTTTGAGTTAAAATAGCAATAAAATATTTATCAATAAATTCATAAGATAATTCTCTTATAGCTTTTGGAATAATTAAATAAGCAGATAGTTTATCAACATCTAAATTTAATCCAGTTATCGTTGCTGATAATTGTGCAGAAAGTGCAGCATCTAATTTACCCCATGCAAATGTACCAGATTTTTCTGAAGATAACCATTTTTTCACTCCAGCTGGAGCAAAATCAATAAGACCACTAGTAATCAATTCAGAACTTTCTTTTACATTTTCTAGCATAACATTAATAATGCTAGTTGGAATAATATCAATTTGTGATGCAGTAATTGCTTGCTTAACATCCTTTAATTTTTCATAAAAATCTTTTTCATTTTGACTAAGATTTCTTAATCCTAACTTACTCTTTAAATTAACATCATTATTTAAAGTTTCTTGTTGGCTAATTAATTCATTTACCAACTCTTCATTTTTGGCAGTTATGATTTTATCCATAACATCGACAATAGCACTAGCTTTGTCATTAGATTTTTGAAGAATTTCTAAAGCTTCTTCACGAACTTTTTCCATATTTTTTGAAAACATTTTTTCATTCCTCCTATTTAAAAAAAATCTTGCCATGGATCAGCAGATTTTTCTGTTATATTTTCTTTAATTTTTTTATTCAATTTATAATTTTCATTTTCTAACATTTGAATTTTATCTACTAATTTTTTTACAAAATTAGATTCAATAGATTGTTTTGCTGCATCATCTTTATTCAAAGTTGTTGCAAAACCATATTCAAATGCTTGAGTTGAATTAATCCAGGTTTCTTTATCCATCATATCTTTCAACTGTTCTTTAGATAATTTTGTTTTACTTGCATAAATTTCTAAAGAAGGAGATGTAATGATTTCTAAATCTTCCGCAGCTTTTTTCAGTGCATTACTATCACCTTCGGCAATACTCCATGCATTATGAATCATAATTAATCCTGATTCTGGAACAATTCTTTCTTTACCAGCCATAAATATTACTGATGCTGCAGAACAAGCAAAACCATCAACTTTTGTTATGACATTTAATCCACAATCATTTAACAATGAATATATTGCCAATGCTTCTGAAACACTACCACCATAAGAATTGATTCTTACTGTAAGATTTGGTGTATCTACTTCTTTTAATGCTTCTGAAAAAGACAAAGCATCTGTCCTTGCTGGATCATCACAATCTAACCATCTTTCAAATAAATCTGGCTTTCTAATATCTCCATAAATATACAAATCTGTGTTATTATCATCAGTTTTTATGAATTGCATATACTTATTATTTTTCATCGTTATCACCTCCCTTCATTGAACCATAATTTTTAGTAACATATGATTCATCAGCCCATGGCTCTAAAATCCTATCCAAATCCAAAAATTTTCTTATATCATTCTGAGTAAATCCATTTGAAAATAATTTGTCAATTGATGTTGCATTGCTAATAGCATCATGATATATAAGACTATATCTATTAAATCTTATATAACCATCTTTAAATGCTTTTTCTTTAAATATAGCACTATTTAATTCATCTTCAATTTGAACTAAAATAGGCATTATACAATAACTAATAAAATCTTCATCTGATGAAGATTTTTCTGTCTTTGTCTTATTAAAAATATCTTGTGGAATATCAAATACAGCAGCAACCTCATTACTCCATTTATCTAATAACTGAATGTAGTCATTAGAGCTTTTTCTTTCTCCATTATCAACTTTAGTAACATTTACTTTTTCAGATAACAAAACAGCACCATCATTTTCATCAAATAAACTATTTAATATTTTACTTTTGTATTCATCATAACTAATTTCTTTTTTTGCTATAGTATCATATATAGCTGGTTGAGAACCGGGAATCTTCATAAAATACTTTAAAGAATTTGATATTATATATTGTTTTCTTGCTGTTTCAATTAGAGGGCCATAATCAGCATAAAAGCTTTGAAGAAACTTTTGGATCTTCTTACTTGTTACTTTCAAATGAATGACATCACTAGCTTTAAAAGTTTTATTAATCGAAAGTATATTTCCGTTAGGCAATTTTAATTTTATATTAGAATATGTATTCTCCGATATTATATTATTGGTATAAACAAAATCATCAACCAGATATAGTTTATTATTTATTTCAATAATTAATGCTTCGCCCTCAGTCAAATATTTGTGAATAACATTATATTTAAAATTAGTTGAGTTTTCGTTGGCATTTGGTCTTACATTCATAACATATCGCAACTCACCATCATCTTCTTTGAACTTTTTAGTATTTAAATCGTATTTATAAATATCTAATTTGATTTTTGAAATATAAGAAGCTATTATATCAACAGCTTTTTCAAGAGACTTATGATAAATTGATTGTTGTTTTTGTTTTTGACTTAAAAGATAGTCAAAAAAATCTATCACTTCAGTCGTTTTTGAATTCTTTATGAAATTAAACTTAAACATTTTTTCACCTCCTAACTAAATATAAATTATTTCCTCCTCTAATAAATCACTTTGAGAAAAAGCTCCGACAAATGCCATAAATGGATCATTTTTTCTTAGTTTTGGTTCTATTTTCTCATATTTTTTATTGCCATCTCGACAATCCTTTATGGAAGTATTATTGATTGCCCATCTCATTAATGCCGAATTTCCAATATTAACATTTCCTTGAGTAAATTCTAATTCGATTTTTGGGGCAACAATAGCTGCCATACTAGCTGGATATCTAACCATTCGTATTAATCCGTCTGGATTTGTTTTAGATTCTATATCAGTTATTCCTTTATTAGCAAAAGCTTGTTTTAACAATTGAAATCTATAACTATCCAATACAATTTTTACAATTCTATATTTTCCTACTAAATTAATAACTTCATTTACTATAAATTCCGCATCAATTGAGGTATTAACAATTTCATAATCTTGAAAACCATTTTGACCATAATTTTTAAATGGAAACTTTATGTCTTTAAAAAATTTATTTTTACTAGATATGAAAGTTTTACATCGCCATATGTATTCTCCCTTTATTTTAAATAAAACTCCTACTGATGCAAAATCATTAAATGAAGCAAAATCTATTCCGATTATTGCTTTTTTACCATTCAGATCCGGGCAATCTCTTACAATTTTATTTTTTATATCTTTAAAGGAAGATTTTAATATGGTTTCCCAATCTAAAACACAATCTTCAGAAAATTGTTGAGGCAAATTCATTCTTTTAGCAAGAAATTCATTTCGTTTTGAAGGACTTATTTTTTGTTCATAGTAGTCCGTTTCAATAGCATCCCTTAAAATTGGCATATAGTCTATACTAGGATTTGCCTGAATCCATTTTTTGGGATTATCAACTAAATCTTCGGAATCAAGTTTACAAATAAATGGAAAATATTTAATAGTGTTATCCTCACCATTTAGAATTGTTTTACATGTATCTTTCAATTCATCCAACGGACCTTCTCTTGTTTGTCCATCGGATGTAATTATAATTACTCTACCATGTTTCTTTTTTCCAATCCCACTTATATTTGTATTAGCATTTTTTTCATTTTGGTAAGCATGATATTCATTCATAATTACCATGCCAGGTTTCTTACCATCTGCAGTAGTGGAATTAGATGTTAAAAATCTAAATTTTGACAAAGTAGCTCGATTAAGTATTTCAGTCTTATTCCAATAAAAATGCTTTAACATTTTATTTTTATTTTGCTCAAGCATATTATAAGCTACTAGAAAACTATCTTTTGCTTGACTTTCACTAGTAGCAATAACATCCACATCATAACTAGGAATATTATATAATTCACTAGTAAAATACAAAGCAATTGGTATAATCCATCCATCTTTACCATTTCCTCTTCCCATCATAATTACAAATGTTCTAAAAACTACATTATCGTCTTTATATAAAAACATAAATGCAGTTACAAATTTTTGATAAGGATAAAATGGGTAAAACCATAATTCACAGAACTTTAAACATCTATAATATCCATCCGCATCAAAAACAATGTCAGTTCTCTTTAATGTAGGCTTAACTATATTTTCTATTAACAGAATGCGTTCTTCATTAAAAAGTTCTTTATTGTTTTCATAATAATCCAAATAATCATAGATCTCTTTGCAATAGATCATTGGCGTCTACTTTTCCTTTACCAACTGGACTAGGAATAGATGGTTCTTGTAAATTCAAATCACTAAGTATTTTTAACATTTGAGCATTTACTTTAATAAGATTTTGTACCGATTCGTTAGGCTTAGTACTAGATATTCCATTACCATTGGTTGTTTCGTATCTTAGTCCTGAACTTTTTATGTCTTTTTGCAATTTATATTTAAGTTCCCAAAAATAAATATAATCTTCAATAAGATCATAATAATATTTACCTAATTTTCCATTAGTAAAAAGTTGATTACTTAAATCGGTATATATCAACTCTTTAATTTCTTTTTTAGACAATTTATCACTTTTTGACATTTTTACCACCCCATTTTTAAATAGATACCCCTTATCACATACGAAAAAGTCGTTTTTTTTGAACAGTCGTGACCACAACCCCGTTCTCCTTAGCAGGGATTCTCCCTTATTTTTTGACGGGGGGTCTTTCAATAAAAAAATGATAAACAATTCATTATTTACCATTTTTCTTCATTTTTATATCTTTTTTTAGTATTATTTAATTGTTTTTTTCTTTCTTCTATGATTTCATGAGCTTCAAAAGAAAGCGATATTAGATTATTCATATCTAATGCTAAGTCAGGTCTTTCTTTTAATGGTTTAATATGATGCACATATTTCGCTCTCTTCAATAATATCTTTTCTGGAAAATGCTTTCCATCATTCCATCTACCTAAAAAAAATTGACATTCATAATGATCTCTTTTGAGTACTTTCTCTCGTATTATCTTCCAATCAGTAGAATTATAAAAAAGTTTCGAATTACCTTTTCTTATTTCATCTTGCCAATCATACACTCTTCTGCGTTTTCTTCTTTATGTCATCACTCAACACCTCACAAAAAAAGAATCAGATATCTTTTCGACTATCTAATTCATTTTATCATATTCTATCATATTATTTTTGTATTGTAAATTTCAATGTTTTCGCTATCATTTTCGCATAGACATTTAAATTTAAGAAAGCAATGAGTCAATAAATAAACCTGGAAACAATTCGATTTTAATATGATTTACTGCATCATCTAACTTTCTATAACATGTTGAGATATCATAATTTAATTCTAAAGAAATTGAATTCATATTGTTTTTATCTAAATAAAATTTTTTAATGATGTTTCTTTCAATTTCAGATAAATCATTTATTATTTCTAAAACACTTGCTTTAAATTCTGTTATTTTTGCAATAGTCTGATACAAATCTATTATTCTATTATTTATAACATCCAAATTATTCGTAGGTAAACCAAAACTTGATTCAACACTAGATATTTTAAATTTTGGTGAATCTATTTTATTTTTCGCCTTCTGTAATCTCTTTATTTCTTTTTGATAGTTTGAAATAGCTTTATCTAATCTTGACATATTCTTTAATAAATTCTTTGTTGCATAAAATGGATCCTGAACAGGTTTAATTATTTTCAAATTAACTAGTTCTTTAATTATAAATGATGATACATCTTTTTTTAAAATATAATCTTTTTTTATTTTATTTTTTAATTCTTCATTTTCTTTTTCAATATTATTCATTCTTTCTCCTTCTTATAATTTAAAAATAAAATGCTAAATAAAGTTATCCACAACATTCTAAATATTATTGCTAATAATCCGAAAAAGATTAAAACAATTATATTATGCACTATATTATTTATTTTTAATTTCTTTATTATTAATTCCATTATTAACAGTAGTAATAAAGTTATTAATGCATAATCAGCTAGATTATAACTTTGGTTCGCAACTACAATCATTATTTATTCACCACTTTTTTCATCTCCCTTTTTTCATTATTAAAAACTTTACAAAGTCCCATAAACTGACAAGTTTTCATATATAGTCTTTTTCATATACTTTTCTTTGATTTTTATTAACAAAGATTATATTTTTATTTTTAAAAAACTTGCATTAATTTTTATTTTCGTTATTTAGCCTTTATTGACGTTGGAACTTGTATAAACAATATACTAAACAAAGCTAACCACCATTTTTCAAAAAATATAGCAAGTCCACCCCAAATTAACATATTAATGATATTTGCAAACATACATATTATATATATCTTCATTGCATACTTTTCTAATTTTTGTAAATCCACATTATAATCCAACATTATTATCACCTTCAATCTATATCTCTTTTCTCTAACCATTTATATAATTTTTTTAAATCTTCTTTTGTTTCGATTCTAAAAGATTTATCTTTTCCACTTTGTCTAGTTTTTAAATAAAATATAATTCCATCTCTTGTGTCTAAAGTAAACCATAATTTAAAATCTAAATATTTTGGCATTTTTCTATTTTCCATAAATGCTGAACAATTTTTCCAGGAATTATGTTCCATTATATAATCAATTAAATCTTTTAAATCTTGACTATTCATTACTATCACCTTTTTCTAACAAACAAGCATATTTATTTGATATTCTAACTAATTCATTAATTTTCTTTTGTAATATATCATTTGGATAACAATATTTATCATCTAATTCTTCTATCCTTTCTGGTTCTTTATATTTAATATCTGTATCATGTTTTGTTGATACCACATAACACTCTAAAGTATCATCATTCCAAAAGTGTCTGTCATATAATTCTGCTGTATTTTGATATTCTTCTGAATGATTTAATACAAATATATCTTCACAAATAGTTGTTATAGTTCCGAAATAAATTTTATTATTATATTCTCCCAAAACATATAATCTTCCGTATTCATCTTCCTTAGCCTGTTCCAACATTTTTATAAATTTTTCTTTATTCATCATTATCACTTCCTTACTATAATTTTTGCATTATATCAACTTCTTTATTTTTTTGTAATCGTAATATGCAGATTGACAACCAATTGCCATATCAATTAAATAATAATCTTCGTCTACTTTCATTATATCTACTGACCAAATGCCAGATAATCCATCTTTAGTTTTTTTATTATAAGGGATTAAGTTTTTTTCAATAAGTTCAATAACTCTATCTTTGTTATTTTCAAATTCAGATTCTAAATATAATTTCATATAATCAAATATTATTTTATCTGTTTTATTTAAATGCTTATAACAATACTCGTAATCCCAATAATTTACAATATATAAAACTCGATTTGAATCAAAATCAACAAATACCCTATATTCTGATCTTAAAGGTAACCCGTTATAAATTGTAGGAACTGTATTGTAATCATATTCAATAACTTCTCGAATAACCATTTCTGAGGTTCCATCAGCATCAAAACACATTCCTGTATATTGTATATTTAAGAATTTTCCAGGAATATCATAATAATTGCTAAAACAATCATTAGCATTAAATTTGTTACTAAAAGCTCCATTCTTAATATTATATAATCGACCTTTTTTAATTTCTTTATTACTTTCTAATTTTTCTTTTAAAATTAATAATGCTTTTTCTCTACTATCTTCCTCTTCCATTGATTCTAATATTTTCCATTCCTCAAATGAAAATTTAAAAATCCATGCCTTAACCATTTTTATTCCGCAATCTTTTACTTTAGGATACCAATACGAAAAATTGTTAGGATTATTTATTTCATCTTTATAATGCTCTTCTCTCAATTTTTCAAAATCAACATTCTCAAATATATGAGGAATAGTTCTTTCTTTTTCTTTATTCATAAATTCCTTTCTACGATAATCTAATACAAACAAATCCTTTATTATATTTGTCTTTTACTTTTTCAAATCTTTTTAAATATGATGGACTAGCATAAAATTCTATTGTTTCAGGTTTCACATTACACTTTTCCGCTAATTCTTTTGCTGTACCTATATCTATAAATTTATCACCTTTATAGATTGCATATTCTATAATCTTTTTTTTAATCAACAATCATCACCTTCATAATTTATGCATTTTTTAAGAAAATCATAATTCTTATTAGTTAAAATGATAACAGTTTCGAAAACCTCTTTTGTTAGATTCCAGACTGCTCCAAATGTATTTTCAATATCAATCCCTTTGAATGCACATTCATTTGCAAATTTATAAAGTTCTTTTTCATAATCTGATAATTCTTTACTATTCATAACTATCATTCCTTTCCAGTTCTTGTATTAGATTTATAATTTTTTCAATAAATTCTTTATTATCATGGGTAGAATTGATTTTCAAAATTTTAAAATGATCCTTTAACTTATTCCATTTCTTTTTATAATCATTAATTTCACAAAGCTCATTTCGTAATTCTATGACATCATCTTCTCTACGATTGTTGCTTCTTTCTAAATATTTAATTCTCTTTTGCTGTTGCTCAATATCTTGTCGTAATTTATCACAGTCTTTATGCATATATACGAGTTCTCTTGCTAATTCTCCTTTTGAAAAATTATCTTTATAGCCTTGTTTGTCAAATATTCCTAATCTCATCTTTTTTTTGCACCACCAATATAAATCGACTCACGATCTTCTTCAACATCATTCATATCCCACATTACATAAAACATTGTAATCGATGGATCTTCGTGGTTATACATTCTTTGAAGGGTTACGAGCTTACCACCATTTTTAATAAATTGATATCCAAATGTTTTTCTTAAACTATGAAGTTCAAATCTAAAATCAATTCCACAAGCATTAATTACTTTTGCGAATATTGTTTGTCTACAATTTTGTCTAGTAATTGGATAAATCACCTCTTTAGTAACTCCGTTATAAGTATCTTTTTTCTTTTGTCCCATAAACAAGTAACTGTTGCTATTTAATTTGTATTTTGCTACATACTGCATTATTTCATTATGCAAATCTTTATTCATTCTGAAATGTTGCCATTTACCAGTCTTATTTTCCTTTATTGAAACATAACCTTTTTCAACATCTTTTACTTTCAGCTGAAGTAAATCCTCTGCTCTGAAAGCGGTGTTAAAACCAATTAGAAATAACATGTAATTTCTGTCTGCTTGATATTTTTTTATAGGTGTTTTAGCACTCGCAGCTTGAAATCGTAGATAATCCATTACTCTTTTAAGAAGCTTTTCATCTTTAATTGGCAGTGTTTTTCCTTTACCACCACTAGTTTTAATTCTTCTAGTCATTTTTTATCCTTTCTTTGTCCACTAATCTGAGGAAATCATTATCATAGAATAAGGGATGATGTATAATGAAAAGACTGATAAGACGTTTAATAATTTCCTCAACTTAGTGGACAAATTTTTAATTTAGTCCTCTTTGTATTCAACTAGTTTTTTTCTAATTAAATCACTTACATCTTCTGCTTCAACATTGTACCCCATTAAATGACCATTTTCTTCATGATATTTTTTAATAGATGCATCTTTTAAGATTTCAATAAAAGCAAAAGTATCATCGTTTTTAAGTAATTTTGTATAACCTCCTAAGGTATCTTTATACCCGAGTTTTTCTAGTTCCTTCAATTTTTTTAAATCTCTAAATACATACATCTTTTTTTACCTCCGCATAGCACTTTTCGCAAACATTGATTTCTTTTACAATTTCTTTACCATAAGTTGTAATAAGTCTCTTTCTAGTTCCATTTCCAACTTCATATTGATATACTTTATCTCTAAAACCGATTGGATATTTATATAGTTTTTCACCTGGTGCTGTAGTTCTTTTACACTTCTCACATTTAAACATTTTAATCAATCCCTTCTAATCTTTTTTAAATCTTTTTATTGCTTCTTCTAAGTCGGATATATATTCATTTCCGCAAAATCCACAATTATCTTTTCTTCCTAACAACTGTCTTGTAATAACATATTTTTCAAAATTATTAGGTACAAAGAAAAGGTATTTTCCTTCTTTTTGCTTTATCAAATAACATTCGCCTAAACCTGGATTAATAACTTTTTCATATAACTTTAATTTCATACTTCCTCCTTAATATCTTCTAATTTTGTGTTTTCCGGATAACCTAAAACAAATAACAATGCTTTTATTTGCCCATCTTCATATACTTTCATTGTTCCATTTGATGGGGCTTTAATAAGATATTTCAACTCTCTAATAATTTCATGTCGTGATTTAATAGCTCCATATTTTTCATATAATAATCTATTTTGTTGTTCTAATGACAAGACTTTAGCTTTTAACTTTAATATTTCACGTTCTTTATCATCAGTCTTCGGAATTTCCCCGTAAAGCATCAATTTCTTTCAACGTCCTTCTAACAGAATTTTTTTGAACTCTTGGAGCTTTCATTTTTTGAGTTGTTCCTTTACAACTTCTTATTTTTTTTACTTTAAGAACTTTTTCACTTTTTTCAAGTTCTTCAATTGTTCTTTTTAATGCATTTATTATTCTTTGCATACCACCACGAGCTGAATTAGATAGTCTTAATTTCTTTTCTAGTTCCAATATTTTGTCATCTTTTTCACGATTAAGATTTGTTTTAAAATTAATTAATTCTTCAAATTTTTTGCCACTATTTTTCAAATTTTCTATTTGTTTTAAATAATTATTTTCTTTTTTAGATTTGTCTTCTAAAACTCTATAATTTCTATCTTTTTCACATTTTAATGAATCCTTTAGTTTTTCAATTTCAATTTTTGCTAAACTCAATTCACCTTTTAATTTATTGTATTTTTTACCACTAACTAGTATCATTTTTAATCAGCTCCTTTACTATGTAACCAGTCAAAGTTTAAAACTTCTTTTTGCTCATCGGTTAACTCAATTTCTGAATTATTTAATGAACTTATAACACCTGATTTAAAATTTTCAACCTTTGTTTTCCCCATGTTTTTCCAATTAGTTAAAATTCCATCAATATAACCAATTGAAACTTTTTCATTTCTCTTTGCTATTTCAATAGCTGCTTTAATTACATCAAGTTCAAATGTACTTTCCCACCTTTCGATTATTTCAAATTCATTTTGATTTATTGTTCTTTTTATTTCTTTTTCTAATAAAAGAAATAAATCATTATCATTTACATTTTCATTATCATTTACATTTTCATTTTCATTAAACTTGTTTTGTTTGTTTTTGCTTGTTTTGCTTGATTGATTGTTTTTGCAAGCATTTTTATTACCTTTAGGAGCACCGCCCCTTTGCCCAGCCATACTGCGTTTAAGAGTAATTTGATTGTATTTTTCATTGTCAACAAGCAATTGGTTGTTTATGAAATCAAAAGCCATTTCTATATCATTTTCTAAAACAACCTCATTTCCGAGTTGTTTTTCAAATAATGCTCTAAAAAGTCTTCCGAGTTGTTCATTGTTCAACTTTTTAATAATGTTATAATGAGAAAAATAAAATATTATACTGTCTTTTTCTTTCACATTTTTGTTCCCTTTCATTTAATTTTTAACCCAACCAATTGCCCCTGAAATTTTTATTTTATATTTTTGCTTTTAAGATAAGCATCTATATAGTCGAAGCATGTAACTGCAATAGTAGCTTCTATAAGATTTGCAACAATTCCATAAACAGTAAAAGTTCCATTAAACGCAACAGCTATTATCCAATCAGTAATAAACATGATTGTTGTTATGACGCCAAGCAGAAATATTAATGTATTTTTTAGATTAATTTTCATTTGCACTTTCCCCCTTTTCATTTTTCATTTCAAATTGGTTATCCCAAAACTTTTTTAATATTCTTCCACTATATGTAACAATTTCTGGATATTTTTCTTTTATTTCTTCATTTAATTTATAAATCAAATCATAACATTTTGTTCTTTTATATCCTGTTTGTTTCATAATTTCTTTAACTGTATAAAATTCATTTTCTTTCATATAAAATAAGATCCTTTCTTTATATCACTTTTGTTTTGTTTTAAAAAAGATTTTGTTTTAGTCTTGTCGGACTTTATTCACATTTTGTGGATGTACTATTTAAATAAAAACAACTTAATTCACACCCAATAGCATTAGAAATATAAAATAATAATATAGCACTAATTTTACTAGCATCAGTTTCATATTTAATATAAGTTTTACGAGAAATACCAACTTCTTTAGCAATATCATCTTGAGTTTTATTTGCTCTATTTCTTTCAGCTTTAATATTATTCGCAATAGTAATACCATTAACAGTATAATTCATTTTATCACCTCCCAACTTTACTTAATTATAACTCCACATTTTGTGGATGTCAATATCTTTTTACACATTTTGTGTATTTTTAGTTGATTATAGTAAATTATAAGTGTATAATACATATAGAAAGAAGTGATTTAGATGAAATTGAACTTATATCTTTCTTCGAATATTAAATATTTAAGACAAGTGAGAGGAAAAACACAAGAAGATTTAGGAAAAATATGTAATAAAAAAAACACTGCCATTAGCAATTGGGAAAATGGAATACGAGAACCAAGTGCAATAGATTTAGCAAGACTAGCAAATTATTTCAATGTAAGTATAGATGATTTAATAATAAAAGACTTAAAAAATAATGAGGAGGAAAAATGATAAATAAAAGCTATTTAAAAACTCTATTATTGATAAGTATTATATTTATTTTATCTGGTTGTAGCAATAATAACAAACAAGATATAAGTGAAAATCAAATAATAAGAGAAGAAATAATATGTACAGATTACAACGAAATGGCAGAATGCACACAAAAAACATTAATGTTAAATTTCAAAATTAATTATCTTTATTCAAATAGGTCAACCATACTACAAAATTATTATAATATAGAAAAATATATAAAAAATAATAATCTAGAAGATATTAATAATATTCAATATATTGGTTATATTAACGATAACAAAATTATTTCTTTTAATGTAAATAAAGAACTTATTAGCAAAATTAAAAATAAAGAAATAATAGTCTATGATTATGAAGATGAATTAAATGAACTATGGATAAGTAATGAATTAAAAAAATAGAAAAACAAAAAAAGCCTCGTGCTGGAACACGAAGCAAAATGAAAAATCACAAAAGTCCGACAAGACTAAAACAAAATATCAAGCGATATAATGTTTATGGATCTTTCATATTCATTATATCACAAATGCATAAAAAAACAAAGAAAAATATACAAGGAGTGATAAAAATGAATACAAAAATATATGAAAGAACTAGATGGGAAAATATATATAGACATAAAACAAATAAAAATTACGTAATTAGATTCAATGGTAAAGTTGAAACTAGTGTATCTAAGGATGAACGTGGCAATAAAATATTTGATTCTGAAACAGCAAGAAGAATTAGAGATAACCAAATAATTATTAATCAAAAGAAAATCCAAATTAAGCATAAAGAATTAATTGATGATCATTGGGATAGATATATTGAGGAATGCAAGTATATGAAAAAACAAGCATATAACACTATAATAAGAAAAACAAAAGCATATAACAAATATATCAGAAGTAAAATATTAATGCCAGTCAATAAAATATCAAAAGATTATTGGGCAAAATATATTGATAAATTAGAATGTTCAGATAAACAAAAAAATCAATTAATAAAAACATTGAAAGCATTTTTAAATTGGTGTGTAGACGAAAATATCATTGTTCAAAATGAAATGAAAAAAGTAAAAAATTATAAAGTTGTAAAAGCTGAAATGAAGTACTGGTCACCTTTAGAAATTAAAACCTTCTTCACTAAAATTGATAGCTTAATAGAAACAGCCAATGACTTAACCTTTAAAAGACAATCTCTTATGATTAAAACTCTTGTCATGATTAATTTTTGTTTAGGAGATAGAATTGGTGAAACAAGAGCTTTAACTTTTAATGATATAAATGAAAATAATATGACAATAAGAATAGCACACTCAATAAATTATGATATAAAGTCAAAAGACTATTTATCTAATACAAAAAATTATCAATCACAACGTGATGTTCTAATAACTAATAAATTGATAACTCAAATTAAATTATACAAAGATTTTTTGTTAAATGAAATGAAATATAAGGTTACAGATGACTCACTAATATTCTATAATTATGAGTATGATAAACCACTATCAGATACAACAATAAGAAATCAGTTTAAAAGATTTTGTCAATTATGTGGGGTCACTAAAATAAGATTATACGATTTAAGACATACCTACGTTGCCACGATGATGGCTGAAGGGAAAGAATTATATCAAATAAGTTCACGACTTGGACATAGCAGTTATGCAACTACTGTCAATAAATATGGTCATCTTTCAACTGAAATAAAAAAAGAAATAGCAAATACTACTGATAAATATCTATAAAATCAGTGGTATTTTTTTACCGCCTTTTTACCGTGGAATATATGAAAAATACGGAAAAAGCGGAATTTGTGGACGGAAACAGCACTAAAAAAAGCCCGAAAATATGGGCTTTTGACATCTTCATGGTGGAGAATGTGGGACTCGAACCCGCGACCCCCACGGTGCAAGCGTGGTGCTCTAGCCAACTGAGCTAATTCCCCAGGAACAAAATTATTTTATCATACATCGATAAAATAATCAAGCTATTTTTGCGGTTCTTCAATAATTTTTATCAATCCAGCTTCAACTTCTTCAAGCGCACGCCCTAAACTCTTCTTGTTTTTATAATCACATTCCTTCATTTGATAGTGATTATTTTCAAGCATTTGCTTACTTCTGATTGATGCTACATGAACCAATTTGTACTTAGAATCTACTATATTTAGTAGCTTATCTATTGATGGATATAACATGATATACACTCCCTTTTCATTACTTATAATACGCATTTTATAAAGTTATTGCAAGAAAATCATAAAAATTTGACACAAATTTGACACATTATTTTATTAACTTAAGACTTTTGCTGTAATTTCATCATTTTCATTAGTTATTTTAACTTTAATATTATTCATAGAACTTTCTTCATCTCTAGGGTCAATTACTGTTCCATTATTACTTCTAACAACATTATTTTTTGCTAAATCTTCCACTGTAACATAAACTGTATTTTCTTCTTTAAATAAATTTTCACTAGACTTTGCATAATAAAATGCTCCCAACTCAATACTTGCAATTCTTTCTTTATACATTTCTTCTTCATAATTAACATTTAACTTACCAGATATAATCCATGTTGCTACAAAATAACATGCACTGAATACCCCAAGGACTATTGCAAGTTCCACTACTGTATAACCATTTTTCTTCATTTACTTACCTCCGTTTTAGTAAATCCACGATATTCCCATAATGGAAATTCATCTCTTATTTTAGATATTTCTTGTAACATCTTATTTTTTAACTTTTCACCTTTAAACTCAAATAAACTAACTATTGTTTCTTCAAGGTTTTTGTAAGCAATTTCTTCTTCATTTAATGAATTGTATAAATATGGTATTACTATATTATCATCAATAAACTTTATATCTTTATTTTTAAATACATAAAAGTTTTTTAATGTTTTAATTAATTTTTTATAAGCTTTAATATTATGGTGATAAATATTTTTCCCCATTTCTACGTAAACTTTATTGGTAAATTGTTTATAATTACTATCTTTAAAATATTTATTTATTCTTTTTTTACTACTTAGTTTAATACTAACAAGCATTTTTTCTTCAATCTTATAATCTTTTTTATAATAAAAATCTAGTTTAGGAATAACTATTTCTTTATCTTCAGTTCCACTAGTTATAAAAGAAAAATATTCTTTACTTACAACACCATATGCAATTATTACTCCATTAGCTAAATCATAAATTCTATTCCATTTTTTTACATAATTTTGTATTTCTTTATTTTTAAAACAGTTTTTGAAGTCTAAATCATTTGGAACTTCTAAATTATCATTTTGAAATATAATAAAACAATCTTTTAAATAATTTATTAATTCTTTATGTTCATTTAATGTTTTTGTATCATTCTTCTTTAAAATTTTCTTTAAATCTTCATAATCTTTTAAATCTAATGACATAATTATATATTTTAAATAATTATCTTTAACATTTACTATATTATTAATTAATATATCTTTTTTAGATTTTGTATCTGAGATTTTTTCACATTCAAAAATATCACATAGCTTATTGTAAATTGTGATTATTTTTACTAATTCTTCTTTTTTTAACTTTGTTAAATATTCTTTATAATTAATTCCAATTTCTAACATGATATCACTTCCGTATATATTTTACCAAATTTAAGAACTTTTTTCTATGGTAAATATGTGAAATTTTGTATTTTTTCATATAAATCAAAAAAAAGCAACACTTTTTTCGTGTTGTTTTAATTTGACATAATTTGTTCTTTAACTAATTTACTAACTAAAGACATATCTGCATTTTTACCTACAAGTAGTTCATTAACTTTTTTCATAACAAGTCCCATGTCTTTCATACTTGTTGGTTTAACTTCATTAATTGCAGCTTCAACAACTTTTGTGATATCTTCTTTATTCATTTCTTCTGGTAAATAAACATCCAAAATAGCTATTTCTTTTTCTAAAGATTCAACAAGTTCTGCTTTATCATATTTTTTGTATTCTTCAAGTGAGTCTTTACGAACTTTAACTTGTTTTTTTAATACTGCAGCTACTTCATTGTCATCTAGTTCATGTTTTTTAGCTATTTGTTCAAGTTGTAATGCACTTTTTAACATTCTAAGTACTGATAACTTAAATGTATCTTTTTCTTTCATTGCATTTTTTAAATCTTCATTAATTTTTTCGTACATTATTAGCCTCGATTTCTTTTATGTGAGTTTTTAATTCCTTCTTTAATTTCATTTCTTCTTTTAACGCCCGGTTTTTCATAGTGTTTTCTTTTTTTTATTTCAGAAGGGACTCCACTTCTTGCAACTTTTGCTTTAAACTTTTTTAATGCTAAATCAACATTCCCGTTTTGCACAACTACTTTTGTCAAATTCATTCCCTCCCTTCTCGTTTATCAATACATATTATAACATCTGATTTTACCTTTATCAACATTTTTTCGCAAAAAATAAGCTTTTTTATTACTTTTTTTCATTATTCTGTACCAAAAAGGCTTAAGCCTTTTTATATTTTGCATAGATTTCTAGAAAATAATCTTCGTAAAGATGAACCAATACTATAACCAATATCATAAGCGGTTCTTAAAATTCTTGCAACCGAATTAAAAAATGATGCTGATGCTCCACCTACTACTTGATCTAATTCACGTTTTTCTAAATACATGTTTTTTCCTCCTTCCTAATTACATTTCACAGGATTAACCAATCCAGAAAAAAGTCCTAGAAAGAAAGACAATCCAGCGCCTAAAAGATACCATAATTTTTTTCCTCCTCCATTAATACTATCTAATTTTTCAAAACTTAATACTTCCATTTTTCCTCCTTATAATATTATTTTTTTAAGTTTTTCCCATACTTTTTCTTCATCATATAAAACTTTCATCTTAAATACTTGATTTTCTTTTAAATTACTTTCTACTTGTAAATATACATCTTGATAATTTACTAAATTATCTTTATCTATAGAAAATTCTCCGACTTTATCTATGGTGGTTTTATATCTCTTACTACCTATAACTACGTATCTTATGTTATTTATCATATCAGGGGTATCGATATTTAGCCTTGTTATAATTTGTTTATCAAGAACATAGCCGTAAGTTTCTATCTCATCATACATTTTTAAATTTAAAATATAGATAAGTAAACTAATAAGAAATATAGCAATAAAAATAATGAATAATCTAAATTTGTATTTTATATTTAATAAATCTAAGTATGACATAATTTCCTTTCCAAAGTAACAACTTTATCAAATATTTTTGGATATTTCTTATGTGAAATATAAAGAATAGTTTTATTTTTGAAATATTTTTTTATATTATTTATAATATTTAGCTCTAACTCTAAGTCAACTTCACTTAAAGCTTCATCCAACAACAAAACATTAAAATTATTAAGTAATGCCCTAGCTAAAATAATTCTTTGTTTCTCACCACCAGAGATATTTTTTTCATCCGGCGAAATAAAAGTATTATAACGTAGTGGCCTTTTCTTAACAATCTCATCTATCTTACATAATTTACAAATACGTTGAAAATCGTTTTCACTTACTTCTTTTCCTAAAACAATATTTTCTTTGATAGTTCCTGATGTAATATTTTCTTCTTGATTAATATAAATTATATTATTTCTAATAGTTTCTATATTTAAATCTTTTATATCGATATTTCCTAAAGTAATACATCCATCATAATCATCAATATATTTATTTAAAATATTACATACTGTTGATTTACCACAACCTGATGGACCTTTTAGTAAATAGAAACTTCCTTCAGGTATAGATATGTTAAAATCATTAATTGTTTTTTCATATTTGTTGTAAGAATATGATAAATGTTTAATATTTATTTCATGGTTGTCTAATTCT
Organism: Firmicutes bacterium CAG:460; assembly: GCA_000437355.1. GTDB lineage: Bacteria > Bacillota_I > Bacilli_A > RF39 > UBA660 > Onthocola_B. Next base: position 92,433 of record FR899764.1, read on the forward strand.
TCACTCTTGCCTAGTTTTTCGACATCCAAACTTAAAAAGTCATTTATTTTAGAAATTGTTGCTTTCATATAACTATACTTTGGAATGCTATCTATTATATTTTTTAGGGGATCAACAAATAATGACAATAGAGTATTAAATGTAATTATATTTATTAACTCTAATTTGTTCATATAAACTAGATAAAGCCCATAAGTATTTATTATAAAGAAACCCATTTCATAAACAATACTTTTAAAAGTTTTTTCTTTATTTAAAATGATATTAAATAAGTAGTTATTGTATAGGTAAGTTGTTAAATTTTTTTCAATTTTTTTTAAAGCATGAGTGATAATGTTTAAGTTCTTGATACTATTAAACATTTTAACATCTTCGATTAAATTGTTGTTAAATTCTGATTCATAAGAAATATTTTCATATGCTTTCTTAAAAATCATTTTACTAAATACTATGCCCACTAATAAATAAATAAGCAACATCAAAAAAAGTATGAAAAACAAATTTTTACTTATATTAATTAATAGTGGTATGGTTATAAACACTAGTATTAAATCAAGTGTTGAAGTAATAAATATTTCAGTGATAATATTTTTAACACTTTTTAAATCATTTACTCGAGATACAATTTCTCCCGCGTTTCTTGAGTTTATAACCCTTAAAGGAAGATTATATAAATGAGTGAGAAAGTCACTATTAAGTAGACAGTCAATATTTTTATTCAAATGATTTTCTAAGTATGTTCTATAATAAGAAAGACTTATTTTTAAGATAGTGAACAATAAAAATATCATAACAATTACTTTTAAGTATTGGAATGTGTATGCCCCTCCTATAAAAGAGAACAATACTTGAAAATAGTAACCAAGTGATATGGTTAAGAACATGAGTAAAATGCTTGTCAAAATAATTATTTTTACCAACTTTTTCTCAGATTTTAAAATGGATTTAAATATTTTAAAAATAGTTATTTTATTTTTTAAAACAATTATTTTTCTTTTTGGATAAAACAATATTATTACTTTACTCCATTCTTCCATGAATTCATTTATCTTTTTTACCACCTTACCTTTCGCTGGGTCCATTATGATAATTTTGTCTTTAGTGATTTTTTCAATAACTACATAATGAGAATATCCTTTTTTTAAATTCATGTGTGCTATCGCTGGAAATTGTTTGATATCTTTAACGCTATTTAGTTTTACTCCAGTTGCTTCAAATCCATATTTGGTACTTGCTAAGATTAAATTCAAGGCAGTTGTACCTTCAACTGTGGTTTTAGCATCTAACCTTATTTTTTCTAAAGGTACATTTCCTTTATAGTGTTTAATAATCGATGCTAGGCAACATACTCCACAATCTTTTTCATCTCGTTGACGTACTACTTTCATTCTAATTTCTCCCTTCGTATATATATATTTCCTAAAAGGGTCAAATTTTTGCACTTTTTTTGAAAGTTTTCGAAAAAAATTTTTTTAAAACATTAAAAAAACCCGTAAATACAGGGCAAAATCACCTAATTTTTTTTTTGTGAAAAATTAACCAAAATGTAAACAAAATGACAATTATATTTACAAAAACAATGACAAATGGGCTAATTTCAAAATTTTGGTGCTCAGACTGAGTATTTTTGGTTGTATCTATTTCAGCAAAAACAGTATTAATTTTTTTCTTATAAATTTCCAAACTATACATATTTTTTTTATTATTACTTGTTACTTCTATAAACACATAATTTAGTCCATAATCTAAATTATCATTATTTAATATATTAACTAAATCTCCCTCATTACATTTATAATCTATTTCTAATTTAGTTACATCTTCAGCAATCTCTACCGTATAATTATTAACATATTTATCAAATTTTAATGGCATGTCACCATTTAATATCTTTAAATCTAAAAGCACACTATTTCACCCATAAATAGTGTGCTCAAAAATTTCTAAATTATTTTTAAAAGTATCTCATTTGAAACATAAATATAAATTGGATTAATATAAAGGCTTCCTTTTTTCTTAATTAATTCTTTACTTTTTAAAAGTGGTTCTATATTATAAGCTTTTTCTAGCTCAATTCCAAACTTTTTTTTGAAATTTTCTAAATTAATTCCATCAAACTTTCTTAAACCTAACATTATTTCATAATCCATTTTTTCTTTTTCACCGATTATTTCCTTTTCTTTGACCCAGTTACCTAGTAAATAATCTTTTAAATTTTTTGTATTTGTATACCTTATTTTATCAATATATCCACTGGCACCAAGACCAAAACCGTAATATTCTTCATTATTCCAGTAAACTAAATTATGTTTACTTTCATAACCAGGAATAGCAAAATTACTTATCTCATAATGATGGGCATTACTTAATTTTTCAGTAATGTATTTATACATCTCATAATCTAATTCTTCTTCTATTTCACTAACACCATTTACATATGCTTTTGTATGGCTTTCTAATATTAAACTATAAGTACTAATGTGATTGGGATTTAGTTTTAAAAATAAAGATAAATCTTTTTTTAATGCTTTTAAAGTTTCACCAGGTATAGCATACATTAAATCTAAATTAATGTTATCAAAACCTAATTTTCTACACAAAGTAATTTTTTCTAAAGCATCATTAAAATCAGCATTTCTTTCCATAAATTTTAATTTTTCTTTATCAAATGATTCTATACCAATACTTAATCTATTTACCCTATAACTTTTTAATAATAATAACAATTCTTCATTTATATCCTCTAAATTACATTCAAAAGTAAATTCTTCTAAATAATTTTTATTAATTGTATCGAGCATATTAAGAAGACTTTTTATTTCATCTATACTTAAAGCACTTGGAGTTCCTCCCCCGATATAAATAGTTTTAATTTCTTCTCCCATGTATCTATCGTTTATTTCATTTTTCAGAGCTTTTAAGTACGCATATGCCCATTTTTCATTATATATAAACTTACAAAAATCACAGTAGGAACAAATATTTTTACAAAACGGAATATGAATATAAATTGAAGAAGCCATTTTTATACCCCGCGACTTTTATGACTATTACTATTGTAGTAAAAGTCTGATATATAATTAAAGTCGGAAACTAAATTAGTATAATCATCTTCAAGCTTTCTTACTCTTTTAGCATATCTATGTCTATCTAATTTAAAAATATCTGCTGTTTGAGTAACTGACAACATATATTTAATTTGATATTTTAAAATAACTAAAATTTGTTCATCGGTTAAAGTTTTTATTGTTGCAGGTCTTTTAGCAAGGTTAATAGCTTTTTTATCGGATAATTCATGTAAAATAATAGAAATTGCTTCTCTATCTTTAGCTTCATATGCTTGACATAATCTATTATAAAAATCTAAAAAATCATTTATAGCTACATCTTGTCTTTTCATACCATTTTTAAAAATTCTTTGAACAGATTCATAATATTTTGTACCTCTATTAATTAGTTCATTATATAATGTTTCTTTATCAAAGCCAGTTAACATACTTATAGCATCAAGGTTAAGACCAAAAGTCAAAATACATTGACTTAAAAATATATTTCTTTTTTCTTTAGTTGGAAACATTAGATATAAATATTTAATATTCATATTATCTTCCTCCTTTTTGTAAATAATTTTTATAATTAATTTCTGTTAAAGCTTCATATTGAGAAACTAAAACTGGATATTTTTCTCTTAAACTTTGAACTCTAGGAATGTAAGATGAATGATGAACTTGAAATATTTTTTCAATTTTGGCAGTACTTAGTAAATATTTTAATTGGTATTTTAAAATAATTAAAACATCTTCTTCACTTAATCTATTTACACCATTTTTTCTTTTTTTAATTACGCTCATTGCATCTTTATCACTAATAACATTGAGTAATTCAATTATTTTTTCTTTATCTTTTTTCTTATTAGCTTCTACTAACTCATTAAAAAATTCTATAAATTCTTTTTTAGCGTCTTCTTGTACGTTCATTCCTAGTTCAAATAAAGTTAATAAAGAACTGTACATATAGTCTGTAGCATATAATAATTCACCATAGATTTTTTCTTTATTTTCACCTAAAATTTCAGCCAAAGTTTCTAACCTTAATCCAAATGTTAAGGAACAATTTATTATAAACTTTCTTCTTTTTTCGACATTTGGAAACATTAAATATAGATATTTAGTGTTCATAATCTACCTTCTTTCTTGATTTTTACGACTATTCATATAATAAAAGTCTGATAAATAATCAAAATCTGATACTAGTTTTGGATATTTTTCTTGTAATTTTCTTACTCTTCTGGCATAATTACTGTTCTCAATATGAAATATTGTTTCAATTTGCATAGCACTTAACATATATTTAATTTGATATTTTAGAATAGTTAAAATTTCTTCATCTGTTAAGATTTGAAGTTTACTTAAATCTCTTTTAGCGATTTTTTTAGCTTCTTTATCAGATATTTCTTCTAAAACTATAGTTATTTTATTTTTATCTTTTGTAAGAGAGGCTACTTTTAATCTTTCAAAAAAGCTTTCAAACTCCATAACTGCTTCTTGTTGGTGTTTCATACCATGTTTAAATACATTTGATATGTATGTATAAAGTTGATTACCAGATTCTATTTCTTTAGCTAAAATTTCAACATCTTTACCTAATAAATGTGATAAAGTTTCTAATCTTAAACCAAAAGTTAGAATACAATTTGTTAAAAAATTAATTCTTTTTTGTCTAGTTGGAAACATTTGATATAATTGAGATACAAAATTCTTTCGCTTTTCTTCTTCAAGTTTTGCAGAAAAACTGGGAAAAATACTTAAACTATGAACTTTTAAAGTTTCATTTACATACTTAACCATATCTTTTGTTACCACTCTCGGAGCAATTTCACTAAGTTCTTTTAGCCTTTTAGTTAAATCACGGTAAATTGTATTTTCTGTACTGTCTAAAATTGTAGCAATTTCAGAAATAGTCTTTCCTTCTTCAACTAATAATCTGTAAGCTTCTAACACTCTTAATCTTACAGTTTCATCCTCAATTGTTTTTTCTTTATTATCCAATATCTTTTCCATAACTTTTTCATATTTTGAAGCATCAGCATATTTTAATTTATTAGTTAGATTATTTCTAACAGTAATATGTGACTTACCTATTATTTCTGCTATTTCTCTTAAAGATTTACCTGAAAGGTAAAGGTCTGCTTGATTTATAATATAACTTTTTTCTTCTTCACTCATTATTCATCACCTAGAACTGCTAAGAATGCTTCTTGAGGAACTTCAACTGTTCCGACCATTTTCATTCTTTTCTTCCCTTCTTTTTGTTTTTCTAATAATTTTCTTTTTCTGGAAACATCTCCACCATAACATTTTGCTAAAACATTTTTCTTTAGGGCACTGATGTTTTCTCTAGCTATTACCTTGGAACCAATACTGGCTTGAATTGGTATTTGAAACATTTGTCTTGGTATTAGTTCACGTAGCTTTTTAACAATTGCACGTCCCTTTTGGTAAGCAAAATCTTTGTGAATGATAATGCTTAGGGCATCAACAATTTCACCATTAAGTAAAATATCCATTTTTACTAGACTACTTTCTTTATATCCACATAGTTCATAGTCAAATGAAGCATAACCTTTTGTAGTACTTTTTAATCTATCATAAAAATCATATACTATTTCTGATAAAGGAATTTCGTAGTGAACATCAATTCTTGTGGCATCAATATAGTCTACACTTTTATAAATTCCACGTTTATTTTGACATAGCTCCATTATAGCTCCGATATATTCAGATGGTGCTATTATATTAGTATATATATAAGGTTCTTTTATATAATTTATCTTTGTTTTTTCAGGCATTTTGGATGGAGCATCAACGTTTTCTATTGTGCCATCTGTTAAAGTTACTTCATAAACTACACTTGGGCTGGTAGCAATAATACCAATATTAAATTCTCTTTCAATACGTGTAATTATTACATCCATATGTAAAAGTCCTAGAAAACCAATACGAAAACCAAACCCTAAGGCTTCACTTGTTTCTGGTTCAAAAGATAAAGCAGCATCATTTAGTTTTAATTTTATTAAAGCTTCTTTTAATTCTTCATATCTATTTGGTTCAGTTGGAAATATACCTGAAAATACCATTGGTTTCATTTTTTTATAACCTTTAATTGGCTCTGTTGCTTCACGACCTACAACTGTAATTGTATCACCAACAGATACTGTACTTATATCTTTAATTGATGCAGCAACATAACCTACTTCACCGCTTTTAAGTTCGTTATATTTTTCTTCTTTTGGGGTATGTACTCCTAGTTCTACAACCTCAAAAGTACTATTTGTTGCCATCATTTTTATGGTATCACCAATTTTTATCTTACCATCTTCTAACTTAACTAATAATACTACTCCACGATAAGGGTCAAAATATGAGTCAAATATTAAGGCTCTAGTTGGTTTATCAACATTTATCTTGGGTTCTGGTATTTTTTCAATTACAGCATCTAAAATATCTTGAACGCCTTTACCAGTTTTAGCACTACATAAAATTATATCATTTTCATTAAATCCTAATACTTCTATAAGTTCTTTTTTTACTCTCGGAATATCAGCATTTGGTAAATCTATCTTATTAATGACAGGAATAATTGTTAAATCTTGTTCCATAGCAAGATAAAGGTTAGCTAAAGTTTGTGCTTCAATACCTTGGGCTGCATCCACAACTAAAATAGCACCTTCACAAGCTGCTAGACTTCTCGATACTTCATATGAAAAATCGACATGGCCCGGAGTATCAATTAAATTAATGACATAATCTTCACCTTTATATTTATAATTTAATTTTACAGCATTTAATTTAATTGTAATTCCTCTTTCGCGTTCTAAATCCATATTATCTAGAATTTGGTCCTTCATTTCTCTTTTGGAAACTGCTCCAGTGATTTCTAAAAGCCTATCTGCTAGAGTACTTTTTCCATGATCTATATGAGCAATTATTGAAAAATTTCTAATATTTTCCTTCGTCATTTCTTTCCACCTCTTTAATTGTATCAAAAAATAACGAAAAAGTCATTAAAAAAGTCGGTTTTTAACCCAACTTATAATCTTTACATTCTATTTTAAAACCTAATGAAAGAAGATAATCTAAGTTTTGAACATCAGTTATAAAACTTAATTTATTTTTGTTTTTTAAATAATTTATAACTTTTAAAATTTCTAAATCATCACTTATTTCATTTTTTATAAAATTACAAAATGCACTATTTTCTGTTTCAAAGTATTTAATCTTAAGATTATCAATTTCAATATATTTTTCTTTTATATCGTAATTATCTTCATGATAATTTAATGTTCGTTCAACTTGAATATCAATTATTTCACAATATTTATCAAACAATGAAAACAAATCTTTATTAACAATCTGAATAACCATATCATCTTTTAATACACTTTCTTTTAAAAATGAAATTATTTTAATAAATAGTTTATCATCTATTAAAATATCTCCACTTCCTATACACAAGGTATCTTGAGCTAAAATATAAGAAAGTATTTTTACTCCATTTTCTTCTATAAAGTATTCATTTTTATTAACGTTTTTTATTCTCATGAATATTACCTCTAGATAAATTTTATCATAAAAATCATTAAATCTCAAAATATTTTAAGAAATTTTAAATTTAAAATTTCCCTAAGAATTGGGCCAAAACACGTGGCTTTGTCGAATTTTGTCGACTTTTGGCGTACGATTTTTCTTGATTTTTGTTGACATCACCTTTAGAATAAATGGCCATGAAGGAGGCGATTTTTATGATATCGCAAGAAACTAAAACATTTTATGCATTTAATATCGATAAAATGTTTAAAGCTGTGTTTGTTGGAACAGATGAGGTAAGTAAACGTTTACTTTTGGAACTTCTTAGTGAGTGCCTTGATACAAAAGTTGATAGGATTGTTGATTTTATCCCAATCGAGCTCGGTGTTAGAAGTAAACATGAAAGAAGTAAAAGACTAGATTTAATTGTGGAAGTTGATGGAAGGAAAATTAATGTTGAGTTGAATTCATCTTTTGATGAAGTAACTAGAATTAGGAATTTAAATTATTACTTTTCTTTTTGTAGTCAGTATACTATTGAAGGAGATGCTTATGACATTGAGTCTGATTTTATTCATATTTCATTAAATTATAAAGCTTCAAGTAAAAGTCCTCTTATTGCATGTTACACATTCTATGACAAAGAAAATAAGAAAGAACTAGACCGAAGGTTTAGATATTATGAAATCAATGTTGAAAAATTTGCAAAACTTTGGTATGATAAGGACATGAAAATTGTTAGAGAAAAACCACTTTTAACGATGATTGGGATAAAAGACCCAGAAGAATTGGACAAATATTCTGAAAAGATGGCAATATCTAGCATTAAGGAGAGTGTTGATAAATTGAAAACATTAAACAGTGACAAGAAGTTCGTATATAACATTACACCAGAACAAGATGACATTTTAACTAAGAATACATTAAAGAAAATATATAAATCTGAAGGAATTGCCGAAGGTTTGGCTGAAGGCGAAGCTAAAGGAAAAATTGAAGCCCAACGTGAAATGACAATAAATTTATTGAAAAACAACTATCCAATTGAAGAAATAGCTAAGATAACTGGTTTATCTAAAGAAGAAATTAAAAATATATCTAAAACGATTTAATTATTTGTGGGAGGTTTAAATGGAATATTTTGATGTATATGATAAAAATAGAATACCCTTAAATTACAAAAAAGTCCGTGGTGAAGTTTTGTTAGAAAATGAGTTTAATACTGGAGTTGAAGTTTGGATTACAAATGATAATAAAATTTTGATGACAAAAAGAAGTTTACTTAAATCACATCCCGGACAATGGGAAACACCAGGTGGTTGTATTCAAGCTGGTGAAAGTTCCCCTTTAACTGCTCAAAGAGAAATGGCTGAAGAAATTGGGATTAATTTTAAAGAAGATGACTTTAGACTTATTGGAACACAACTTTATAAACATCAATTTGTAGATATATATAATTCTAGTAAAAATATAGATACAAATGATATTTCTTTACAAATAGAAGAAGTCAGTGATGTAAAATTTGTTTCAAAAGAAGAATTTATAAAAATGATCGATGATGAAAATATTGTTCCATCTGTTTTACAAAGATATTATTTAATAAAAGACAAACTGGATTTAAATTGGTAAATCCAGTTTTTTTAGAAAAATAAAACTTTTATAGCATCCCATGCTCCACTAAATCCTTCAGTTAAAATCTTAGTTACAGCTTCACTTAGTCTTTCACCAGATGAAGTAAATTTATTACTATAATCAACGTTTTTATTACTTATATATGTATTTACATCTACAGTTTTACCTTCAATTACATCATTTTCAAACTCTTTAATAGCTTTGTCTGTTAAAGCGACTTTATTACTTAATTTAGCTTCATAAAAACCACTTTCACTAGAAATATATAAACCCATGAAAATAATAAATGAAATTGTTAAAAGTTTTTTAAACCAATTATTTTTCTTCTTCATTTTCTAAATACTCATAGATAACTTTTGCTATTATCTTTAGAGTATTATTCACCTCCTCAATGTAATTATATTGACCCCCTACTTCAATAAGAATGGTATTTTTATTAAAATCTTGATTGTATATGCCATTTACACCAGGGCCTTTTTTTTCAAGTACTCCTCGACTTAGTGTAGGAGCTAATTTTTTTATTTTTTCATTTAATGTCTTAGCTAAAGTTAAATTCTCTTCATAATTATCATGCTCTAAACCAACAACAAACATGATTTTAGCATATTTTTTACCATCAATTTCTGTAACAGTCCTATCATATGAAGCTGCATCACGATGTAAATCAATAAAAAAGTTTAAACTAGGATTATTTTTATAAGCATTTTCTAATAAAATTCTACTAGCTTTATAACTATAACCATATTTCCAACCATTAGTATTTAAAACATCAACTATACTATTTTCTTCAACAACTGAAGATATTCCTAAATCATTTAAATACTCACCTAGAATATGACTTCCTAAATAAACAGTATTATTTATATTAAATGTTTCTAAAAAATTACTATTGTATCCTTCTGTTTGATGCGTATTAAAAATATAAACTATTGGTTTTTTATTAGTATTCTTGTCTGTTTCTTCTTTTAATACCGGTGTTATAATATCAACATTTGTTCCAGTATTAACCTTCTCAATACCAAAAGAGTATTTTAATAAAAATTCTGTTGAAGATAACTTTTTTATGTCACTTAAATTATAATTTGTAAAAGAATCTTTTACTAACAAATCAAGATATGTATTATTATCAACTTCTATGTCTATTTTGTCATATAAAAATTTAAATGTTAGAACAAAAGATATAATAATTAAAATAATTATTATTACTAATTTAAATACTTGAACTTTAAAACCATTTCTTAATTTTAATCTTGCCATATAATCACCTTTAGTACATTATATTATAAAGTTTGCATATAATTTGTCGAAAGGAATACTTTAAATTAAATTATTTTTAGTTTATAATATTTATAGGTGGTAATTTTGAGTAATTTAATTAAATATGTAAAAAATAATGCTAATAAAGATTTTAGTGAAGTTAAATTTAATGAAGTTGATGCTGCAATTTATACTATTCTTCCCTATCTTGATTTAATGGGATTAATAAATACACCAATAACAATTAAAGAATTATATGATAAGTTTAGTAAAAGATTTATTTTAAAAGATAAAAATAAATTTATGGAAGAAAATAAAAAATTGTTTAGAGAAATGGCTTTATCTAAAAGATATCAAAATAATATTATAGTAAGTTATAAAAAACTAGTTAATCATGAAACTCAATTTGGAGCCATAACAGTTAAAGTTCCTAAGCATTTTAAGTTTATTGCTTTTGAAGGTACTGATGATGAACTTGTTGGTTGGGAAGAAAATTTTAAAATGGGTTATATGTACCCTATTCCAGCTCAAGAAGAAGCTATTAATTATTTGAAAGAAAATATTAAAATAAATGACATTGTTGTTTATGTTGGTGGACATTCTAAAGGTGGTAATCTAGCAATTAGTGCAGTTATGGAACAAAATATATTAAAAAGATATCAAGTTGATTATGTATTTAATTTTGATGGACCAGGATTTTTACCAGATGTAATTAATAAAACTGATAAAATTAAGAAAAAGATTAAAAATTATTATCCATTTGAAAGTGTTGTAGGTATGATTTTTGATACAAATGGAGATAAAAAAATTATTAAAAGTAATGCTTATCAAATATTTCAACATGATTTACATACTTGGAATATAGAAAATAATAAGTTTGTTACTGCTAAACTTTCAGATTACTCAAAAAATTTTCATTTAAAAATAAATAATATTTTAGATAAATTTAGTAAAGAAGAAATAAAGAGATTTGTTAATTTATTTTTCAAAATGTTATATAATGCAGGTTTTGTATTAAAAAGTGAACTTAATAAAGTTAATTTAGTTAGAATTAAAAATATTTTAAAAGAAAGCAAAGATTTAAGTGGAGAAGATAGAAAGTTATTGTTAGAAATGTTTAAAGCTTTTATAGTAAATAATAGAAAAGATAATGAAGAATAACTAAAAAATATGAGAAATTACCATATTTATGCTAAAATTACTTGCTAAATGTGTAAATATTTGTTAAAATTAATAAGAAACAAGGAAGGAGCTGGATTATGCCAAATATTAAAAGTTCTAAAAAAGCTGTTAAAGTTATTGCTAAAAAAACAGAAAATAATCATGAACTAAAAATGCGTGTTCAAAACCTTATTAAGAACTGCGAAAAAGAAATTGCTGCTGCAAATAAAGAGAATGCAGATAAATTAAATAAAGATATTCAAAAATATATTGATAAAGCAGTTAGCAAAGGTTTAATTAAGAAAAATACTGCTGATAGAGAAAAATCTAGATTGACACAAAAAATAAAAAATATGTAGTAACGATTGTTTACTATATTTTTTTTTGATATTATATATATAAGGTGGTGCAACATGAATAAAACGATAATCCTAATTATTTCTCTTATTATTGTAAGTGCAACGATTTATTTTATTAATCCAATTACAGATAAATTAGCTAGTTTGTTTGGAGGTACTCCAAAAATAGTGGTTAATCCTGGAAATAAATATCAGAAGAATGGACATTATATGTATGTTGAAAAAACTAATGATTTTGTTCCCTACTCTTTTCAGGATTTATTAAATATTTATTATTCTGCGATTGATAATGGTTATGAACAATTTACTTTTTATTGTCCAAAGGAATATAAAACTTGTATAGAAGATACTTCTAAAATAAGTGGAGATGAACTAATACTTACTCATATAAATAATTATGTACATCCTTTTAATAGTTTTACTAATATTAAATCTAGTGTTTCTGACTCTGGAGAAGTAAATATTAAAATATTTTATTTATATGCACAGGATGAAATAGAAAAGATTGATAATAAAACAGATGAAGTATTAAAAAAATTAATTAAAGATAATATGAGTGATAATGAAAAAATTAAAACTATTCATGATTATATTATTAAAAATGCTAAGTATGATGTAGAAAGAAATTTAACTGGTAATAGTAATTATAAATCTTATAATGCTTATGGACCTTTATTTGAAGGATATGCAACTTGTAATGGATATACAGATTTAATGGCAATATTTTTAAATAAAATGGGTTATGATAATTATAAAATTGCTACTACACCAGAAGAAATTAGTTATTCTGCAACAGGACATATTTGGAACGCTGTTAAAGTTGATGGTAAATGGTTACATTTAGATTTAACTTGGGATGACCCAGTTAGTAATGATGGTAAAGATTATTTATTTCATGTTTATTTTTTAAAAACTACAGAAGAATTAAGAAAAGTTGATAAAGGAGAAACTGTTATAGAAGACCATAATTTTAATAGTTTATATTATTTGGAATTTAATTAATATTAAAACAGATAGAGGTTTTTCTATCTGTTTTGTATTATGTTTTTACTTTTTCTGTTACCTGAAAGTAAGCCATTGGCAAAGTAATTGTTGTATTTTTCTGTAAATAATGTACAATGATTTATTTCTTCTTCAATATGTTCGTGTTTTATATATTCTATTTTTTTATTATTTATATTTAATGCATGTTCTCCGATATTCCACTCTTCCATATACATAAATTTATTTTTTTCAACATTATAAAATCTATGTCTATGTATGGTAGTTATTATTGTTCCATCACTAAAATACCAATTATCGTAACAAGTATGTTTTTTATTCATTTGTCCATCACATTCAACAACTGTGTCTGTATCTAATTCTAATGTAAATGGATTAATACATATTACTTTATCTCCGACTTTTATATCTTTTAATTTCTTACGTCTTCTTCGCTTCTTTCCTTTTTCATCTATTTCTTCAACATCAATTAGAGTTTCTGGAGAGAGGCACCAACCTGTTATAAGATTTACTAAATAGTAATTATTTTCTTGTATCGAATATAATGCATCTATATCTTCTAATTGTTTAATTATCATTTT
>FR899765.1 GCA_000437355.1 Firmicutes bacterium CAG:460
ACATACATTAATCCTATTTTTTTATCTACTGTTGTTGTTGATGCACTACTTCCTACTTCATATTGATATGCTGTTTTAGGTACTGATTGAGATATATTTGCATATGCACCTCCACCAACCTTCCATGTTGTTGTGGCTATTTTTTCTGCTAATGTTCCTAGACTTGTTAAATATGTTCCATTTAGGTATGTATTTAAACTTGAACTTGCCCATGTATTTGAATTATTTGTATCCCATTTTTGGTTACCAACTGATTTTGCTCTTATTACTTTCGTTTGGTCTCCAAATACTCCTATTATTCTAAATAAATTTGCATCTGGACATGTTGTTGCATCTGAACCTAAACAAATATAATTATTTACGCTATCACTTGCTCCTGCATATCTATACGAATTATCACCGGCTCCATTTGTTAAAGTGGAGTTATGATAATATAGTGCATTATCCCCTTGAGTGCCTGTGTATTGAGATATGACATAATCTGCCAATAAAGTTTGATTGCTTTG
>FR899766.1:0-5398 GCA_000437355.1 Firmicutes bacterium CAG:460
CCTTGTGTTCCTGTATATTGTGATTTTACATATTCAACCAAAGTCATCAATTTTGTCTTTTGTAAATAAACATCTAAATTCATACTAGCATTTTCATTTTCTGATTGGTCTGTTCCCAGATTTACAAACGTTAAAGTAAATGTCCAAGTGTGAGTTGTTCCAGTACTTGATGATGTCGTAGATATTGGATAATCTGTTTTAATATTAAATAAACCTTTTTTACCAGTAACATCAAAACCTGAAACACCACCTGAAGTAACATAAGTTAAACCATCTACTCCAGAAGTAACATTATTACCATTTTCATCTTTAATAGTTAGTATTACTTCTGCAGTATTATCACTAGTTGTATAAGTATATGAATTACTATTTATAACAACTCCCACATAATAAGTAGCACTAGCACTATTAGTTTTACTTGATGCCACTAATTTAACCTTTGGATTAGTTGTACTACTTAAATTAGAACCACCAGTTTGAAAATTATCAGTTGTAGCACTTAAACTAAGGTTAGAACCCTTTGTAAATATTAAAGTATCCCCACTAGCAGTAACTTCACCTTCATTACTTAAATCTTCCCCTAAAGTTGGTCCTAAATAAGAAAATGTTAATTTACCCACTAATAAAGCTATAACTAAAAGTATTAAAATAAATATAAAAATTAAACTTAATTTACGTCCATTTACTTTTTCCATTTATAATCACCCTTATTCTTTTATAATTATAACATTATTTTTTATTAATATAAAGTTTTTTCTTTCATATTTACAAAAAATGTGTTAGAATAACTCCTTACAAGGAGTCATTATGTCAACATGTTTTAAAAATGAGTTAAAAGATAAAGAAAAAGAACTACAAAAATTATTAGCAATATCCAGTGATAAAAGAACTATTTTAAATACATTAGAAAATATTAGAATTAATTTAAGTAAAGAAAGAATACCTGGTAGTGTAGATATTCTTCTTGAATATGATTACAAATTTTTAAATGAAACTTCTTTTCTATGGCCAATTATAAAAGGTGTTGCTAATATAGAAGAACCTACTATTAAATTACCTAAAAATAATAGAAAATTTTCTTTAAAAGAAATAATAGATATATTACATGATTTCTTTAAAAATAGTACTTCTAAAAGTATTTATGAAATATTTTTAAAAATATATAATGAAAATAAAAAATCTATTAGATTTATAAATGGTGATAATTTAAGTTATACCGGTGAAATAATATATTTAGAATATTTTAAAAGATTTTATATAATGGGATGTATAGAAAATAGTATTGAAGATATAATGACTTTTGCTCATGAATTTGGACATGCTATTCAATTTTATCTTAATTTTAATAATAATTTATATAAAGAATTAAATGTTTATATTGAAATAATTAGTATATTTTTTGAACTAATATGTAATGAACATTTATTAAGTAGTTTTTATAGTGATGCAATTATAAATGCTTATGATACATTAGGAAAGCATTTAGATAGTGCTAAAAACTTAGATAGTGAACTTATATTACTCCGTGCTATAAAAAGTGATAATATATTTGAATTAAGAAAAAATATTGATATATTATTATGTCATTTAACTAAAGAAGATATGAATAACTTTATGGCTCTTAAACCTGCCAGTGATTATATTTATGTTATAGCATTTAATATTGCTACTAACCTATTTATGATTTACAAAGAAGACCCAGAATATGCATTTTATTTAGTAAATAAAATAATTAGTTTGGATTTAAATTTAAGTAAGGAAGATTATTTTAAAGAATTATTAAGTCTAGATGTAACAGATATAAGAAAACCTAAAGATTATAATGAATTAATCCTTAGAAGAGTAAGAGAACTAAAATAGTATACTTGCTAAATTCATAGCGATATGTTACAATTAACTTGAAGAAAAAAGACATATAAATAAATTTGAATAAAGGGAATTAAAACAAGTCCGTTTTGTTTTAATTCCCTTTAACTTTTGTTTTTTAAAAGGGAAAACGAAAGGATGAAGAAAAATGAACTATTATGAAAATATTAAAACAGAGATACTAAATAATGAAATAACTAAAAAAGTAAAGGATTATTCAAAAAACAAAAGTGATTTAACTACTTATTATAATGTAGGCAAATTATTAAGTGAAGCTGGTAAACATTATGGCGAAGGAATTATTAAGGAATATTCAGAAAGATTAACTAAAGAATTAAATAAAAAATATTCAGTTTCAACACTAAGATATATGCGTCAATTTTATGAAAATGGAATTCACCAGGCAGTGCCTGGTGAATTGACATGGAGCCATTATATAGAGTTGTTACCTCTTAAAGATATAAATAAAATCAAATATTATATAGATATAACAATTAAAAATAATTTGTCCACCAGACAACTTAGAGAACGCATTAAAAATAAAGAATATGAAAGATTAGATGAAAATACCAAATTAAAACTAATTAAATCTGAAAAACTTAAGATGGAGGATACAATCAAAAATCCAATAATAATAAAGAATAATCTAAATTATGAAATAATATCTGAAAAAGTATTACAAAAGGTGATACTTGAAGATATACCAGCATTTTTAAGTGAACTTGGTAGTGGATTTACATTTATTAGAAATGAATATCCAATAAAAATTGGAAATAATTATAACTATATTGATTTGCTATTATATAATTATGAATTTAATTGTTTTGTAGTTGTTGAATTAAAAATAACTGAACTAAAAAAAGAACACATTGGTCAAATTGAAGTATATATGAATTATATTGATAAGAATTTAAAAACTATAACTCAAGATAAAACAATTGGTATTATTCTCTGTAAAAAAGATAATAAATTTATCATGGAGTATTGTAGCGATGAAAGAATTAAGGTAAGAAAATATGAATTATTATGAAAATATTAAAACAGAAACATTAAACAATGAAATAACTAAAAAAGTAAAAGATTCCTCAAAGAACAAAAGTGATTTAACTACTTATTATAATGTAGGTAAATTATTAAGTGAAGCTGGTAAATGCTATGGTGAAGGAATTATAAAGAAATATTCTATAATGATAACTAAGGAGTTTGGCAAGGGTTATAATGAAACTAATTTAAAGTATTTTAGACAATTTTATAAATTTTAAAATCGTCACACAGTGTGTGACAAATTGTCATGGTCACACTATAGAACTTTATTATCTGTTTCAAATGTTAATAAAATTAATTATCATATTATTGTATTTCAAAAAAGTCCGACAGTGTCGGACTTTTTTAGCTTTTACCCAATTTCACAGGCAGTGCCTGTGAAATTAACATATAGCCATTAGTTATTAAAAAGTGCCGACACTGTCGGCAAAATTGACATGGAACTATTATGCTGTAAAAAATTGCAGACACTGTCTGCAAAATTAATATAAATTTTAAAAAGGTGCGACACTGTCGCACCTTTTTAAATTGAAGTAATTATCACAAATTATTTATTTTCCAAAACTTTCTTCATATTATTCTTAGCATTTAAAACAGTTTCTTCATCTGGTTTCATAACATATAATTTAGTTTTCTTATAGCTATAAACATAATCCATAGCATCACTACCATTAACACTAATTGATTTAATACTCCAACTACTACCCTCTTCTAATTGCATTTTTATAAGCTTAGTTATTTCATCATCACTTATATTTGTAACAAACTTACCCTTTAAAGCTTTTAAAATATCTACATAATTAGTTATTATCTTCGGAGACATAGCTTTATTAATTAAGGCAGTAAGAACAAGTTGTTGATTTTCTCCCCTTACTCTATCTCCTTCTTTAAATGATTTTCTTTCTCTAGCAAAAGATAATGCTTTTTTACCATCTAAAACATTTTCTCCCTTTTTATATGAATAACCGTCCTGAGAAACAAAACTATATTTAGAATTAACTGTAACCCCACCTAAAGCATCAACAATATCAACTAAAGAAGTAAAATTAACTTTAACATAATAATTAATTTTAGTATCAAATAAATCTTCTAAAGTATGAATACTTTCATCAATCCCATAAATACCAGCATGAGTTAATTTATCATATTCCCCAAAAGTATGTAATTTAACATAATAATCTCTAGGAATATTTGTAAGTAATATCTCTTTTGTAGTGGGATTAACACTCATAATAATATTAACATCACTTCTAGATACTTTATTAATACTTCCATAAGTATCTATACCAGAAATATATATATTAAATGAATTATTTACAACATCAACAGATTTACCTATATCTTTATTTTTAATTTCAACTTCTATTACATCAATAGACTTTATTATTTCATCATAATTACTTACTTGCTCTTTTAATATACTAATTTGTGCATCTTCTAAAATAATTGCATTTACAATATTTTCTTCTAACTTAGTAAATAAATCACTTACATCACTACTTATATTACTTTTAAAACTAATTTTCTTACTTAACTTATCTATCGCTTTATTTAATCCTTCATACTTATCTTTATCTAAATACCCTATTACTTGATTATTTAAATCTTTTATATTTTTATAATTACTTGTATTTAAAACTAATATATTATAATTTTCTATCTTATATTCATTAAACCCAAATTGTTTAAAGAAATCCATTGTATTTAAACTATAATTTATTCCAAATATCATTCCTATTATTAAAATAAATGAAAAGAAACCACCAACTAAATTTCTTACATGTCCATTACTTAATAATAACAATGAAACTATTACATCTATTATACCCAAAGTAACTATAAATACCCAAAAGTATTCTAAAGGTAATACATTTATAAAATATATTAATCCACTAAACATAATACTTAATATTACTAAAAATATAACTAAATATTTTTTAAAACTTAAAACTTTTTTATTACTACTTTTCTTACTCATAACTACCTCGATATAAGTATACAAACTTTTATAACAAATTGCAATATAAAAAGATAGATTACTCTATCAATTTATATATTACATCCCAATAATATAAGGATTTTCTAAACTACCATCACCATCATACAAGAATACTGAACTGTCAAGGTATAAGACAGGGCGAGAATTATATCCGCCATAAGCATTTTGTGCGTAGTAAAGTCTACCATCATCACTTAAATAGAATACTGTCGCAATGGAAGAAACCGGTGTAAGTGTCCATTCATTTCCTTTTCCATATAGCCAACTTTGTCCTGCACATGTTGCACTGCTATAAAACTCTAAATTTGTTGTTCTTACACAACTGCTTGATAATACACTATATCCATAATCACTTGGATACATTAATCCTATATATCCCGTTGTGGTCTTTGATTTTCTTTCATATTTATAAAAAGCTTCAGCATTGGCACTTGCGTCTGAGTAATCACCTAAATACCATATTGCATTTACTATCATATTTCTATATTC